>NZ_JAODNI010000088.1 GCF_025465255.1 Pseudonocardia sp.
CCCAGGGATCGTCCGCGTCGGTCTTCACCGCGGGGAGCCGGGAGGCCACGGACACCTCGTCCGCCTCGGGCTGGCGCTGCCACCACGACAGGATCTCGCTGCCGTCGCCGACGGTGCGGTGGTCGAGGTGGGCCTCGGCGTGGTCGGGGACGATGTTGGTCGCCGTGCCGCCGCGCAGTGTGCCGAGGTTGCACGTCTCCGGGCCGAGGTAGGGGTCCTCGGCCAGCGGGAGCTCCGCGCGCGCCCGGACGGTGAGGTCGACCAGGCGCGCGATCGCGTTCACCCCGAGCTCGGGCGTGCTGCCGTGCGCCGCGCGACCGCGGGAGACGACGCGGAGCCAGAGGGCCCCGCGGTGCCCCAGGTGCGCCCGGTTGCGGGTCGCCTCGGGGATCACGACCGCGCGGGGCGCGAGCTCGCGCCCCGCGTCACGCGCCGCCGCGGCGCCCAGGCAGCCGATCTCCTCGTCGCTGGTCAGCAGCAGTGCGGCCGGCGCTCCCCGGCGGCAGGCCTCGACCAGGGCGGCCGCCGATGCGACCACTCCGGCCTTCATGTCCGACGCCCCGCGCCCGTGGACCAGGCCGTCGGCGATTTCCCCGCCGAACGGGTCGATGCTCCAGTCAGCCGTCGAGCCGACCGGCACGGTGTCGACGTGGCAGGCGAACAGCAGGCGTCCGGCCGGCCCGGCGGCGTCGGTGGTCAGCAGCGCCCAGGGATGTGGCCCATCGAGGTCGGTCTCGCACCGGACGTCGGGGACGAGCGTCCGTACCGCACGGAGCACCGTCTCGATCACCGCGATCTGCCCGGCCGGGTCGCCCGAGACGCTGCGCTGCCGAATTATCGTCGAGAGCAGGGCCGCCGCGCCCTCCTCCGAACCGCTCCACGAGTCCTGTGTCAGGTCCACTGTCCGCTCCTCCGGTGGGTCCGTCCGCGACGTCGACCACCTTCACAGGGCCGCAGCCCCTCGGCATGATCGACCGGTCCCACGGGCCGGGGAACCGGGACGGTCTTCACGGAAGGCGGCACCGATGCGCGGTCGGCCGCGTCCAGCCGGCCGATCCGTCGCGGATACGCAGCTCGCCGCGACGTCCCGGCTTGGTCCGATAGCGACTCCTTCCGGTCAGTGAGAGCCAGCTCAGCCAGATACCGCGTCGAGGTGCTTCATGACTGCCCGGAGCGTCGCGATCCGCGGTTTGGCGGGCCTTCCGTACTTCTCGTGTGCTGTCCAGAACCGGGGGATACACCCATCGTGACCTCTCCGTCCTGGGCCGCTTTGTCGAGGACGAACAGGTCCACCTCCTCCTCGACATCGGCCGCGATGACCGGGTCGGTGAAATACGCGGCCGGCCCCCCGAGGGATCTCCGCGGTCGCGCGCCGGTCCAGGTCCCACCGGATAGATCCACTTCCGTGGCCGAGATGCTCCGTCAGGATCGAAGGCGGTGTCGAACTTGGACTCGAGTTCGGAAAGTAGGGCACCGACAGCTTAAGATGCGATTCGAGAGAACGGCCGCCTCATCTCGCTCAAGGTCGATGCGGTGTCAAAGCAGGCTACCCGGGCTCGCAGCACCATCTGATCATCGACGCCCACAGGCGCCGTGGGTCGATCCTGCGCGCGGGACCGAACCGGGGTCGGTCGGCCAGGGGGAGTCACCCTCCTGCGGTCAGGGCGCCAGCGGTGAGTTCAGCACGACGACGTCAGCCGACGCCTGTCGGACGCCAAGCAGGCTCTTCCTGTCTTGCTGGAGCCGCGAACCATTCTCGTCCCTCCCCAACGGGACGCAGGTCAGGTGGCGCTGCTGCGGCTCGCAGCCTCGTAAATCCTTGACTCCTCGCCAGGGTCGGGCGACCGTTGTGATGTACGCCACAACATGTCGCAGGAGGCGAAGATGCCACTGGATCCGCAGGCTCAGGCCTTGCTCGAGCAGATGCGCGAGGCCGGCCAGCCGCCCTTCGAGCACATGACAGTCCAGGAGGCTCGCCAGGCCGCGTGGGCGTTCGTCGACCTGCAGGGTCCGCCGCAGCCCGTGGCCGCGGTCAGCCATCGGTTCATCCCTGGGCCGACGGCGGATCTACCCGTCCGGATCTACACCCCCGAGGGCGACGGCCCGTTCCCGGTGATCGTGTACTTGCACGGCAGCGGCTGGGTGATCCTGAACATCGAGATCTGCGACCCGACGATGCGTGCCCTTGCCAACAGCACCGGCTGCGTGGTCGTGGCGGTGAACTATCAGAAGGCTCCGGAGCACAAGTTCCCGGTGCCGTTCAACGACGCGTGGGCCTCCACCTGCTGGGTCGCCGAGCATGCGGACGAGCTCAACATCGACGCGGGCCGGATCGCCGTCGGCGGCGACAGCGCCGGCGGAAACCTGGCCGCTGCCGTGTGCCTGAAGGCCCGCGAGGAGGGCGGTCCGGCGCTGGCCTACCAGCTGCTGATCTACCCCGCCACCGACCGCGACCTGGATAAACCGTCGGCGCTGGCAAACGCCGAGGGGTACATGCTGCAGCGGGAGTCGATGCGGTGGTTCTGGGGGCACTACTTGGACGGCGCCACCGACGAGCCGGACTGGCGAGCGTGCCCGCTGCGCGCCGAGGATCTGTCTGGTCTGCCGCCCGCGCTGGTCGTCACTGCCGAGTTCGACCCCTTGCGTGACGACGGCAAGCGCTACGCCGACCGGCTGCGAGAGGCCGGTGTGCCGGTCAAGTACAGCAACTACGACGGCATGATTCACGGCTTCTATTGGATGAACGGCGTCCTGGATCAAGGCAAGCGGCTGCACGACGAGATCGCGACGGAGGTCCGAGCCGCGCTCTCCCCATGACGCTTGGACGGGGCGTCGTTGATCGCCGACGCGTCGGCGGCGTCCGCTTCCCGACAATCCACACCAGCTGCGTTGTAAAGGAGTAAGAGCAGCATGAGCACGACAACCGACGTTGTCGAGGAACTCGACGTCCTTGTGATCGGGGCCGGTTTCGCCGGCATTTACCAACTCGACCGACTGCGCGGCCTCGGTCACTCCGTGAAGGTCTTGGAGGCCGGCCCGGAACTCGGCGGGATCTGGTACTGGAACTGCTACCCGGGCGCCCGGGTCGACACCGAGGGCCCGATCTACCAGTTCTCCCGGGACGACCTGTGGAGGGACTGGGAGTACACGGAGCTCTACCCCGGTTGGAACGAGGTTCGTGACTACTTCGCCTACCTTGACCGCAAGCTCGACATCAGCAAGGACGTCCGGTTCAACACCCGGGTCACGGCGGCGCATTTTCACAGCGACCACAACCAGTGGGTGGTGCGCGCATCGGATGGCACGACCATTCGCTGCACCTACCTCGTGCCCTGCCTCGGGTTCGCCTCGAAGCCCTACATCCCACAGATTCCCGGCCTGGCCCAGGACACGTTCGAGGGCCGCTGGCACCACACAGCCCTGTGGCCGCAGGAGGGGCTGGACTTCACCGGCAGGCGGGTCGCCGTCATCGGGACCGGGGCCAGCGGCGTCCAGGTCGTCCAGGAGGGCGCCCGCGACGCAGCGCAGCTGACCCTTTTCCAGCGCACGCCGAACCTGGCGCTCCCCATGGGGCAGCGCAAGCTCGGGCCCGCCGATCAGACGGCCATCAAGGCCAAGCTCCCCGAGCGGTTCGAGTATCGCGGTAACACGTTCGCGGGCTTCGATTTCGACTTCGAGCCCCGCAACGCGGTCGAGCTCCCCCCGGAGGAGCGCACCGCCGGGTACGAGCGCTTATGGCAGGCGGGTGGCTTCCGCTTCTGGCTCGGGGTGTTCCAGGACACGCTGTTCGACCAGAAGTCCAACGAGTACGCCTACGCGTTCTGGCGGGACAAGGTGCGCGCGCGGATCAAGGACCCGGCGCTGTGGGGGAAGCTCGCGCCGACCACACCACCGCACCCGTTCGGGGTCAAGCGCCCATCGCTCGAGCAGAACTACTACGAGGCGTTCAACCAGGACAACGTGGCGCTCGTCGACCTCAACGACACGCCGATCCAGTCGGTCACCGAGCGTGGCATCCTGACCGCGGACGGGGTCGAGCACGAGTTCGACATCATCGTGCTCGCCACCGGGTTCGACGCCGTCAGCGGCGGGCTGACCGCGATCGACATCCGGGGTGCCGACGGCTCGCTGCTGCGCGACAAGTGGGCCTCCGGGGTGCGCACCCACCTCGGCGTGGCCACCGCAGGCTTCCCGAACCTGCTATTCGTCTACGGCCCACAGAGCCCCTCGGGCTTCTGCAACGGCCCGACCTGCGCGGAGATCCAGGGCGAGATGATCGTCGAGACCCTCGAGCACCTGCTGAGCAACGGCCACCGGCGCATCGAAGCGACGCCAGAGGCCGAGGAGGAGTGGACCCACCACGTGGCCGAGTTGGTCGCGCCGACGCTCTTCCTCCATGCCAGGTCCTGGTACGTGGGCGCGAACATCCCCGGTAAACCGGTCCAGATGCTCAACTACCCGGGCGGTCTCCCGCTGTACCGGGCGAAGTACGCGGAGTCGAAGGCGAACAACTACGCCGGATTCCAGGTCTCCTGAGCAGGAGGTGACCCGGGGGCGGCCCGCGGCGGCCGTCACGGACCACCGCGATGCGCGCGCCCCCGCGGCGCCGACCGAAGGGACGTGTGTGACCGGCCCGCCCGGGCGGCTCGGTGACCATGTGCACCGGCGTGGGGCAGGGCATCACTGTCCTGCTCGAAACCGCTTGACACCGGAGAACCCAATAACCGACGTGGCTGGCTCCCGGGCGTCGAAATTCGGGACGTCTCTACGTTGTTCGGCGCTTCTCGCCGGCGACTGCGCTGGCCTTCTCGAAGATGGTGACCTTGCCGTTCGTACCGTCAACCTGGATCTTGTCGCCGTCGGCGATGACCTGCGTGGCGACCCCGGCAGCAATGACAGTCGGGATGCCGAATTCCGGACACGTTGATGATCAAGGTGTGCGGGAAAGAGGGGCAGGCTCCCATCGCCTTCCACACCGGTTCTCCGGGATCAGGCTGAGCAATAGACAGGTGGTTATATCAGCGAGCTATGGGGGTGGAAAGGCGCCGACGCGATACAGCTGGCCGGTGAGCCGGCGGCCGAGGATCGACTCCAGCCACTCGGCGACGTGGATGACCTCGTCGATGTCGACGCCGGTATCCACGCCTTCCTTGTCGAGCATGTAGAGAAGGTCCTCGGTGGCGATGTTGCCGGTGGCCCGGGGCGCGAACGGGCAGCCGCCGATGCCGCCGACGGAGGCGTCGAGGACCGCCACGCCGGCCTCGACGGCGGCGTAGGCGTTGGCGTAGCCGGTGTTGCGTGTGTTGTGCAGGTGCAGGCCGAGCGGGGTGTCGAGGTGGTCCGCGCCGGTGAGCAGCCTTTTGACCTGGCCCGGGACGCCGACCCCGACGGTGTCGGCGAAGATGATCTCGTCGGCGTCGGTGAGCTGCTCGGCGAGCCCGAGCACGTGCGCGGGGTCGACGTGTCCTTCGAAGGGGCACCCGAAGGACGCAGCCAGGGTCACGGTGGCGCGGCGGCCGTCCGCGTGGGCAGCGGTGATGATGTTGCGGGTTTGTTGCAGGGACTCCTGCACCGAGCGGCCCTGGTTGCGCTGGTTGAAGGTCTCGGTCACGCAGAACGCGACATGGACCTCCTCGCAGGAGGTCGTGCGCAGCCGCTCGTAGCCGCGGTCGTTGAGCACGAGCGCGGCCCGCGTCAGACCCTCGCGGGGGGCGACAGCGGCGAGGACTTCCTCGGCGCCGGCCATCTGCGGCACTCGCTTGGGATTGACGAAGCTCGCTGCTTCGACCCGGGGCACCCCGGTGCGGGCCATCCGGTTCGCGAGTTCGGCGCGGATGTCGGGGGCGAGCACGTCGGGTTCGTTCTGCAACCCGTCGCGGGGCCCTACTTCACAGATCGCTACGGCCATGGGGCCTCCTCCGCTGATGGGGTCGACGGCGTTACCCGGCTGCATGCCCGGGCATCGCCCGACGGGCGACGGAGACCAGCCGTGGCCGTCGTCGCCCGTCGGGTGCGTGCTGTCGGATGCACTCAGTGGCGCAGGCCGGCCTGCTTGAGCAGCGGCATGACGTTGTCGCCGAAGTAGTCCATCTCCTCGTGGTAGTCGAGCATTCCCATGATCATCCCGTCCATGCCGCCGGTCTCGTGGATGCGCAGCATCTCCTCGGCGACCTGCTCCGGGGTGCCGACGATCGGGTAGCCGCCCCAGCCGGCGATGAAGCGTTCCTGATAGGTCTCGATCTGGGAGGCAAAGGACTCGCTCTGCATCCCGAGGACCTTCATGACGTTGTTCGCACAGTCCCGGTCGCCCATGTCGACGATGTGCTGGAAGTCCCGCTTGGCCTCGTCCTCGGTGTCCCGGCAGACGATGAGGCCGTAGGTCATGGTCTGGATCTCGCGCTGGTAGTCCTCCCGCGCCTTGGCCTTGAGCTGCGAGGTGTAGCCGTTCATCGTCTCGACGGTG
Source organism: Pseudonocardia sp. (assembly GCF_025465255.1). GTDB lineage: Bacteria > Actinomycetota > Actinomycetes > Mycobacteriales > Pseudonocardiaceae > Pseudonocardia. The sequence goes on from NZ_JAODNI010000088.1 coordinate 6,464, forward strand.
TCCATCGCCGCGAAGTTGACGTCGACGTTGCGGGCCGAGAAGTCGATGCCCGACTTCGAGTTCCCCGCGTTGATCAACGCTGGGCGGGGGGCCTGGTAGGGCTTGGGGTACGACTCCACGTCGAGGCTGTTGAAGTCCTCGGTGACGAAGTCGAAGGAGCCCTCCTCGGTCCACAGCTTGGTGACGAAGTCGAGCCACTGCTGGCCGTAGACGTAGCGCTGGTCGTGCTCGCGCTGGGAGGCACCGAACATCTCCATCTCGGGGGTGAACCAGCCCATGACCAGGTTGAGCCCGAAGCGGCCGCGGGAGACGTGGTCGGCTGTGGCCGCCATCTTGGCGGCGACGATCGGGTGAATCGTCGGGAGGTGGGAGGTGGCGAAGATGCCGATGTTCTCGGTGAGGGCGGCCAGCCCGGTCGCCCAGGTGTAGGTCTCGAAGCAGGTGCCGTTGAAGTTGGTGGTGCTGCCGAAACCGCGCCAGCGGGCGACCGGGACGAGGGCCTCGAAGCCGAGCCGGTCCGCCTTCTGCGCGACCTTGAGGGTGTGCTCCCACGTCGCCTCGTAGGTGGTTTCGGCGTGGCTGATGGTCAGCCCGTAGGAGCAGTTGGAGCCGAACAGGCCGAGCTTGAGCGGCTGGTCGTTGAAGATCGGGTGTGTGGTGCGTCCGTCGACCAGCGGCTTGCGCTGGTTCTCCGGGCGCTGGGTGGCGGGGACGAGGCCCAGTCTTTCGGCTGCGCTGGTCACGGGTGCTCCTCGGATATCGGTTGTGCGGACGAATTGGTTGTCGTGCGAGAGCGGTGGATCAGGCCTGCGGCTTCAGGGCGACGGCACGGTCCCGACAGGCGCAGGGGCCGGCCCCGACGCCCGGCACGGACGCCGGAGTCATGACGTCTCTTCCACGCGGAGGGCGCTCTGCAGCCCGTAGGCGCCGCGGTGGAACAGCAGCGGGGTTCGAGCCGTGTCCGCAGCGAGGTCGACCACCGACGCGGCGACCATGGTGTGGTCGCCGCCGTCGTACTCGGCCCACAGCTCACAGTCGATCCAGGCCACGACCCCGCCGAGGACCGGAGCGCCCTGCAGGCTCGGACGCCACTGGACTCCGGCGAACTTGTCGGTGCCGGACCGGGCGAATGCGTTCGACAGGTCGTTCTGGTCGTCGGCGAGCACGTTGACGCAGAAGCGGCGTGCCTCGCGGACCTTGGGCCAGCTGCTCGAGGTACGGGCTGGGGCGAAGCTCACCAGCGGCGGGTCCAGGGACAGCGACGAGAAGGATTGGCAGGTGAAGCCGACCGGTCCGTCCGGGCCCATCGCCGTGATCACCGTGACGCCGGAGCAGAAGTGTCCGAGCACGTCGCGCATCGATGTGGCATCGACGAGGGGGGGCTGCCGGGTGGTCATCAGGCCTCCGCGGAGTCGCGGAAGCCGAGTGCGGAGGTACTCGTCATGTGCTGTCCTTCGCGGGTCGGGTCGTCGGATGCGCCGGTGGCGGCCGGGGGCAGGTGCAGCAGGTGGCCCATCCGGTCCCGCTTGGTGCGCAGGTAGGCGAGGTTGTCCGGGGTGATGGCGGCAGGGGAGCCGACGCGGCCGACGATCTCGAGGCCGAAGCCGTCAAGGCCCCCGTATTTGTGCGGATTGTTCGTGATCAGCCGCAGCCGGGTCACACCGAGGTCGACGAGGACCGCGGCACCGATGCCGTACTCGCGACTGTCGACGGGCAGCCCCAGCTCGAGGTTGGCGTCGACGGTGTCGCGGCCGTGCTCCTGGAGCGCGTATGCGCGCAGCTTGTGCCCGAGCCCGATCCCGCGCCCCTCGTGGCCGCGCAGGTAGACCAGCACCCCGACCCCCGCCTCGGCGATCATCTCCAGTGACTGCTCCAGCTGGGCGCCGCAGTCGCAGCGCCGCGATCCGAACAGGTCGCCGGTGAGGCACTCGCTGTGCACCCGCACGAGCGCGCCCTCGGCCCGGGCGACGCCAGAGGTCGGGTCGCCGTGCACCAGTGCGAGGTGCTCGATCCCGTCGAGCAGCGATTCGTAGGCGACGGCCCGGAACGTGCCGGCGTCGGTGGGCAGCGTGGCCTCACCGCTGCGCCGGACGAGCGCCTCGGTGGTGCGGCGGTGGCGGATCAGGTCGGCGACCGACAGGACGGGAAGTTCGTGGCGGGCGGCGAACGCGGTGATCGCGTCCCCGGCCAGCGGGACGCCGTCGTCATCGACGAGCTCGGTGATGACGCCGACGTCGTCGCGGCCGGCGAGGCGCAGCAGATCGACCGCCGCCTCGGTGTGACCGGGCCGCTTCAGGACACCACCTCGGCGGGCCCGCAGCGGGAAGACGTGGCCCGGGCGGCGTAGCTCCTCGGGGCGGGTCCCGACGTGGGCGAGCGCGGTGACGGTCGTGCAGCGGTCGACCGCCGAGATCCCCGTACCGACCGAGACGTGATCGACCGTCACCGTGAACGCCGTCCTATGGAGGTCGGTGCTGTCCTCGACCATCAACGGCAGGCCCAGCGCGTCGGCCCGCTCGTCGGTCAGCGCCACGCACACGATCCCGCTGCCGTACCGCAGGAAGAACGCCATGGCCTGCGCGGTCATGGCGTCGGCGGCCATGACGAGGTCGCCCTCGTTCTCCCGGTCGCTGTCGTCGGCGACCACGACCATCTGCCCGGCCGCCAGGGCGGTCAGTGCTGCGGCGATGCGGCTCATGGGGCTCCTCACGGACGATGCGTCGGCGACGGCGCGGTTGTGCTCTACAAGGGACTGCTCGGATGCGGACGGTGCTGGGCGCGGCCGCACGGCGCCGGGCCGGTCGCGGCGCGGCCGCGGGCACACCTCAGCGGGTGGAGTAACCGCCGTCGACGTTGATGACCGCGCCGGTCATGAACCCGGCCTCGTCACTGGCCAGCCACAGTGCCAGCGAGACGACCTCCTCCGGCCGGCCGAGCCGGCCGGTGAGGTGCTCGTGGTTCCAGGTCTCGAAGATTTCGTCGCGGTTGGACATCTCCTTGGTGAAGTTGCGCGGCATCGAGGTGTCGACGACGCCGGGGCAGATCGCGTTGACCCGGATGTCCGGCGCGAACTCGACGGCCGCGACCCGGGAGAAGTGCGCCGCCGCGGCCTTCGCCGCGCCGTAGGCACCCATGTTCTCGAACGCGACGACGCCCCCGATGGAGGACACGTTGATGATCGAGCCCTTCCGCCCGCTCATCAGCGGGACGAAGGCCTTCGTGGCGAGGAAGATGCTCTTGGAGTTGATCCTCTCGACGAAGGCCCACTCCTCCTCGCTGGTCTCCAGGATCGGCTTGCCCATGATGATCCCGGCGTTGTTGTAGAGCACGTCGACCGCACCGAACTCGGCCTTCGCGGTCTCCGCCAACGCGGAGATACTCGCGGCCGAGGTCACGTCGACCTCGGCGAAGCGGAAGTCGAGGCCCTCGCCCTTCAGCGTGGCTTCCAGCTCCTTGCCGGCCGCGCCGTTGAGGTCCGCGCCGAGCACGCGCGCGCCCTCGCCGCAGAACATGCGGGAGGCGGTCTGCCCCATGCCGCCGGCGGCGCCGGTGATCACGACGTTCTTGCCGTCCAGCTTGCCCATCTTCGCCTCGAATCCTCGGTGCCTGATGTCCTCTGTGGACGCGCCTGCCGATGGGACTCGCACTACACGCGGCCTCGGCGACGCGATCATGTGTATGCAACAGGCCGTCCGGTGCCGTGTCAACTGCCACCCTCCTGAGGGGTAGAGCTTGGTGGAACGGCCTCTGTGTGCGCAATCGGTAGGGGCTCGCCCGGGATGCAGGCCTCGCGTCCCGGGACCCGGATCGGCCGATCATGCACTTCAGAAGGGCAATACTGCTCCCAAGATGCTTCCGGTGCGATCGATCGAGAGGTCGCCCGACTGCATACATCGCACACCTCGCGGCCGTCCGACTTGACAGATCATCTTTCGACGGTTTGCATACATCTGACCAACCGAGGTCCAAGTCACACACCGCGATGTCGAGGAGATCCAGACCTATGGCCAACACCTACAACCGCCCCTCGATCACCCTGGAGCTGGCCCAGGAGATCGTGAACCGGGCGGTCGCCAAGGCGTTCGAGGATGGCGGTGCGTTCGTCGTGTCCGTCGTCGACGAGTCCGGCGTCCAGAAGGCATTCGCCCGGATGGATGGCGCTCCGCTGCTCTCGGTGCAGGTCGCCCAGGACAAGGCCTACACCGCGGCTGGCTTCGCAATGCCCACCGACGGCTGGTTCGACTTCATCAAGGGCGACGAGCCCCTGCGCGTCGGCGCCCCGACCGGCATCGACCGCCTGGTCGTCTTCGGCGGCGGGTACCCCCTCACGATCGACGGCGCGGTCATCGGGGGCATCGGCGTGAGCGGAGGCCACTACAGCCAGGACATGGCCGTCGCCCAGGCCGGGCTGCGCGCACTCGAAGCCGCGACCACCGCCTGAGCGCAGCGCCCGGCCCAGGACAAGAGGGCCGAGTACCAGGAATCCGGCAGACCAACTGTGTTGCCCCACCCTTACGAACGGGGCACCGACGCAGACGAGAGCTCGACCGAGGAGACACGTGGCAGCCGCGACCGAACAGACCGTGACGCGGCTACGCCAGTTCATCCTGGAAGGCGATCTGGAACCCGGTGCCCGGATCCAGGAGGTCGAGCTCGCAGCGCAGCTCGGGGTGAGCCGCACCCCGGTCCGCGAGGCACTGCGAACGCTCTCCTCGCAAGGGCTCGTCGAGCTCCTGCCCAACCGCGGCGCTCGCGTCGCGCGGTGGTCGGTCAAGGACCTCGACGAGATCTACGAGCTGCGCGTGATGCTCGAGAGCCATGCCGCCCAGCGCGCAGCCACCCGCATGAGCCCCGATGAGGTCGACGCACTCACCGAGTTGTGCGAACAGATGGAGGCCCGCGCCCAGCGCGGCAGCAAAGCTGATCTCCTGGAACTCAGCGAGCTCAACTCCCGTTTCCACGGCCGCATCCTGGACGCCGCTGACAGCCCGCGACTGGCCACGATGCTCGCCACCGTGGTGCAGGTGCCGCTCGTCATGCGCACCTTCGTGCGCTACAGCCCCGACGCGCTCGCCCGCAGCATGGGCCACCACCGTGAACTGGTCGCCGCCATGCGCGCCGGCGCCCCGGAATGGGCCGGGGCGGTCATGCAATCCCACATCATCGCCGCCCGCACCGTCCTCGTGAACTCCGGCGGTGCGGCGGACCCCGAAGGAGAAACCTGATGTCCCCCGAGTCCCCTGCGGGTGCGCTGACCGGCATCCGCGTGGTCGAGATGGGCCAGCTGATCGCTGGGCCCTTCTGCGGCCAGCTTCTCGGCGACCTGGGCGCGGACGTCGTCAAGGTCGAGGCCCCCGGCGCCGGTGACCCCATGCGCCTGTGGGGACAGGCCAATGCCGACGGCGCCTCACTCACCTGGCCGGTGATCGCCCGCAACAAGAGGTCGCTCACACTCAACCTGCGCGTTGAATCCGGCCAGGAGATCGCCCGGCGGCTCCTTGACCAGGCCGACATCCTCATCGAAAACTTCCGGCCCGGGACCCTGGAACGCTGGAACCTGTCCCCCGAAAGCCTCTGGGAGACCAATCCCGGTCTGATCATCGTCCGGGTCACCGGATTCGGGCAGACCGGCCCCTATGCCCCCCGCGCCGGCTACGGCTCGATCGGTGAGGCGATGGGCGGTCTGCGCTACCTCACCGGCGAGCCCGACCGGCCCCCGTCGCGCGCCGGTATCAGCATCGGCGACTCCCTTGCCGGCACCTACGCTGCCCTCGGGGCCCTCGCCGCGCTCAACTCCCGTCAGACGACCGGCCGCGGCCAGATCGTCGACTCGGCGATCTACGAGGCGGTGCTCGCCATGATGGAGGCCTCGCTGACCGAGTGGGACGCCATCCGATACCAGCGCGAACGCACCGGAGCGGTCTTGCCCAAGATCGCGCCCAGCAACGTCTATCCCACCGCCGACGGCAGCAGCATCCTCATCGCCGCCAACCAGGACACCGTCTTCCGCCGCCTTGCCGAGGTCATGGGGCAGCCCGAACTCGCGACCGACGAGCGCTACGCCACCCACCACGCGCGCGGTGAACGCCAGCAGGAGCTCGACGGCCTCATCGCCCGATGGTCGGCCAGATACGACGCCACCGAGCTTCTGGAGCTGCTACACGAGGGCGGGGTCCCCGCCGGCCGCGTCTACCGGGCCGAAGACATGTTCGCCGACGAGCACTTCATCGCCCGCAACGCCATTGTGCGGGCCCACAACAGCCAGGGCGACGAGTTCGCCATGCAGAACGTCGCCCCGCGCCTGTCGGACACGCCCGGCGGGGTTCGGTGGAGCGGACCCGAACTCGGTGAACACACCGACGAGGTGCTCACCGACCTGGGGTACGACGCAGCCGCCATCGAGCGACTACGCAACGACGCGATCGTCTAGATCGCTCAAGGGGCACGGGGACGGGCAGGTGGCGCACGATCTGGGAAGCGGACCGCGCGGCCGGCCCCGGACGACATTCTTCGACGGGGGAGGCGCACGTGGACAGGGGTACCGCCGATCACATGGACGAGGGCGGTGAGGGCGTCGACAGCTGCGATCTGCAGCTACGACAGTACGGTGGCCGTGCCGAGTTCGAAGGGCTGATCCGTACCCTCCGCTGCCACGAGGACATCGCGCTGCTTCGGCAACTCGTGGCCGAGCCGGGCGGCGGTGCGGTGCTCGTCGTCGACGGCGGAGCGTCGTTGCACTGCGCCCTTGTCGGCGACCAACTCGCCGACCGCGCCGCGCGGAACGAATGGGCCGGGATCGTCATCGCTGGCGCCGTGCGAGACGCCCGCGCGCTGGCCGATATCGATCTGGGGATCAAAGCCCTGGGCACGAACCCTCGGAGAGGGGCCGCACGTGGCGCCGGCGAGATCGACGTCCCCGTCACCTTCGGCGGCACGACCTTCGTGCCCGGGCAGTACCTCTGGAGCGACGATGACGGCATCGTGGTGACCCGCCCGGGATAGACGACGCAGCTCCGCCGCACCTGCACCGCGCCGGTGTACGCGGGGCGTAGCGCCTCGTCGGCGCTCAGCGCGGCGCACCCGGGTGCGCCGACTGATCGCGGCGGGGCACTGGTGCAAGAGCTGGTTCCACAATGAAGTCGGCGTGTCTGCTTTGGACAGGAACTGGGTCTGGGCATCCTGCTGACTCCTGGTCGAGGATCTTGTCCGGACTCGTTGTGGGAGCGGATGGGGCCGCTGCTGCCGATGTGCCCACCGCGACGGCGCCCCACCTGGGACGCGATGCCGCTGAACCGCACACGCCCGTCGGTAACCGCGAACGATCGGCCCGCCGGCAGTCCCCGGCAGGGTGATCAAGAGTCCGGGCCTAGTGATTGCGGTGGCGAGTACCCCGCCCCCGGAATAGGTCCTTGACCTTCTCGCCGGCCTGTTTCACGTTGCTCTTCACTTCATCGGCCCTGCCCTCGGCCTGGAGGCGCCTGTCTCCGGTGACCTCGCCGGTGTTCCGCTTGATACGGCCGCGCAACTCCTGTGCCTTGTTCCTGACCTTGTCCGCAAAGCTCACAACAGCCCCCTTCTTCGTCGAGCGGTCGGCCCCGTGCTCGGAACCCCGCCGACTCGTCCAGCCGACGCCCCGATCGGCCTCGTGCCGGTCGTCGTCGATCTCGCCTTCCGACACCCACCCCGAGCCCTTCTCCTCGGCGGTGCGCCGGCCGCGTAGGCCGAGCAACCGCTGCCCGGCATCCGTACTGCCTACCGCCTCACTCACATGCGAGCGGACGTCCCTCGCCCCACGGACTCTGCGCGATGTACGGCCGACCGAGGGGGAGCCAGAATCCACCTACGATCAAGCTAATGCACGCTTGAGAGGGCGATCTGGACCAGATTTGACCATTCGGCTGCACTAGGCAGGTCCGATAGATCTCGACGTGGGCCGGCATACGACGGTCGAGAGCACGACTTGCGCCCCAACGGCGGCACCGGAGAACATGCACTGATCTAGCCCAAGATCGCTGGCACGATGGCCTCTACAGCCAGGACCAGGGAAGTGCGCGATTCGAAAGCGACCCTCGAAATTTGGGCCCGGCCACGCCGTGACGTCGCAAACCGTAGCTCTGGCCGGGTGGCCGCTCCCGTGCTGAGGCGGCCGCGGGTGCCGGTGCATCCGACTGGGTCGGGGCGGGGCTGCCGGTTTACGCGGCCTCCCTCACCGGCTACCTCACTGACCTCGGCGGCCGCGGGGCCACGGTCGGCACGATGAGCCGCCGGTTTGCCCGCCGAGGTGGAGAGCGGCTAATGAATACGGTGCCGGAACCGAAATTGACGAATTGCTGCCCCTCGGCCCTGCCAGGTGCTTGTCCGTCTAATAAAAACACCAACGGCAAGGGAAGCGGACCTGCGCGGGGCGCCGGGAGCAAACGATGACAAATCGGGCAAGGTTCAATGGCACCAACACGGCGTCATCGACTAGGTTGCAATGTCGAGGAAGGCGTCGAGCGACTGAAGTCAGAACCAACATGGAGGTAGCCATGAGCCGGAGCAGCGTCGGGCCGCCGAGCAGACCGGCCGGGTCGACAGGCACGTTGTTGCGCGTGCTGCAGTCCACCGCGGTGCTGTCCGTACTCACGATCGTCTGGCAGGGCGCCACCGCCGGCGAGCTGATCACGCGGCATCCGACAGCGCTGGAGTACCACCAGGGAGGTGCCGTCGTATTGCACGTGTTCACCGCCTTGACCGCGATCGCGGCGTTTCTGTTGTGGCGGACCACCCGGGGGCCGCTGTGGCCGACAGTGCTGGCCGCGGTCGTGTTCGTCGGCACCATCGTTCAGGCCGCGCTGGGCGACGATGCCACCTTGTACCTTCATGTCCCGCTTGCCCTCGTACTCATGCTCGGCAGCGGCACCGTGCTCGTGTGGTCGTTCCTACTGCCCTGGATCGACCGCGTGCGAGAGGCAAGGCCTAGGTAGGACCGATCGGGGCCCGCTGCCGACTGTCATAATGCTGAAGAGCGGCTTCGACGGCGTTCGGCCGGCACCGTCAGGCCTCGGGTGAGGAGCGTGGCGCTGGCGGTGGGAAAGCGGGTCGAAGCAGGTCGTCGAGCATGGCTCGCAGGGCGCTGTTGGAAGGTGCGGGTGCTCCGAGCGGCGCTGCTCACGTCGTGAGGCGCCTGCTCACCCGCCGATCCCGTAGAGCTCGGCGAGCGCGTCGGCGGGCAGCTCCAGACCGGCCCCCTCGACGTTCTGCCGCAGGTGCACCGGCGACGACGTGCCGGGGATGAGCAGGACGTTCGGCGACCGCTGCAGCAGCCAGGCGAGCGCAACGGCCATCGGGGTGGCGCCGAGGCGGCCGGCGACCGCGTCGAGCGTGTGCGACTGCAGCGGGGAGAACCCGCCGAGCGGGAAGTAGGGCACGTAGGCGATGCCCTGCACGGCCAGGGAGTCGATCAGGGCGTCGTCGCCCCGGTGGGCGATGTTGTAGAAGTTCTGCACGCAGACGACCGGGGCGATGGACTGCGCCTCGGCCAGCTGTTCCGCGTCGACCGTGCTGACCCCGAGGTGCCTGATCAGGCCTTCCCGCTGCATGTCGGCGAGCGCGCCGAAGGGTTCGGCGAGCGAGCCCGGCACCGGGGAGTGGTTGTCATCGCCACCGCCGACGCGCAGGTTGACGACGTCGAGCACATCGAGCCCGAGGGTGCGGAGGTTGTCGTGGACCTGCGTCCGCAGCTCGGCGGGAGTACGGGCGTGCGGCCACCCGCCGACCTCGTCTCTGCGCGCCCCGACCTTCGTGACGATGTGCAGGTCGTCCGGGTACGGGGCGAGCGCCTCGCGGATGATCTCGTTCGTGACGTGCGGACCGTAGAAGTCTGCGGTGTCGACGTGGGTGATGCCGAGCGCGACCGCCGTCCGCAGGACGGTGATCGCGGCGTCGCCGTCCTTCGGCGGGCCGAAGACGCCGGGGCCGGCGAGCTGCATCGCGCCGTAGCCGACGCGGGTGAGCTCGAGATCGGCGACGCGGTAGCTGCCGCCGGGGAGATCCTGGGATGTCATGGTGCCTTCCTGCTCGCGGGCATGTCCGGACGAGCACCGTCCACGGTGCCCTCCGCGCCGCGGCGCCGGCAGTGCCCCGCTGATCCTGGGGGTGGCGGGACCAGGATCGGCGTCCACGACCTCCGTACAGTGGGCTCGTGAGCGGTCCGAATGCGCTGGGGGAATACTTGCGGGCGCGTCGCGAGCTCGTGGACCCCGCGGACGCGGGGCTGCGCGTCACCGGCGTCCGGCGAACGCCGGGGCTGCGCCGCGAGGAGGTTGCGACCCTCGCAGGAATCAGCGCCGACTACTACCTGCGCCTGGAGCAGGGGCGCGACCGCAACCCGTCCCGGCAGGTGCTGGAGTCGCTCGCCCGGGTCTTCGGGTTGGACGCGGCCGCGACGCAGTACCTGCTGAGCCTCACCGCGCCGCGGACGGGGTCGCCGAGGCGGCCGCGGCGCGAGACCGTGCCGACCGGGATCCGGCAGTTGCTCGACGCCGTGGGGCTGCCGGCGTTCGTCGAGAGCCCGATGTTCGACGTGCTCGCCGCGAATGCGCTCGCCACCGCCCTGTCACCCAGCATCCGGCCGGGGGAGAACCGCCTGTGGTCGATGTTCCTCGACGAGGGCGAGCGGGATCTGCACCCGGACTGGGAGCAGGCGATCGGCGGGATGGTCGCCTCCTTCCGCACCTCGATCGGCACGGACGTGGACGACCCGCGGATCGCCCAGCTCATCGGTGAGCTGTCACTGGCCAGCGAGCCGTTCCGGCGGCTCTGGGCCCGGCACGACGTCCGGGCGCTCGCGGGTGCGTCGACGCGGATGTGCCATCCGGAGGTCGGGATGCTGGAGTTGCGCCGCGAGAAGCTGCCGCTCGGCGACTCGGGCGGCCAGCTGCTGGTGATCTACCACGCGGAGCCGGGCTCGGACAGCGCCAGGTCGCTCGCACTGCTGGGCTCGCTCGCGGCGACGGACCGGGCGGCGGACGGAACCGGTGCCGTGCGGGATGCGCGGGGGTAGCGGGAGCGGCCAACGCCCGCATGTGCTCTGCCGTTTATCGGGTTAGTGGGAGCTGATCGGGGCGCCGCCGACGTCGACCTCGTTGCCGTCCGGGGCGCGGTATACGACCTTGCGTACGCCGTTTCCGTACGTCTCCCGCGTCTCCGGGGGATGCCGCGTTGGGCCACCGCGTCGATGTGACACCACGTGCTGCTTACGCAGACGCGCGGAACTCCGCTGCAGCCCACACTGCACCGAACTCCTGCGTGGAAACACGCAGGTTCCCCGCAGGGATTCGCGCTAGGTCGCGGTCGGTCACATCCATGCGTCAAGGTTCGCACGAATCCCGGGTTTTTCTCTTTAACGGCCGTAGTGGCGAGGATTGACACAGCGATGTCGATTGGCTGCGGTCGGATATGAAAGTGTCTTGGTGAAGAGCTGCACGAGATTGTCCCCGAGGATTGAGCGCACGACAGAGTGGGAGTGGTCTCGTTCGAGCAATATCCGTCGGATCAGCGGGAGCCCGGCTGGCCCCTCCAGTCCGGGAACTAGGGCCTCGGCGTCGGTTCCTTCGATGACCAACGGGCGGTCGCATGCGGGCACCTTCTCGGCGAACAGCTCCGCGACGAAGTCACTGCCGATACCGACATGGTCCGGACCAACCGTCTGGATCAGGTGGTCGAGATGATCGGCGACGTGATGCAGTGCGGGTTGTTCGGAGGTGAGGTAGCCGGCGTACAGGTTGAGGCAGACGGCTCCACCAGTTGCGGCGATTCCCACGAGCTCGTCGTCGGTGAGATTGCGGTGGTGGGGGTGGACTCTGTGAGCTGCCGAATGGGTGGCGATCAGTGGTCGGGTGGCCAGCTCAAGGACGTGCCCGACTCCGGCCCGTCCGAGGTGGGACACGTCGATGAGCACGTTGAGGTCTTCGAGCAGGTGCAGCGCATCCACGCCGGCTCGGGTGAGTCGGCCTCCGGTTCCGTTCTCCGCCGACCCGTCGCCGAGGGCTGACCGCCCGAAGTGGGTGAAGGACACGATACGGATGCCCAGCCGGACGAATGTTTCGAGCAGTTCGATGTCGGTGTCGATCTGTGGGCAACCCTCCAGGGCCAGGACCAGTGCGATACGCCCGGAGGCAATGGCAGCGGCGATTTCCGGGCCGTTGCAGCACAGCGCGACGATGTCGGCGTTTGCCTCGGCGATGCGGTGGGCCGCTTCGACCATGCGCAGGCTCTCGCGCAGCGCGCCCTCGGGCCGGAACTCCTCGTCGACGAACACCGGTAGGACCTGCAGCTTGACGCCCCCGTCTCGGAGCTGCGGATACCAGTGCTCACGGAAGTAGGTGCTCCAGCGGTCTCGGGGGCGCCGCGCGACCAGCATCAGCAAGTCGTTGTGAGCGTCGGCGACGAGCGGTATGTCAGTCGTCGGCACGTTGCAGCATCCGCAGCGCGGCGTGCATCCGCTGGGCCTTCCCATCGTTGACGTCGAAGAAGGTCACTTCGGTGACCAGATCGCCAAAGTCCGCCCAGAACGCGTCGCCGCGCTGGTGGTGCAGATCGACGTCGGCGCCGCCGAGCGGGTTTGTGACTCGTAGCTGTCCTTCGACGGAATGAACATCGATGCCGAAGGCCGGGGACTGGTACTGCCCGGTGTACCGCGTGGGGTCGACGTCTGCGTGGCTCACCGGCGGTGGGTCCTCAGGCAACCCGAGCACAGCGCGGACGACGTTGCGGCCGAACGCCCATCCCTCCGGGAAGTTGGTCAGGACGGCGAGCACGAGACCCCGGTCCGGATCGGCGTGAACCAGTGCCGAAGTCCCACCGATGTGTTGCACCGCGTGCGGTGAGCCGTGTGCTGGAACGCCCCAACCCAGGCTCCAGCCCCGGAAGTGCAGTGGCAATCCGGGGAGGGCTATCTGCTCGGTGAGCATCTCCTGGTGCAACTCCGCCGGAAGCAGCTCGGCGCCGCCGCGCACTCTGCCGGTGGCACAGGCGAGGACGAGGCTTGCGGTGTCGGCCGCGGTCGCATACATCGTCGCGCCGGCCGGGCCGAAAAGCCGCCCGGTCGGTGGCCACAGGTCTCCTGCAACCAGGTGGCCGGCGCCGTTCGACACGTGGCCGGTTGCTGCGGTGCCGGGGAGCGGCTGCGGCGGGGTGAACGTCGCGCTCGCGGTGCCCACCGCCGTGAGCACACGGCTTCGAACCGCTGCCTCCCAGCTGGTGCCCGTGAGGCGCTCGACTAGCTGGCCGAGTACGACGTATCCGGTGTTCGAGTAGGAGAACAGCTCCCCCGGGTCGCCGACTGGACCGGCCCGACGGCTCGCGTCCAGGAGCGCCGCGAAGGAGGGGAACCATTCCCACGCATCGGCAATACCGGCGGTGTGGGACAGCAGCATCCGTGCCGAGATCGCCTCGCTGGACTCGCCGAGCGCCGCGAGCTCGGGCAGATGCCGGACGACGGGCTCGTCGAGCCCGATCCGGCCTTCTGCAACAAGCTGGCAGACGATCACTGCCGTGAGGGTCTTGGTGACCGATCCCAGGGGAAACAGGGTTTGGTCTGTGATAGGAACATTGTCGCGGAGGTCGAGTACGCCCGTCGTCGCAGTGGTGCTCGTGTCGCCCTCCAGTAGGCACACCGCTGCTCCGGCCACGAGGTGACCGACGGCGGCCTGGTCGAGGACGCCGGCCAGGTCGATGTCCTGAAGAACGGAGGTACGGGTGATGGCGCGGGCCACGATCACGCTCCCATGGTCGACGGGACGGGGATACGGGTGAGGCGGGAGGGAAGCGCGGCGCTGAGCAGGACGGCCAGGACGCTGATGACGGCGGCCACGATGAACGCCGCGCGGAACCCGTCCCAGGCGGGGAGTTCGGTCTCCGGCACGGTGGCGCCGGCCAGCAATGCGGCGCCGATCTGGGCGCCGAGGGTGCCGCCGACGCTCTTGACCACGAACGCGAGGCCGCTGACGCTGGCTGTGCGTTCCTCCGGCACCGTGGCGACGACGATGTTCATCGCCTGGGTGAGACCGAATCCGACCGTGAGCCCCGCGAGCGCGGTCGACAGGAGGATGAGCCAGGGCTGCGTGTTGGCGCCCAGGAGCACCAGGACGGCGGCGACCATGGCGCTTGTACCGACGAGCATCACCCCTCGCACGCCGACGAGGCGCTCGAGCGCGCCGGTGAGCGGGGCGACGAGCGTGCCCACGATCCCGAGCGGGACGAGGTAGAGGCCGGTAGCGATCGCGGAGCCGCCGAGCCCGTAGCCCGTCTCGACGGGCAGTTCGACCAGCATGGGTACCAGCACGAACACCGCGAAGGTGCCGAAGCCGACGACGAAGGACACCGCGCAGGTCAGCAGGACCGCTCGCTGGCTGAGCAGGCGCAGGTCCACGAGCGGTTCCGCAGCCCGCAGCTCCACAGCCACGAAGACCGCAAGGACGACCAGCCCGCCCAGGATGAGACCGAGCACCAGCGGTGAGGTCCAGCCGATGCGCGACGAGCGGGTGATTCCGACGAGCACCATGCCGAGCCCGGCGGCGAGCAGGATCGCTCCCACCCAGTCGACGCGGCCCTGACGGGCCGGCGGGCAGGACGGCACGACGAACCAGGCGGTGACCAGTGCGGCGACGATGACCATGAACGGGATCCAGTAGAGCCATGTGTAGGGCAACACCGAGAGCAGGGGCCCCGCGATCAGCAGGCCGACCGCTGTGCTCGACGCGGCCGTGCCGACGATCAGTCCGTTGCCGGACTTGATGCGCTCGGCCGACTGGGTGTCGCGGATGATCCCGACGGAGAGGGGGACCAGGCCGAGGCCGACACCCTGCAGGATCTGGCCCACCGTCAGCATCGCCACGCTCGTGGCCAGCGCCGCAACCAGAGTGCCCGCCGCGACGACGGCAAGCACTCCGAGCAGCACCGGGCGCTTGTCGCGTACATCGGCGAGCCGGCCGATGATCGGGGTGGAGACCGCACCGGCCAGGAGAAGCCCGGTGAACACCCACGCGATGGCCGGAGTGGATGCCCCGACCGCCTCCTGGATCATCGGCAGAGCCGGCGACAGCATCGTCTCCAGTGTGGAGTACGCGAACAGCGCTGCGGTGAGCACGAGCAAGGTGGCGACGGCGGGTGCCCGCCTGCCTGTCGCGGCGGGGGTGATGGTCGGGGTCATGACGGGTCTCCGGATCTCGGACGCGATGGAAACGGGGCCGTGCCGTGCGTCAGGAGTGACGCCACGGCCCGGCTCGTGGCCGGGGCGAGGGTCATCCCGAGGGTGCCGTGGCCGGTGGCCACGACGAGATTGCGACCGAGCGAGCCGATGATCGGCAGCCCGCTCGGGGTCAGGGGCCGTGCACCGCGCCATGCAGTGCCGGCCGGAAGGTCTCGCAGCGGCGGCAGGAGCCGCTCCGCCGCGGTCCGCAGGTTTTGGACCGCCATCAGGTCCGCGGCCGCATCTGCTCGCCCACCGATCCGCATCCCTCCGGTCACGCGGACCGTGGTGGCGCCCGGGCTGACGACGATGTGGTCGTCCGCTCCTATCAATGCTTGCCCGACTAGGCCGTTCGGCATGGGCAGGGTCAGGCTCCAGCCGACGCCGGCCTCGACCGGTAGCCGCAGGCCGAACAAACGACCGGCTCTCCGGCTGTCGGCGCCGGCGGCCAGGACAAAGGCGCGTGCGGTGATGGTGGCGGCGGCGGTCCGAACGGCCCGGACAATCCCGCGCCCTGCCGACTCGACGTCGAGGATTGCGTGACGATGAAACGTCGCGCCATGTCGGACGGCGGAGGAGAGGACGGCCTGGGTTGCGGCCGCAGGATCCAGAGAAGCGTCGTCCGGGTACAGGACGCCACCAGCGATGCCGCCGGCCAGACCGGGCTCACGTTCGTGCAGCTCCGCACCCCGTAGGACCTCGTGTCGTATCCCGAGGTCAACCAGCTGCCGCGCGGCGCGCATCTGGGAGGACAAGGCACCCGGTCGCCCGCATACGTAGAGCCAGCCTGATCGGCGCAGCCCGATATCGATCCCTTCGGTGTCGGCCAACTCCGCGTACGCGTCGACCGCACCGGATGCAAGAGCCGCAAGCGCGCCGGCGTCGCGACGTGCCCTGCCGGGCCGTGACGCCAGCCCGAACCTGCCCAACCAGCCCAGGGTCGCCCGCGTGACCGGGCGACCGAGCGCGATCGTCGAATCCCCACCGACAAGCGCCCGCAATCCATCCGCCAGAACGGCCGGGTTCGCCATCGGCATGCAGTAGCTCGGGACGAGCATCCCGGCGTTGCCGAATGAGGCGCCGCCTCCCGGCGTCGGATCGACCACGATCACGTCCGTACCGGCGCGCGCGAGTCGCTCAGCGACGAAGGCCCCGACAATCCCTCCGCCTACGACCACCACCTCGGCATGCTCGTGCGCCATCACAGTCCTCTCGTAGCCAAGGGGAAGATCCGAGGTGTGCGACCGTGTACCGAACACGGAGACGCCTAGAGCCAAGCATTCAGATAATGAGATTATTGAACAGCCGGTCGCGCCCTCGTGTCTAGAGGGTGGCCGGGAAAGGAGCGAGACATGCAGCGGACAGAGGTCAGGCGGCGCAACCGGGCAGCGTTGCTCGACGCCGCCATCGCCGAGATGGCTCACCGCGGCTATCAGGCTGCTCGCCTGGAGGACATCGCCGCCAGCGCCGGCCTGACGACGGGGGCGATCTACTCGATCTTCGGCAGTAAGCAGAAGCTCATGGATGCAGCCGTGCAGCTGGTTGCAGCAGAACTCGAAGCCGACCTCTCCTCACTCCGAGACCCGGAGCTCTCGCTGGACGAAGTCCTGCGTCGGTACGCCCGGATGGTCTTCCAGGTGGTCACGCGGCCGGAAGGCAGAGATCGCTACGCCGTCGAGCTGGAGGCCGTGATTCTCGTCCTCCGGGGAGACTCCCGCCGTGGTCCTGTCGAAGATGCAATACCGGTTGTCATCGACCGGTTGACCAGGCTACTTGCGGATCGGATGGCCCCGGAGGCCGCCTTGGGCCGGACCACCGCTGACGACGCGTCCCGCATGGCTACCGCGCTGGCCGCCCTGCTTCGAGGCCTGGCTCAACAGGCGGTCCTGATGCCGGGCAGTATCGACCAGGACTACGCCGCTGATGCTGCCGCGGCACTGGCGGCGCTACTCACGCGGCGATGAATCGCTGGACCTCGTAGCATAATTAGATTATCTTACGACCCGTGCATGTCGACCTGTCATCCCCCGCTCGACTGGAGAACCTGTGCTGGACGTGATCGACAGCGCACGGCTCGGTGAGCTCGTCACCATCGCTGACGCAATCGCCGCCTTGAGGCAAGCTGTCGTGTCGGGCCGGTCAACGGGGGCGACCGCCCGCACCGCGACATCGGTCCGCATGGGTCATCTGCTGCTCATGCCCGCCGAGGACCAGGAACTGGTCGGCGTAAAGATCACGGGAGTCGCGCCGGCCAATCCGAGCCTCGGACTACCGCGCATCACCGGGACGTACCTCCTTCACGACGCCGCCACCCTGCAGCCGCTGGCCGCCATCGACGGGGCCGCTCTGACGCTGCTCCGTACCGCGGCACTCTCGGCGCTGGCGGTCGAGGAACTGGCAGTCCCCGATGCCAGCCGGCTCCTGATCTTCGGAACAGGTCCCCAGGCTGAGGCGCACATCCGTGCGCTGTCGACGGTCCGCAAGCTCCACGATGTCGCCGTTTCTGGACGTACACCAGACGGGACTGCCGCATTCGTCCGTCGTGGCATTGACGGGGTCGCTCTGCGTCCCGCTGTCAACACCGACGTGCGCAGCGCAGACCTGATCGTCTGCTGCACGTCCTCGGCCGCCCCGCTCTTCGACGGCAGCCGACCCGCTGCGCATGCGACCGTCGTCGCCATGGGCTCGCACACCCAGGATGCGCGCGAGCTGGATACGCAGATCCTGCGCCGATCAACCGTCGTCGTGGAGGACCGCGAGACTGCGCTACGCGAGGCAGCAGACGTCTCCAGCGCTGTCGCCGCGAAGGAGCTCGCAGATGTCATCGCTCTGGCCGACCTCGTCGCCGGCACAAAAGTCGACCAGGATCGTCCGCGGGTCTTCCGATCGGTCGGCATGGCCTGGGAAGACCTCGCGGTCGCTGGCAGAGTCCTGGACAAGACACCGCATTAGCTCAACCGCGCCGAACTCGAGCGTCACGGCCCCTCCACCACCACCGCCGCTCTCAGGAAACCATGGCGCGGTGCCTCGCTGACTAGTTGGCAACTTCTCACCATCGGTCCGGCATCAGCTCGCTGGGCAGCGCGGGCACACCGCGTGGCTCCGGTGGCGGTGCCAGCATGGGTACCTGCATACGACGCTCCCATATGCGCGGCGGCGCCTCCGAGGAGGTAGCGGTCACGATCAGCGGCAGCCCAACCTGACCGTGCCCCTTGATCGGGCGATACGCCAGATGCGCGGTCAGCACGATGTCGTCTCCCGGCTCCCGCGGCGGAAGCTTTCGCGACCCCGCTGGTCTGTGCGGGGAGATCCAGCCCGACCTGGACCGGGTCGCGGTGCGGGCGCGGATGCTGGAGGCCGCCGACCTCGCCGCGCGGGCCCTCGCCGCCGAGGGCAACGGCGACGACGACCGCGCGGTACGCCTGTGGCATGCGACCCGACCGGATCTCCCACCACGTGCAGGGCATGACCAACGCATTGGCTAGTGGAGGCGCAGTCCTGCGATGACGAGCTCGACCATGCGACGTGCGTCGTAGCGGGGGTTGTTGTCCGCGCCGATACAGAGATTGCCGACGCCACGCAGCAGTTCGTAGGCATCCATGTCGGGGCGAATCTCGCCCGCCGTGGCAGCAGCGTCGAGCAGCCGGGCGCACACGGGGACGAGGCGGCTGAGGAAATAGGCGTGCAGAGTCTCGAAGGCGGCATCGTCGGACTGCAACGCCTCGGCGAGGCCGCGCTTGGTCACCAGGAAGTCGACGAAGAGGTTGATCCAACGCGCCAGGGCGGCGTGCGGGGTGCTGCCGTTCGCCAGCAGTGTCGGACCGGCCTCAGCGCATGCCTCGACCTGGTGTCGGTAGACGGCGACGATGAGATCGGCTCGCGTCGGGAAGTGGCGGTAGATCGTGCCGACGCCAACGCCCGCCTTGGCGGCGATGTCGCGCACGGGCACATCGACGCCGGAAGTGATGAAAGCCGCGGCGGCCGCGTCCAGCAGTGTCTCCTCGTTACGCCGGGCGTCGGCCCGCTTCCGCGGGGCTGACGACCCTGATCCGCTGTCGATGTCGACCACTGCGCCGCTACCTCCGTCACTCCACTTGGCAAACGGAACCGTGTTCCGTATGTTGGTTAGCGGAACAAGGCTCCGTTTGCTCAGGATGCCAGAACAGGCGAGCCAAGACCACGCCACGCATCGCAAACTCGCTTCACCTCTCATGGAGGAACGGTCATGCAGTACGGCACCTTGGGCCGCACCGGTGTGCAGGTCAGCACCCTCGTGCTCGGCGCGATGAACTTCGGCAGTTTGGGACGTACCACCCAGGACGAGGTCACCGCCATGGTCGATGCCGCCCTGGAAGGAGGGATCAACCTTATCGACACCGCCGACATGTATAGCCAGGGCGAGTCAGAGGAGATGGTCGGCAAGGCCATCGCCGGCCGCCGCGACGACATCGTGCTGGCCACGAAGGCGAGCATGCCGATGGGCGACGAGCGCAACCATCAGGGAAGTTCGCGCCGCTGGTTGGTCACCGAGTTGGACAACAGCCTGCGCCGTCTGGGCGTCGACCATGTCGATCTCTACCAGATCCACCGGTGGGACCCGAGCACCAGCGACGAGGAGACGCTGTCGGCTTTGACCGATCTGCAGCGCGCGGGAAAGATCCGCTACTTCGGCTCCTCGACGTTCCCCGCGTACCGCATCGTGCAGGCCGAGTGGGCGGCCCGGGAGAACCACCTGAGCCGATACGTCACCGAACAGCCCAGCTACTCGATCCTGCAGCGCGGGATCGAGATCCACGTCCTGCCCGTGACCGAGCAGTACGGACTCGGCGTGCTGGTGTGGAGCCCGTTGGCCTCGGGCTGGCTGTCGGGCGCGATCCGCGAGGGCCAGGATATCACCACCAGCCGCTCGGCATTCATGCCGCAACGCTTCGACACCGCCATCCCCTCCAACCGGGCCAGGCTCGATGCCGTCGAGCGGCTGGCCACGGTCGCCGGCGAGGCCGGTCTGACGATGATCCAGCTCGCGCTCGGATTCGTCACCGCGCACCCCGCCGTGACCAGCGCGATCATCGGCCCCCGCACTATGGACCACTTGGACTCTCAGCTCGCCGCCGCAGACACCGTGCTCTCCGCCGACGTGCTCGACGCGATCGACGCGATCGTCGCTCCCGGCGTCGACCTCGCCGCACACGAGAAGTACGACGCGCCGCCCGCCCTGCTTGACGCGGCGCAGCGACGTCGCTGATCGCTCGTCACGTCTGAACCGGAGCGTGTCCCACCCAAGTTGAAAGGACCAATCGCTCCATGCCGCTAACACCCCGGCCTCGTTTCGGGATCATGACCGCCCCCTCGCAGGTCGCCTACCACGACGTCCTGCGGGTCTGGCGCGAGGCGGACACCATCCCGGAGATCGAGCATGCGTGGCTGTTCGATCACCTCATGCCGATCGGCGGTGACCCGAGCGGACCGACCTACGAAGGCTGGACACTGCTCTCGGCCCTCGCCGCACAGACCCAACGACTGCGCCTCGGCGTGCTCGTGACCAGCAACCGCTTCCGACCGCCCGCGATGCTGGCCAAGATCGCCGCGACCGTCGACATCGTCTCCGGCGGACGGCTCGACTTCGGTATCGGCGCAGGCTCACGACCCAGCCACCCTCTGGCCCGGCGCGAGTATGAAGCACACGGCCTGCCCTTCCACGACTCCGCCCACGCCGTGGGGAGCCTCGCCGAAGCATGCACAGTTGTCCGGCGGTTGTGGACCGAGGCCGAACCGTTCGACTTCCATGGCACATACGTCCACCTCACCGGGGCGTTCTGCAACCCAAAACCCGTCCAGCGCCCCCGCCCGCCGATCCTCATCGGCGGACGCTCGGCCCCGACGCTGCGCGTGGTCGCCGAGCACGCCGACCTGTGGAACATCCCCGGCGGCGACATCGACGACGCCGTCCGCCGCAGCGCACTGCTGAACCGCTACTGCGCCGAGATCGGTCGCGACCCCGCCTCGGTCACCCGCTCGATCCACCTGCCCGTCTCCTACGACCAGCCCAGCATCACCCAGGACACAATCGGCAAAGCGACCGACGCCGGCTTCCAGCACATCGTCCTCGGACTGCCAGCGCCCTACCCCGCCAATGTCGCACAGTGGGCCACCGACGAGCTCATCACCACGTCGGCCTAGCCAGGGGTGGGAGGCGGCGTAGACGTGCCAGGCTTCAGCACTGGCCCTCTTCGATGACAGTTCTCGACAGGTCCGCCTATGGTCCCGGCGGCCGGTACGGCTCGGTCGCGTAGCGGGCCATCACCTTCAGGAGCGTTTTCTCGTCCACGCCGCCGTGCTCGACCTGCAGGGCGGTCACTTCGCGGAAATAGCCGATGTACAGGTCAGGGGCCACCGTGCAGACGAACATCGTCCATTCGTCGGGGTCCGGGTTGGAAAAGGTGTGCGGAGCACCGACCGGCGCGGTCACCAGTCCGCCGGCGGCAACGTCGACGGACTGGTCGGCTGACGTGAAGCGCATCGTCCCGGATACGACGTAGAACGTCTCCGAGTGCTCACGGTGGATGTGCTGAGGCGGACCGCCGATGCCCGGCGGCAATCGCGCCTCGATGAGCCCGATCCGATGTCCGGTGTTCGAGCCGTCCTCCAGAATGCGGATCCGGTTCGGACCGGTGAGGACTTCGCCGCCGCCTGCGGGGACGGAAACGACATCCATCGCAATCACCTCTGTGGCGTCGGCGTCGCCAGTGGGACCAGGACCAGACGTGTTCGGCGGGTGCGGCGTGTTGCAGGATCAGGTGCACGAGCAGCCGGCGGATCTCCGGTAGCGTGAAACTGATCATGTGCTGGTCGCGGGCACCGGTTTCCCCTTTGTGATCTGGGCTTTCGTCCCGGCGAGCCAGGCCAGGGCGAGCATCGAGAGGGTGACGTGGGCATACCAGGCCCGCCAGGACCGGACCTGGTAGTGATCCAGGCCGGCTTCGTTCCTGGCCTGGGCGAAGCATTCCTCGATCCGCCACCGCGACCCGGCGGTCCAGGCCAGGTCCACCAATGTGGAGCGACGGGGGCCGTAGCAGACGTAGTAGGCGATCTCGGTCGGGTCAGCGATCTTGCGGCGGGCCAGCAACCAGTGCCCGCGTCCGGGTGCCCAGCCGATGCGGATCGGGATCCGCGCCCAGTCGTAGGTCCGCGGTCCGTGCGCGCCGGCGCCGACCGAGAGCCGCCGCCAGGCCCGGGCCGGGAGCGTGGCGATCAGGTCGTCGGCGCGCTGCTCGCCGGCCGCGGTGATCAGGGTGTCGTTGCATTTGGTGGCCAGCACGTAGGCGGCGTCGTGTTGTTCGAGCCAGACGCGCAGGTATTTGGCCTGCCCGTAGGCCTCATCCGCGGTCACCCAGGCGAACGGCACCCCCGCATCCATGGCACGTTGCAGCATCACCATGCCCTGGCGCGGCTTGGTCGTGAACTCGACCTCCTCCGGGATCCCCGCGGCCCGGCAGCGGTTTCGGTCCGCGATCCAGGACTCCGGCAGGTAGAGCTCGCGATCGATCAGCGCGTGCCCCCGGTCGCAGGCGTAGGCCAGAAACGTGCCGATCTGACAGTTCTCCACCCGCCCCGCCGTGCCGGAGTACTGCCGCTGCACCCCGGCCGAGCGGACACCCTTCTTCACGAACCCGGTGTCATCCAGGACCAGCACCCCGCCGGGCCGCCCGAGCTGCTCGACCACGTAGTCCCGCACGTCGTCCCGGACGCCGTCGACGTCCCAATCGGCCCAGCGCAGCAGCCGCTGCATCCCGTCCGGCGAACTCTCACCCGCCCGCGCGGCCAGGGTCCAGCCGTTCTTCCGCTCCAGACTCGCGACCAGCCCGGACACGTAGGCCCGCACCCGAGCCCGCGGCTCCGCCCGCCCGAACCGGCCCGCGACCCGGGCATGCAACCGATCCAACTCCGCCACCACAACATCGACAACCACAGCTGACATGATCCACCATCACGTCAAGCAACTGCCGTTGCAGTACTGGCAGTTGCTTCACAACGACGTGCCCGTTGGAGTCGGCAGCTCAGGGGGCAGGCCACCCCGGCCTGTGGGTGATGGAACGAACCGGCAGGAGTACCGAGGCGTTCAGCCTCGCTTGGGGCGGTCGCCACCGGCTCCCGCGCCGTCCCGCGCCGGCTCCTCATCCTCGTCAACCTCGGCCGAGTCGTCAGCCTCGACCCCGCCGTACTCCCGCAGGCGACGAGCGAGTTGCCGGAGTGCCTCGATGGCCTGTAGTGCGATCCGTCTGAGTAGCTGCAGCAGCAGAAGCGCCTTGTGGACGACTAAGCTGAGGCCTGCCCCGACGCCGGTGCGCAGCGTCGAAACTACTGTTCCCACCGTGCCCTGGAGCGTCGAATTCGCGGCTTCGGTCGTGCCTCGGAGCGTCGAATCCACCGCTTCGGTCGTGCCCCGGAGCGTCGAATCCACAGCTCCGGTCGTGCCCTGAACTGCGCCGGCCCCCCTCTCGGCGAGGTTCTTCAGTGCCGCTGCCCCGGGCTCTGACACCTTCGGGGCGGTCCGACCACGATCGTCGGGTGGAGTTCGGCCTGTCGCGACTGGGTTGGCCTTACTCGCGACGCCCTTGACCCGTGAAGTCGCCGCGTCGGCGGCGCCCGTCGCGGTGCCGCGGGCCCGCCGCCTCGCCGATCGGACGGCTTCTCCCCGAGGGCCTGAGGTGGATCGGACGCCCTTGGAGCCCTTCGCGTCGGATTCATTGGAGTTCGTCATGGTGGGCCCCTCCCGATACAGACGGTGTACCACCGCGACCGCGCCGTGAAGCCCCTCGTCGCCAGCTGGACCAAAAGTTGCGACGTCCGGAGTGCAGTCGGCAGGCAAATGCCACATCCTGCCGAGGAGCTGCAGGGAGCAAAGATCGGGGCGCAGGTCCCCGGATCGGCCGAGACCGTGGCCCGCCGCGCTCGAAACGCCGCATGAAGACCGATCGCAGCAACGTCAGCTGCTGCGCGACCTGCTGCTCGGGGGCACGATCCCGCAGTCACGGATCCCGCCGCAGCTTCGCCGCGGCCGAGCGTTGCTATCCGGCTGGTCGACGAGGCGCAGCCAGTTTGCTCGGCACTGGAATGCAGGACCGAGCACGCCGAGGGGATGATCCAGCTCGCTCCGAGGCCCCTCGCGCCCGAAGGCGCCGATCGCCGGTTACCTCTCCGCTGTTTCGCTTGATACGACCCCTGAGCTCCCGGGCCCTGTATCGGATCTTGTTGGTGAACGCCATCTCGACAGCCTCCGTTATCGATGGCTAACTCCTGATCGTGAAAGCGGTACCGACGCCGAATCTCGTCGCCTTCCATGAACTCGATGTCGCCGCACAAGGGGATCTCGACAACTACTTGGTTCGTCGCGGGATCATACAGCTGGCCAGTCTTGGGGACATCGTCACTCATTTCTTGCCGCTGTCGATTTGGGCGCGGTTCTGCGGGAACTCGCCGCAGGCCTCATCGGTGGCCTCGGCAAGCGGCGACGGGCCTTTGTAGATCCACTTTCGACTGGCATCGGAGCAGTCTGCCAGCAGCGCATTCCGCAAGCGGGATCGGCGGTCACGATGCGGCTTACCTCGCCGATGGAGGCCATTTCTTGAGGCCGCTCAGGCGGCGGAGCGGACGCTGCGGCTGCGCAAACAAGTGGGCCATGCCGCCCGACACGGCCTGGCGGCAATCCCCTCCACTATCCAAGCGTGGCTCAACAACTGGAAGTACAAGCAGAAGACCACCGTCGACGTGCTCAACAAGAAGTTCGCTTACCGGGAAGCCCGGAGCGCACCGAGGGGATCCGCCCGGAGTCAGGCACACCTTGATCGCACGCTGCCAAAGTCAGGTTGCGGACACCTCGTCCGACCCCGGAGGTACAGCGGCGCAGCCTGGGCACGGAGTGGTGCGAACGACGGCTCCGGCCGACACAGGATCCGATCGTCGGCGTCTGAGGGGGTCAGGGCTTGTGCGCGTAGCAGCGCAGGTTGCGGATGTCGTAGGTGAGGATCTCGCGGACGATCAGGTGTGGCTCGACGGCCGAGCGCAGCGAATCGGCGTCGAACATCGTGTGATGGGCGTTCCAGATCCACAGTGGTACGCCGCGGGCGTCGACGCCGCGGTGGGCGGCCCGCTCGGAGTGCCCGCCCAGGATCCAGTGGTTGGCCTCGGCGGTGTCGATCTCGCCGGTGACCCACTGGGTGGCGACGAACTTCGCGTCCGGGACGCCGATGTCGACCGGGGCGCCGGGTTTGAGGACCCGGGCCCACTCGCGCAGTGTCGCGTCGACGAGTTCGTAGCTCTGGTGCTCGAGCACGTGGTTGGCGCGTAGCGCGTCCAGCGAGCCGGTGGTGAAGGGCAGCCGGTCGATCCGGCAGCGCACCTCGATGTCGGGCAGCGCCAGCAAATCGACGTGCAGGTCGTAGTCGGGGTGCGGCTTCTCTCCGGCGCCGATCTCGAGCCTCATCGGTCGGGCGGGGTGATCGTGTCGATCGGCTTGGCTGGTCGCCCGGCCACCACGGTGTAGGGCTCGACGTCCTCGCGCACCAGCGAACCGGCGGCCACCACCGCATGATCGCCGATGGTCACCGGGCCGAGCACCAGGACATGGCTGGCCAGCCAGACCCCGTCGCCGATCACCACGTCACGGCCGGAGCGCGGGAAGCTGAGCTGGCGGTCGCGGCCGAACTTCTCGATGTCATGGGTGCCGGTGAGCACGGCGACGTCGTGGCCGAAGAACGCGTACTCGCCGACGGTGATCGTGCCGCCGGACAGGTTGAACAACGCGTTGTTCACCACGGCGGTGACGGACAGGTGCAGGCGGGACCGGTCGCCGTGCCAGCGGGGCTGGTAGAGCGCGTCCAGCTTGAGCTGTTCGACGTGGGCGGCCAGCCTCTGGGCCACCAGCGCGTCGACCGGGCCGCTCAGTACGCCGGCGATCAGCCGATCAAGCATGCGCATGCGCCGTTCCCTTCGTCACACGCGGGATTCGAAGGGTGGCACAGGGGGCTGCCCGACAGGAGCAGACCGAGCCGGCGGCGCAGCGCGTCGATTCCGAAGTGCTTCCGCGCGATGGCTTCGTTGTGGTCGAGCAGGCTCGGGTCGGGATCGGCCAACCAGCTACGGAGCGGCTCGGGATCCGCGGCGGAGAACCAGCGGAACCCGTACGCCGCGAGCTCGCGGGCCACCGGGAACTCACCGACCGCGATGGGGCGGCGGTGCAGCGCCGATTCGATCAACGGCAGCCCGAAGCCCTCCCAAGACGAGGGCAGCACTACCGCGTCGCAGGCCGCATAGGCGCACGGCATGCGGACGCCCGTCGGTAGCCTGCGCCGCACCGCCACCGGGCTCGACTGCAGCAGCGCGCCGAGTTCGTGCTGATAGCCGTCCTCGGCCGGGCCGCTCAGCCAGTAGGTGCCGTCGAGGGCTGCGGTCAGCGCCAGACCGACGGCGACGTTCTTCCGGGCGATGGCCCGGGTCGGCTGAAGCACCAGCGGGCGGTCGCCGACCACGCGGAGTTGCCGGCGCACTCGGTCCCGATGCTCGGGACAAGGCTGGTCGCCGAAGCCGTGGTAGATCGTGGTCGCCGCGATCCCGCGGTCGCCCAGCGCGCGGCGGGCCAGCTCGTTGATCGTCACGTGCGTCCAGGCCGGGTCGCTCGGGGGCCAGTCGGACACGTCGACGTAGCTCTGGCGTTCCCAGGGGAGGTCGTGGTGACGCAGCACCGCGGGCCGCCCGGCCAGGTAGGCCGCGACCGCCTCGCCCACGTGGCGGTTCATCGGCAGCGAGCACACGTTGTCCACTATCACCACGTCGACGTCGTCGAGGGCGGCGGCCAGCGCGCGGCGGGACGGGGGGCGCAGCGCATGCGCGGACAACCCCGGCATCATCACGTCCGCCCGGCCCGCCCCGGCCACCGTGCGGACCCGCATCCCCAGGGCGTGCAGCGCGGTCCGCCACTGGGCGGCGGTCACCGACACCCCGTCGGCCATGCCGAGGCGATAGGACACGATCGCCGCCCGGCGGCCGACGAGGTCCGACATCGTCACCTCCCTGATCGCAATGGCAGGTTCCTCTCCTGGGCCGTGGGCCACGCGGCTTCCGCCGACGTCGCCTACAGCAGCGGCGCTGCTCGGTGAACGCCGCGGGCATGTGCAGCACAGCCATCTCCGCTTTGCGTCGAGCCGGGCGAGCGCTCTGCCGTTCATCGCCTCGGAGGTGGCCGGCCGCGAACTCGTCATTGTCGAATTCGTCGGTCTACCCCCAGTGGCCGTTACGGTTTTCGGATCTGGGTGCTGATTCCGAGTTGGGCGGAGGGGTCGTGGAGCGGGCCGAGCGCAGGCAGCAGCGACAACCAAGGTAGGCGGGCTGGATGCCGAGGACTACCGACCGATGCGGGCCGCCAAGGCGGTCAGCCACAGGGCGGGTTCGTCACGCTCGACGCCGGGGGGCCAGGCCGACTACCCACGCGGAATGCCGGCACACAACCTCCCAGACAGCGGGATCCGCGACTGGCCTTGTGCGTCGGCTTCCGGCTCGCTCCTACTGCTCAGTCTGCGGGGACAGGCGCCAGTCATTCTGTTTGCTGCCAAGGGACGCGTAAGAGCAGCGCCGTTCCTTCCGCAGGATGCCCAGGCCGAATAGGATCCGTCTGGTTCGATAGCACCGATCTTTCGAGCAGGACGACGAGCAGGTCGTGAAGCATCGTGTGGCGGCCCTCGCCCTCGGACTGAGGACGATTGCTCCGCAGAGACTGCACAGGGTGTCGTCGTAGGTCGGACGGTCTAGTGGCTTGCCACGCTGCTTTGCCGGGTAATTGGTCCAGGTTCGGATCGGTGGTCCGACCGCGAAGTTGGCCTTCGGTTGGGCTCGGGCGTTGCGCCAGCGGACATAGGCGGCGATCGCGGTGTTCTGCTCGGCGTGGCTGCGGTGGTCGGTGCCGTTGAGGGCGAAGTAGCGCAGCGCGGCGAACTCGGCCTCGAGTGCATCACGCCGTCCGAGCGGGTGTAGGTCACCCGCAACCGACGGGGCTGACGGCGGGGCCGTCAGGCTTTGCCCTTGCGGGGTAGCAGGTTCAGCGGCCCGAACTCACCGACGCAGACCACGCGGCCGTCGGCGGGTGGGTGGTCGTAGAGGTCCAGGGCCGGGGCATCTTCGGGATGAAGTCGGGGTCGGTGGAGGCCTTCCACGTGGTCGTGGTCTGCCAGGAAACCCGCCGGTGTGCAGGATCCGGCGCAGTGTCTCTCGGCTGAGCTCGGCGACGATGCCCTCACCCACGAGGTGGGCGCGCAGCTTGGCCAGTGACCAGGTGGAGAACGCGGTGATCCCCCAGTCGGCGGGGGACGTTCGGGCGATCGTGCAGATCCAGGTGGCCACGATCGCGCGGCGCAGCCGGACCGGGCTCTTCGCGCTCCGAGAGATCCGCGCCAGCTTGCGACCTTCGTCCATCGACAGGTCCCGCACGAAGACACTGGGTCGACGAGTCACCCTCACCTCCCGCACCTGACGTGCAGGCAGCCTTGCCGGGACGACAGCCGAGATCAATCACCTGGTCGACACAGCGTGTCGAGCCACTAGCTGCCAGCGATCGGGGCCATCGGGCATCCCCTCGGTAAACACAACCGACCGTTCGCGGGTGATCTACGGACCGTTACCCCCGGCGGACGGTCGCGGTCGCGACGGATCCGCCCGGTCGCGACGGATGCGCTCGTTGTCGCCTCGACCGGTGCCCGCGCCGGTCTGAACTGATCCCCGCGTGCCCGAACTGCGCTTCGCCCTCGACGAGGTGGCGGCCTACCTCAACGAGGTCATCATCGGGCTGGACGTAAGCCGCATCCGCGGTGAGCTGTTCCAGTAGTAGGCGAAGAACCGGCCGGGGATCGGCAATGCACCGTCGGCTGCGAGGCTGTCGTGTCCGTCGATCTCCCCGGTCAGGTACGTCAGGGAGAACGCGCCGAAGGCGCTGGTCTGCTCGGCGGACACCTCGTACATGTTCACTGCACGAGGTTGTCCGGTGGGGGTCGATCATGGAGCATCATCTCGGGCCAGCGCCGCGAGGTCGGCCTGATAACCGACGATGAGCATCCGTGCATCCCGGATCAACCGGGGCGTCGGGGGCGCCCACATGGTGGGCGGCATACCGCGGTAGATGTCGGGTCCACATCAGCGCTGCTGTCAACCATGCGCAGGGCTGCTGGCCTCCGCTGGCCGCCCCAGCGTGGAGTCGGCCTCGATCACGGAGCCCCGACGACCAGACGGTCAGCCGCTGGAGGGGGTGCTGCGGACGTCCGCGGGCGGGCTCAGCCTCCGGACCACTTTCGCGGGTCGGCCGGCGACGACGGTGTAGGGCTCCACGTCGTTGCGCACCAGGGATCCACCGGCGACGACCGCGTGCTCGCCGATGGTGCAGGGCCCGAGCACCAGGACATG
Source organism: Pseudonocardia sp. (assembly GCF_025465255.1). Lineage (GTDB taxonomy): Bacteria > Actinomycetota > Actinomycetes > Mycobacteriales > Pseudonocardiaceae > Pseudonocardia. The sequence continues at coordinate 36,141 of NZ_JAODNI010000088.1, forward strand.
GCTGGCCAGCCAGACGCCGTCTCCGATGACCACGTCGTGACCGGTGCGGGGAATGGCGAGTTGCCGCTCCCGACCGAACTTCTGCATGTCGTGCCCGCCGGCCAGCACCGCGACGTAGTGCCCGAAGAAGGCGTACTCGCCTACCGTGATCGTGCCGCCCCCCGTGTTGAACAGGGCGTTGTTGACCACCGCGGTGGGGTGGATGTGCAGGCGCGAGCGGTCGCTATGGACACGGTACCGGTAGAGCGCATCGAGCTGCTCTTTCTCCAGCTGCTCGGCCAGCTCGTGGGCCACCATCCGGGCCACCGTGCCGTGCAGCAGCCGCTCCAGAAGTCCCATCGTGCAGCTCCTCGGCTCAAGGGGCGCGCAGCCAGCAGGTCCAGCTTCGAGGGAAACAGGCGCGGGGACAAGACGCAGGTCGCGGTGAATGACCGGCTGCTGAGCTGGGGAGCCGCCCGCTGCGATGCCCTCGCCGTGCTAGCCCGGTGCGGGCCGAGTCCGCGCACCGGTTGGTTCATGAGGCGAGCATTCGGACCTTGACCTCGGGTAGGTCCGCAAAGCCGCCGGCCTGGGCGTCGGTACTGACCAGGATCCGGTCGGTGGCGCGTGCGGTGGCGGCGATGATCAGGTCGTGGGCGCCGCGGGGTCGTCCGGCGCGGCGGACGTGGGCCAGCAGTGCGGCGTGGTGGCCCGCGACCTCCGGGGTGGGTCCGCTATCGGGGTGACGGCCAGCAGTTCCTCGAGGAAGGCCTGCTGGGCGGCCCGGCGGGCCGGGTCGGTGTCGAGCTCGACGCCGGTGAGGTACTCGGCCAGTGCCACCGCCGGGAGCGCGACGTCGTCCTCCTCGGCGATTGCGGGGAGGTCGAGGCGACCGCGCACCGCGGCGACCAGCACCCCGGTAGCAAGGATCACTCGCGCCACGGGTCGCCGTCCAGCTCCGCGGGGGCCTCACCGGCGGCGGCCACGTGCGCGGCGAACTCGTCATCGGCTCCAAGCCGCCGTCGCCTGCGAGGTCGCTCAGCCGCGCTGATCGGTCTCCACCGGCTTGTCGTGATCGTGGATGTGCGCCTCCCCGCCGTGCTCACTGTCGAAATCCGCGTGCGGGACGTGGCTGTGGTCGACCGCGGCATGATCGTGCTCGTGCCGGTGCCGCGAGGCCAGGTGCTCGAATGTGCCCGCGGTCTCGCTCCAGTTGTGGGTGACGTGCCAATGCTCGTGGTCGTGCACCGTCGCCTCGTGGCTGTGCTGTTCGAACTCCGACTCGGCCATAGCCGCCTCCTTCGCCGACGACACGACATGCCCGTTCGGCGGCGAACCAACCCCTTCCGCGCCACATGAGGGGGCAGCGGCTCCGGGAGATCGCACGGCTCCTCGTGAAGCCATCATCGCTGCCTTTCGGGCAGTTGGCTGTAGCGGCCGACGAGGCTTCCCTGCATTCCGTGTCTTTTACCGTTTTGGGCGGTTCGATGGAAGCCCTCGACACCAGCGTTGCGCCATGGGGCTAACGGGGAAACCTCAACCCGCCGAGGACGATGTGCGCACTTCAAAGCTGCTCGAGCTTCGAAGGCGGTTTCGGATGTCATCACCCGGGGGATGAGCGCCACTGGCGCTTGTCTCCGTCCGTGCAGTCGCCCTGTCGGCGGTCCTGGGCCGGTCCTATCGATGCCGCGCACGCGATGCGCAGGAGGTAGTCCATGGCTGGAAGCTCCGCCGGAACAGGGCGTTCGGTCACCAGCAAGATCACCTCGATCCTCCCTGGCTTTTACCGAAGGTGGCGAGCACACGCTCACCGAGATCGCCCGCCTCACCGGCCTGCCCGT
>NZ_JAODNI010000089.1 GCF_025465255.1 Pseudonocardia sp.
GCGGACGCGGCCGTCCCGTCGCCCACCACCGGCAAGGACCGGGGCCCGGTGCCACCGCCCGCGAGGTAGCCCTCCTCCCTTCGCCCCGGCCACCTCGTAGTGGACGCGTCCGTGCTTCAGAGAGAGAACTCGCCGCCGCGCGTGAGCCGGCGAACGCAGCAGCGGGCTCACCACCGGCGCGGGCAACTGCGAAGGAGACGTGGTCGGGGTCTCCGTCGGAGGTGTGGCGGGCTGCACGGGGTTGCAGTCACCCCAGCGCCACTCTCACATCCCCGCGCGATCACCCCGGACACGAACACGCGCGCAGGCCAGACGAGGTCCTCGGATATGACACCGGGCCGTGAACTGGATCTCTAGAGGCGGACAGCGATCACACCTGGCTTAACCATGTGGACGTCGCTGCATGGCGCTCAGCTTCCGAGTGGCTCCACACGGCGGATGAGCAGACCGAAGGATGCTGCGCCGAGAAGGGCCACCCCGCCGGTGACAACCAGCGGGACAACGAACGACCCGGTTGCACCAGCGAGGAATCCGATGACGATCGGGCTGGCCGCGCTCGCGATGTTGGCGGCGAAGTTCTGGGCGCCGCCCAGGGTGGCGACCCGGCTCCGGGGGGCCACGTCCGCCGGGAGGCACCAAACCGACACGATGGCGAAGGCAATGGCGAAGTAGCTGAGGCTCAAGAGAACCAGCGCTAGCCACGCTTCCTCGGTGACCACGGCGAGGGCGATCACCGAGCTGGTGAGCATGCCGGCGACCAGGCAGGTCTTGCGGGTCTTGTTGACGGACCAGCCTCTGGCGAGCAGAGCGTCACCGGCCAATCCACCGGCCCAGGAGCCAACGACCGCGGTGAGACCGGGGATGACGCCGAAGAACCCGAGTTTCAGGAGGCTGAAACCCCGCTCCTCGACGAGGTAACTGGGAAACCACGTGAGGAAGAACGTGACGACGAAGTTCAGGCACGAGAAGCCGGCGATCATGCCCCAGACGGTTCGGTATCGCAGCAGGTCTCGGATGCGACCCTGGGGTGCACCTGCCACCGCCTCGGGATGTTCCTGCGCCGGGTCGTCCTGAGAGTGGATGTGGGCGAGCTCGGCGTCGTTGACCCCGTGGTGCTGCTCCGGTGAGCGGTAGTAGGTCCACCAGCCGATGGTCCACAGCAGGCCGAGTACACCGAGGATCAGGAAGACGGCTCGCCAGCCGAACAGGCCGATGATCGCCGCGACGGCCGGCACGGCAAGGGCTGAACCGACGCGCGCCCCGCTGTCGTAGAAGGCCGTCGCTCGACCACGTTCGCGCAGTGGGAACCACTGGGAGACCGATTTGGCGCTCGAGGGGTAGGCACCGGCCTCACCGATCCCCAGGCCGAGGCGGAAACCGAGGAGCGTGGCGAAGTTGCCAGCGAGGGCGGTGAGTGCGGTGAACACCGACCACAGCAGCACCGAGGCGCCGAACATGATCCGGGTTCCGACTTTGTCGATCAACCATCCCGCCGGCAGCTGCATGACCGCGTATGTCCAGGAGAACGCCGAGAGGATGATTCCCTGCTCGGTCGGGGTGAGGTTGAAGTCTCCCGTCATGAACGGCAGCGCCACCGATACCGCTGAGCGGTCGAGGTAGTTGATCGCGAGACCGGCGAAGCAGAAGCCGGCGATGACCCAGCGAATCCTTGAGGAGCGGTTCAGCCGACTTTGCTGCCCGTCCCGATCGCGCGGCGGGCTATCCGTCGCGGAGGCGGAAGATGCCGACGTCCGTGTGGGAGGCGTCGGCGCGGAAGCCGTCTTCGGCGCCCGCACGCTCGGTTCGACCACGAAATGCTCCTCGCTCGGCGCGCTGGTCTCCGGACGTGGCGACGCTCCGGGGCATGCGCGATCTGGTCAGTCGGTCAGTGACGAGTCAGCTGTGCGCTGAGCCACTCAACCCAGTGCACGGATGCTCCGACTGCGCATCCATCTTGTCAATAGCGGCCTTGGATGAGCGTTCTGATCGTGTCTTGCTCAACTCGCTCAGAGTCGCGCGTCTCAAGAGTTCTCGGCCGCACTAGCCGACGCTGTTGACGACGCTCACCTGAGCGGTGTAGTCATAATCTGCGCACATCGATCACAGTGAGGTAGCAGTGGACAACATCGGAGGACGGCTGCCGGCGCACGTGCGGCGTGAACGCATCGTGGAGCTGCTCGTACACCGTGGCGAGGGCTCGCTCCCGGTCGAGGAGCTCGCCGCCACGTTGGGCGTCTCCCCCGCAACGGTTCGCCGAGACCTGGGGCAGCTGCGGAGCGAGGGCCGGATCACGCGTACGTACGGTGGGGCCGTTCTGGGGACTGCTTCAGCGGAGCTGTCCGTGCGTCAGCGCGAGCTCAGCAACGCGGCCGAGAAGGACGCCATCGCCCGGGCCGCGGTCGACCTGGTCGAGCCCGGGTCGGTACTCCTGCTCGATGCCGGCAGCACCACCGAGCGCCTGGCGCGCCTGCTGCGCACCGTCCCCGATCTGACGGTTTTCACCAACGGTGTCGCAGCCGTCACGACCCTGCTCGAGTACGGGGACACCGAGATCGTCGTCCTCGGTGGGCGGCTGCGACGGATCAACCAGACGATCAGCGGCTCCCCGGCTGAGCAGATGGTCCGCGGGCTCTTCGCCGACGTCGCCTTCATCGGCGCCGACTCCGTCGACCCCGCGCGCGGGATCGCCTCTCGCACGTTCGAGCAGAGCACGCTCAAGAACCTCATGGCCGACCACGCCCGCACGGTCGTCGTAGTGGCCGACTCCACGAAGCTCTCTCGCGCCTGGACGTCGTACTGGTCACCCATGCCTCGTCCCTGGACCCTGCTCACGGACGACGGTGCGGATCCAGAGCTGGTGGAGGCCTTTCGCGCGGGTGATCCCCAGCTGCAGGTGATCACCTGCCCCGTCGGCACCGGCGGTGTGGCCGCGGTGTGACTACCCCGCGCTCCGCTGCCCCACTCGGTAGGACGCGGAGCTCTCCTTCTACGGGTCCTTGCAGGCCCAGCGTCCCGCCTTCCTCACAGCGACAGGAGTTGCACCACTCATGAAGCAGGCCGTCCTGCACGCCCCGCTGGACCTCAAGGTCGAGGACAACGACATCCCCACGCTCGAGAGCGGCGACGTACTGCTCCGCGTGGAGAGCGCCCTGGTCTGCGGCACCGACGTGCGCATCTACGAGGGCCGCAAGAAGCGCAACGTCAGCTACCCGACCGTCATGGGCCACGAGTTCTCCGCGACGGTTGCCGACTCGGCCGGCCCCCTGCCTGCCGAGCTATCTCTCGGTGACCTCGTCTGCGTCTACCCGCTGCTGCCTTGCGGTGAGTGCGTGGCGTGCACGCGAGACCACCCCAACATCTGCCGCAACCGGATCGCATTCGGCTACCAGCTGCCCGGAGGCTTCTCCCAGCTCGTCCGTGTCCCTGCTGCCGCTGTCCGCGCCGGCAACGTCGTCCCGGTCGGCGGCATCTCCCCAGGGGCGGCCGCCATCGTGGAACCACTGGCATGCGCGTACAACGGCCAGCGTCTGGCGTCCGCCCGCGATGCGCAGACCATGCTCGTCAGTGGCTGCGGCCCGCTCGGCCTCATGCACATCCGGCTCGCCAAGCAGCTCGGGGTGCAGCGCATCGTCGCCGTCGACCCGATCCCCGAGCGGCGAGTCACTGCTGAGGCCTCGGGCGCCGACCTCACCCTGGCCCCTGGCGACGACACGGCCCGGCAGGTGCTGGACTGGACGGGCGGAGCCGGCATCGACGTGTTGGTCATGGCCGTCGGGCGCACCGACGCCCTGCACCCTTACCTCAGCGCTCTTGCACCCGGCGCCCGGGTCAGTGTCTTCGCCGGCTTCAGCGGGGAGGGGACGGCGCTGGAGATCCCTGCGAACGACATCCATTACAACGAGTGGACCGTCGTCGGAGCCTCCTCCTGCCGCCTCGACGACTTCCGCGAGGTCGCCGCCATGGTCCGGTCGGGGGCCCTACAGGTCGACGACCTCGTCGGCACACAGGTTCCGATCGACGACGTCGTCGACGCCATCGAACTCGCCGCCTCCGGACGCGACATGCGTGTCGGCGTCGCCCCTTGGGCCTGAGCGCCCCGGACGGCCGTCCCTTCGACACCGACTCTGGAGACTCCTGTGACCACCGTTTCCGCCACTGCACCGACGGCGCTCTCGAACGAGACCTTGCCCCGCGGTGCCCTGCAGATCACCCCATTCGGCACCACGAGTGCCCTAGGCCGGGCGATCCGCCTGCGCCGCATCTTCGGCAGCACCGGGCGCACCGTCACCGTGGCGCTCGACCAGGCCGTGCCCCGGGGTGTCGCGCCACGGCTGGCCGACATCGCACCGACCTACGCCAGCATCGCCGCCGCAGGCCCGGATGCGGTCACGATGTTCAAGGGACTCGCGGCCGCCGTGCTCGCGCACAACACCACTCCGGTCCCCTTCATCATGAAGGCCTCCACCTTCTCTGTGGACTTCCACCTGACTCGCGAGGCCGTCGTCGGCACCGTGGACGAGGCACTGCGACTCGGGGCCGACGCGGTCGCCGTGGGCATCAGCGCAGGTTCCAGCAGCCAGGTCGAGGGCTTCTCCGAACTCGCAGCCGTCACCGCCCGCGCTGCCGAGGTAGGAATGCCTGTCGTCTGCCATGCCTATCCCAGCGGCGAGCTCTGGGCAGCGGATAAGAAGGGCAGCACCGAGGCCGTCCTGTACGCCGCTCGCGCGGCAGCGGAGATGGGCACCGACATCGTGAAGACCTGGTACACGGGGTCGACCGCCGAGTTCGCCAAGGTCGTGGAGGGGGTGCCCGCGATCGTCGTCGCGGCCGGCGGGGCGAAGGCGGACAACCCCCTGCAGGTACTCCAGCAGGCTGCCTCGGTCGTCGAGGCCGGCGGCCACGGCGTGACGACTGGGCGCAACGTCTGGGGCGCCGCCGATCCCCGGAAGATGATCGCCGCGCTGCGCGCCGTCGTTCACGAGGGCGAGCGGCCCGAGACCGCCGCCAAACTTCTCGACTGATCCCTCCGCGCACAACGGCTCGACGAGGAGACGGAGCAGCGCCATGGACGATCTGTACCTGGGCATCGACCTGGGCACCTCAGCGACGAAGGCGGTCCTCGTCGAGGGCGGCGGGCGGGTGGTGGCACGCGGCGCCGCCTCGCACAGCGACACCCGCACCGTCGGTCCCGGCCGGGTCGATCCGGCTCCCTGGGTCCGCAGCCTCGCCGAGGCGTGCGCCGCGCTGGGACCGGCCACCGCGCGGGTCACGGCCGTGAGCGCGGCCGTGCACTCCCCTGTGGCGCTCTTCCTGGATTCCGACGGCGCCGCTCTGGCACCGGGCATGAGCTGGGAGCACCCTCAGCTGGCCCGGCACTGCACCTCGGCGGGGGCGCTCCGCACACCCGCCGAGGCGGACCTCGTCGGCAACCGGACGCTCCCCGCCACCGCGATGGCCCTGGCCTGGACGGTCTTTGCCGAGGAGGACCCTGAGCTCGCTGCCCGGTGCACGAAGTTCGGGCTGGTCGGGACCTGGCTCGGCCAACTGCTGGCGGGGCGGGCTGTGCTGGACCCCACCCAGGCCGCCTTCGTCGGCCTGATGGCCAGCACCGATGGCACTCATCGGTGGTTGGGCGAGCTCGCTGAGCGCTACGGGGTCCCACCCGAGCTCTTGCCGGAGGTATTGCCGTCGCTGACCGTGCTGGGTGCACTCACCGACAAGGCGAGCACATTGCTGGGCGTCCCATCAGGTGTCCCCGTCGCAGTCGGGTCGGCCGACACCGCCTCGGCGGCGTACCTGCTGGGGCTACAGGAGGGTGGAGCGCCGCTCTACACCGTCGGCACCACCCACGTGATCACTACGTGCAGCCGGACGCCGGACCCGTCTCCGATCGCCCTGGCCCGGTCACACGTCATCCCCGGCCAGTGGCTGTCGCACGGCGCCAGCAACGGCGGTGACGCACTGGCCATGGGCGCCAACCTGCTCGGCTACGGCACGAGCAGGGACGCAGTACATCGAATGACGGTGGCCGCCGGCCAGGCACAGCCACAGGACGTCGAGGACGCCCCCGTGTTCATCCCCCACGTCGCGGCCGAACGTGGACCGCTGTGGCTGGCCAGTCCACGCACCGCTCTCGTCGGCTTGCTGCCCGGCACCAGCCCATACGCTGCCGCCTGGGGCGCCGTCGAAGGAACCGCCTTTGCCGCCCGCCTCATCCTTGAGGTCTGCACTGCCGGCCAGCTCGCCGAGGAGGCCCCAGTGCTCCTCACCGGCAATTTCGGCGCAGAGGAAGTCTTCCCGCAAATCGTCGCGGACGTCCTCGCTCGCCCCGTCGAACTGGTCACCGAATCGCACTTGCCTGCCATGGGCGCCGCCGCCATGGCTGCCGCGGCCACGCGCGGCAAGCCCCTCCCTCCACCGACCGCTCGGCGGATCGAGCCCCGACCGGGCTGGGGGCCGACGATCGCCCGCCGCTGGCATCGCTTCGCCCAGCAATGGTCGGCCACCGTCGGGCGGCCGTTCCCGGTCGCGCTGCCCGATTCAGGCGAAAGCCCGACCGACCCGAGCGACCTATTCGACGCCTGCCATGCGTGAGGAGGGTCGGCGCCGCTGTTGTCTCGAGCCTGACGTCTAGGTGTGCTTCCCGGTGAGGTCGGTGACGCGACTGGCGGGTGGTGGGGCCCCGAAGCGGTGTGGCCGCGTCTGCACACGCGATGTAGAGGCAGCCTCGCTGGCCCCGGGATCTGGTCGTGGTGCAGGGCCCCGGCGAGCACGGGCAGGAACGCACATCGGCTGTCACAGGCCGCCGAAGACGACCTCACCATCGATAACGGTGGCCTCGGTCCGGATCGGGTCCAGCTTCTCCCGGTCGATCGACAGCGGGTCGGAGTCCACGACCGCGGAGTCCGCCGGCAACGTGGGCGTCGCGGGCGTCGACCGCATCTCCCAGGGCGCGGGGGCCTCGTCGTTGGGCAACGGCTTGTCGTGCAGCCGCTGCCCGGCCGGGTCCAGGACGCAGGCGTGATGAGCGGTCTTGCCTTGCCCACATCGAGGCCGCAGAACACCGCGAATTCGTGATCGCCGATCTTGTCGGTCTCGACAATGAGGCCTCCTCGCTCGCCGTGGCAGACCGACCCGGACACCAGCGCCGGCAGCCACGTCCCGAGCGGACCACGCAAGCGGGTCAGGTTCCGATCAGGGGTCGTTGGCGCCCTCCGACCACGGTGACAACACCGCCCAGAACATCAACGACAGGGGCGACAAGTCATGCCGTGGCCGGTGGCCTGCAACCCCTCATCGAGGCTGATCAAGAAGGTAACCGCCGTCGCTCACCCTCCCGGTCGTCCGGCCGGTGACGGGTGGCCCTTGGCACCGGCGCCTATGACCGTCCTGTGGGGACCGTCGCTTCGTGCAGTGGCATCGGCCACCGAAAAATGCGGAATTAGTGATCCGGGTTGTGGTGCCCCGCATATACGTCAACGACGAAGAGGTCAATGCGTAAGTCCTGACCCCACCCTGCCCCCTTTGAACCACCGCTTACGTCCACGCGGCGGATACGCAGAAGTACAGACGTCGTGCTCGTCTCGACAACCTGGATCGCGAACTGATCCGACCAGCCTTCCTCCACATTGTCGCTCTGCCGCGGATGAGTCAGAACGACCGCCGGGACGGCGCTAGAAAAGTTCCATCCCTCAACCTTAACACGCTTATCTTTAGCACTTGGGCCAACAATTACGTGCCCTACATGCAGGCGGGCTGCATCCACGAAATCCGCCCCGCCTTCGACCTGAGGAGCGAGAGCTAGGCTCACGAGTCCTTCGACCTGAACAGTCTCATGACCCGTTAGAGCGTCTCCACCTCTTTTGAACACCCCTACCCTCCTTCCAAGCCCTTGCCTCCACACACTAGGCGACAGCCAGCCGACCGGCGCAAATACCAGGATAGCCAGAAACCCATTTGATGACTACGACAGGACGAGCGCAGCGGCATGGTGGCGCCCTTATGCACTGATCGCCTTCAACAGCAATACGTACAAGTACGTATCTCGTTTGGCTCGTCATGCATTCACCGACGGGTGCCCCACACGGTCTAGCGGTCGCAACGTCACCGAGGCACTCGCTTCCGCGGAACGAACACGGGAAGGTATTGCCGGACCACGGCACCTGTCGGGCACGATCCGGGCGTGCCCGCGGAGCCCGCCCGCCTCGGCACAGTGGATCTGGCGGTGTTTCCGGCCTGACACGCCGCTTCGTCGACGAGCGCTCCGGCTCGCCTCCGGGCAGGTCATCTACGTCGCGGCGGCCCCGGACCTGAGCCCCGAGCAGGTTCGAGCCGGCGAGGCGCTTCCGCTCGCCGGCTCCCCTGTGGCATCAGAGCCAGCGTGGCAGCGTGGGGCGGCCGGTTCCCGGGAGACGACCGGTGAGCCAGCCGACGAGATCGGCGGCCGGCGCAGCAACGCGCGTCGCCGCGTCGCCCTTCCCGAGCCGCCACGCACGGGAGCGGTCGGTGGGGGCCAGTTCGAGCGACGGGCAGTCCTCCTTGGCCGACAGCACGGCGGTGACGTCGTCGAGCAGGAGGTCCAGCACGCCGGTGGGTAGGTCATCGACGGCCGCGCCGGCGTTCAGGTCGACGGCGTGCAGCCAGACCTCCCGGATCCGCATCCACGGCACCTCGGAGGCGGGGATCGCCCGGCCGAGCGCGCTGCGTACCTCGGCCGGCCACTGGAGGTCGCTGAGCTCGGCGAGGGCCTCGTCGAGCGTCGCCGCCGTGCTGGCGAGATCGGCGCGCAGGGTGTCGGCCGGTTGTCCCGCGGACTCCTCGATCTCGGCGGCCCGCTGCTCCCGGTCTGCGTACATCGGCGTCTCGACGCCGGTGCGCGCCCACGAGGCGAGCCTGGCGAGGGCCGCGGCGTTGCGGGCGAGGTGCCCGACGACGTGCGCGCGGGTCCATCCGGGCAGGCTGCTGGGTCCGCGCAGGTCGTCATCGGTGAGTTCGTCGATGACGGCGAGCATGTGGGCGGTGCCCTCGCGCATCCACGGCAGCGTGGCGTCGAGGTCGTGTCGGGTGGTCATGCGGGTGCTCCGGTGGTGAGGCGGTCCGCGATGTCGGCACGCAGCGCCTTCTTGTCGATCTTGCCGACCTTGGTGGAGACGAGTTCGTCGACCAGGACGAGGTGCTCGGGCAGTTTGAAGCGGGCGACACCGATCTGACCCATGGACTCGCGGATCTCCTCGAGGGTGACGGTCGTTCCGGGGCGCGGCACCACGTAGAGGCAAACCCGCTCTCCGAGCTGTGGGTCGGGCATCGCGATGGCGGCCACCTGGGCCACGGCGGGGAGTCGGTAGACGAGGTTCTCGACCTCTTCGGCGGAGATCTTCTCGCCACCGCGGTTGATCATGTCCTTGTCGCGGCCCTCCACGATCAGGTTCCCCTCGGGCGTCCGCCGGCAGAGGTCGCCGGAGCGGTACCAGCCGTCCTCGGTGAAGGCGCGGGCGTTCTGCTCGGCGGCCTTGTAGTAGCCCCGGGGGGTGTAGGGGCCGCGGGTGAGCAGGGAGCCGGGTTCTCCCCCGGGGACGTCGTGGTCGAGCTCGTCGACGAGACGGACCTCGTCGTCAGGGCACATCGGCCGGCCCTGGGTGGTGCAGGTGACCTCGTCGAGGTCGTCGAGACGGGTGAAGTTGAGCAGCCCTTCGGCCATCCCGAAGACCTGCTGCAGCGTGGCGCCGAGGACCGGTTTGACTCGGCGGGCGAGTTCGTCGGCGAGGCGGGCCCCGCCGACCTGCAGCACGCGAAGGGTCTCGACGTCGTCGGCGCCGTGCTCGACGGCATGGTCGAGCCACCGCCCGGCCACGGCGGGGACGACGGCGGTGTGCGTGACCCCCTCGGCGGCGATGGTCGCGAACGCCCGTGCGGGCTCGGGCGAGGGCAGCGTGACGACCCGGCCGCCTGCAAGCAGGGCACCGAGGATGCCGGGGCAGGCCAGGGGGAAGTTGTGCCCGGCAGGCAGGCTCACCAAGTACACAGCGTCCGAGCCGACGGCGGCCACTTCGGCGCTGCCGCGGGCGTTGTAGGCGTAGTCGTCGTGCGTGCGCGCGATCAGCTTCGGCAGCCCGGTCGTACCACCGGAGAGCAGGAAGACCGCAACGTCGCGGCTGCCGATCGGGGCCACGTCGAGCCGAGCACGGTCGGCCTTCGGGTCGTCACCGAGTCCGCAGAGCGCGCGCAGGTCGATGCCGCCGGGCGCGACCTCCTCGCCGGCGACGAGGACGTGCCAGGGCCCGTCCGTCGCGGAGCGGACGTCGTCGGCCAGCTCGTGGGCCAGCTCTTGGTGGTCGAAGTCGCGCATCCGGTCCGGGACCGCGATCGCGGTGGCCTCGGAGTGCCGGGCGAGGTAGGCCAGCTCTGTGCGGCGGTGCGCGGGCAGCGCCATCACCGGGACGATCCCGGCGCGCAGGCACGCCAGGGTGAGCACGACGAACTCCCACCCGTTGCCGAGCTGGACGACGATCCGCTCGCCGGGGCTCATACCGATGTCCAGCAACCGGGCGGCGGCGGAGTCGGCGCGGTCGGCGAGCTCGCTGTGGGTCAGCCGGACGCCGGCCGACGCATCGACCAGGGCCGGCGCGTCGGGGTGGCGGTCGGCGACGTCGCGGAGCAGCGTGCCGAGCGGGATCCCGGCCCAGTAGCCCTTGGCGACATAGTCGTCGGCCTCGGCGTCGGGCCAGGGCACGGTGTTGTCAGTGACGGGGCTGGGCATCGCTGGCCTCCCGGGGGACGTGGCGGGTGAGGACGACGGCGTCGAGTGCGATCAGACCGGTCGCGGTGAGGCGCAGCGGGTTGACCTCGATCTCATCGAGGTCGGGGTTGGCGACGAGGAGGTCGCCCAGAGCTGCGGCGACGCGTCCGAGCTCGGTGCTGTCGAGGACGGGTCCGCCGCGCCACCCTTCGAGCATTGCGCGGCCGTTCAGCTCGGCGGGCATCTCGGCCGCTTCGCCCGGGGTGAGCGGGGCGAGGCGGATCGCGACGTCGGCGAGGGCCTCGGCGGTGGTGCCGCCGAGGCCGAGCAGCAGGATCGGGCCGAAGACCGGGTCGCGCCGGGCTCCGAGCACGAGGTCGACTCCGGTGGGTGCCATCTTCTCGACCAGGTAGCGGTCGGCCCCGATGGCGGCGAGCCGGTCGAGGGCGGCGTCGAGTTCTGCGGCGGTGGTGACGCCGAGATGGACGCCGCCGATCTCTGTCTTGTGCAGCACGGTGGCGTCGAGGATCTTGACCGCGACCGGGCCGCCGATCTTCGCGAGGGCGGCGTGAGCGTCGCCCCGGCCGGCGCAGGCCCGACGCTCGGCGGTGGTGATCCCGAGTCGGTCGAGCACCTGCTTGGCCTGGTCCTCGTCGTAGGAGCCGCTGACTCCGGTCGGCACACGCCGCGGGCCGGGAACGCGTGATGGCCGGGATCGGGCGCGGGCGTCGCTGAGCAGCGCGGCGATGCCGGCGGCAACGCCGCGGGGCTCGGTGGCGACGGCGATCCCGGCGTCGAGCAGGGCGCGGCGGCTCCGCACGACGTCGTCGCCGGCGCCGCCGAGGCCCAGCACGATCGGCACGTCCGGGGTACGCCCGTCCCGGGCGGCCGCGACCAGGTCGACCGCGTCGGGCTCGTGAAGGGCGTACGCGGCGATCACGTCGACCGCGGGATCGGTGGCGACGGTGCGGAAGATCTGCCCGAGCTCGGGGCCGGGGCGGCCGGTGTCGACCGGATTGCGTTGGAAGGTCAGCGGCGGCAGGAGCGTGGCGAGGGTGTCCTGGGTGGCCGGGCTCAGTTCGGGAACGCGGGCGCGGCGGCCACGGAGATCGTCGAGCAGGAGCAGGCCTGGACCTGCCTGGGCGGTGACGAGCCCGACCCCGGCGTCGCGGACGGGCCGCATCCGGGTCACGGACAGTGCGCCGACGGCGTCGACGAGTTCGCGTTCGTCGTCGACGAGGACGGCCCCGGCCTGGGCGAGCGCGGCGCGTGTGGTGCGCCAGGAGGTGGCCAGCGCGCCGGTGTGGGAGGCGGCGAAGGCGCCGATGTCGTGCTGGCCGACGACCAGGGCGACGACGGGCCGGCGGGCGGCGAGGCGGGCTACCGAGTTCACGAGGCGGGGGCCGTCGGCGACCGACTCGACGTGCAGGGCGACCGCCCCGGTCTCTGCGTCGCCGGCGAGGTGATCGAGTACGTCCGGGGCGGAGACGTCGACGGCGTTGCCGAGCCCGATCGCGAGGCTGATGCCGTGCCCGGCCTCGGTGAGCAGGAACGACAACGCGTGGTTGACCCCGCCGCTGGCCGCGACGACGGCGACCTTGCCGGGCCGGACCTGGGCGACGCCGGGCACGAAGCTGGCGGTCACCCCGGCGTGCGGGGCCAGGAACCCGCTCGTGTTGGGCCCGAGCAGCCGTATCCCCGTCGCGGCGACGACGGCCGCGAGCTCGTCCTGGTACCCGATTCCGGGGCCGCCGGCCTCGGCGAAACCGCCACCGCAGACCACCGCAGCGCGGACCCCCGCCCGCGCAGCCTCGGCGAGCACCTCGGGGCAGGCAGCGGCGGGGACGCAGATCATGGCGAGGTCGACGGGGCCGTTGTCCGTTGCCGCTTGCACCGACGAGTACATGGTCTCGTCGCGGCCGTTGACCAGGGCGAGGTTCCCACCCTGGGCAGCGAACCCGCTCAATGACCGCGCCAGGGCGGCGCCGAGCTTGCCAGGAGTGCGGGAGGCACCGACGACGGCGATGCCCCGCGGTGCGAACAGCCCGGTCAGGCTCCGGTTCGCCTCCGCGGGCGCGTCCGACGGCGGGCCGGTCCGGGAAACGGTGCCGGTCATGCGGGAACCCCTACGAGTTCGGCGCGCCCGGCAAGCACGGTGGTCAGTGCCCGGTCGCGGTCGGATTCGGGATCGACGAGCAGGGCGGGCAGCCGGTCGTGCATACGGGCCTGCTCGCAGACCAGCGTCCGGGTCAAGGAGGTGCCCCCGTAAACGGCGACCAGGACCGGAGCGGCGGTGCCCAGGCCGGCCAGGTCGGTCAGCCGTGCAAAGACCTCCGGCAGACCGGCCTCGCTGTCGGGGGCGGCGATGGTCGCGCCCCAGGGGCCTGACTGCGGCTCGTCGGCCAGCGGCAGCGTCTGTGTCTCCTCGGTGCTGCCGAGCACCGCGGTGGGGACGCCCGCAGCGGTGGCCGACACCGTGACCAGCCGTCCGGGAACCGACCAGCCCGCCCGGTCGAACGGCGTCTCGAGAGGCTCCGCGCCGTGCTCCTCGACCCAACCGCGGTGGCTGGCGGCCACGAACGCCGGATCGCGCTTGGCCAGCCGGGCGTCGGTGATCGAGCGCGAGAGGAAGTGGTAGGCGAACTGCCAGGGCTCGAACTCGTCGTGGTACCGCCCGAAGTGCTCCCACCAGGCCAGACTCGGGCGCGCCGAGTTCTGGATCTTCCGCACCGACGGCTGCGCGGCCTCCTCGTACGCGGTGAGTGCGGCACCGAGGTCGCTGGGAGATCCGGCGACCGCACGGGACAACGCGACTGCGTCCTCCATCGCCATCTTGGTGCCGGACCCCACGGAGAAGTGGGCGGTGTGGACGGCGTCGCCGAGGAACGCCACCGGCGGGGTGGATGCCTTGCCGGTGCGCAGGGTGTGCCACCGGCGGGTCCGCCGCGTACGGAAGTTGCCCCACCGGGAGTTGTTGGTCAGCAGCTGCTTGCCGTCGATCTGGTCGGCGAACAGCTTCTCCAGGTACGTCTTGGTGATCATGTCGCTGGTGCCGGGTGGCTGGGTGACGTCGAACTCGTCGAGCCCGGCGCGGCGCCAGGACGCCTCGTCGGTCTCGACGATGAACGTCGAGACCTCGTCGGAGATGGGGTAGCCGTGCACCGCGAACACCCCGTCGGGGCTGCGCTCGTGCACGAAGGTCAGGCCGTCGAACAGGTAGTCCGTGCCGAACCAGATGAACTTCGCCGTCGCAATCTCGACCTCGACGCCGAGATCCGCGTCCAGCTGCTCGCGGATCTTCGAGCCGGCGCCGTCCGCGGCCACGACCAGGTCGTAGTCGGCGAGTTCGTCGAGGGTCACCTCGGTGGAGAAGCGCAGGTCCGCGCCGACGTCCCGGGCCCGGGCCTGCATCAGCGCGAGCAAGGTCCGCCGCACGACCGCGGCCATGCCGTTGCCGCCGCAGCGGATCCGCTCGCCCTTGAGCCGCACCTCGATCTCGTCCCAGTGCCGGCCGTGCTCGGTCAGCGCCTCCCGCAGCACCGGGTCGGCCTCGTGGATTCCGGCCAGCGTGCGGTCGGAGAACACCACGCCGAAGCCGAACGTGTCGTCGGCGCGGTTGCGCTCGAACACGGTGACCTCGATCGACGGGTCGGCCCGCCGGATCAGGGTGGCGAAGAAGAGCCCACCCGGGCCGCCCCCCGCGACGGCGACACGCATGTCTCAGGCCCCCCTGACCATCGTGTTGCGCAGCTCCCCGACGCCCTCGATCCGGGTCACCAGTTCCGAGCCCTCGGCGAGGTAGCGGGCGGGCTTGCGGGCGTGCCCGACCCCGCCCGGAGTGCCGGTGGCGATGATGTCGCCCGGGGCCAGCGTGATGATCTGCGAGATGTAGGCGACCAGGGCGACCGGCCCGAACACGAGGTCGGAGGTGTCGGCCTTCTGCACCACGTCGCCGTCGACCTCGCAGGAGATCTCGCCCGGCTCGGCGGCGGTCACCAGCCACGGGCCGACGGGCGTGCTGCGCTCGAAGGTCTTGCCCTGCAGCCACTGCAGCGAGCGGTTCTGGAAGTCCCGGGCCGTGACGTCGTTGACCACGGTGTAGCCGGCGATCGCGGCGGCGGCCTGCTCGGGCGTGGCGTGGCGGACCTCGGCGCCGATCACGACGCCCAGCTCGGCCTCCCAGTCGACCTGTTCCGACCCGGCGGGCAGCTCGACGGGGTCGTACGCACCGACCAGGGCACGCGCGAACTTGGCGAACAGTGCCGGGTACTCCGGCAGTTCGCGCCCCATCTCCAGGATGTGGCTGCGGTAGTTGAGCCCGACGCAGAAGACCTTCTCGGGGCGCGGGACGAGCGCGGCGTAGTCCAGGCCGGCAAGCTCGTGGCGCGCTCCCGTCGCGGCCTTCGCGGCCGAGCGCCAGTCCGGGCGAGCCAGGAACTCGCCGAGGTCGGCGGCACCGAGCTCCACCGCCGCGTCGTCGTCGACGCGGACGGCGGCGGTTCCGGCACCGGTGCGGATGGTCGCGAGCTTCACGTACGGTCCTCTCGGGCGGTGCGGGCGAGGCCGAGGGCCTCGAAGACGGGGTCGTCGGAGAATCGGAAGGCGTCGAGGCCGTCGTCGGTGTCGAAGGCCAGGCCCGCCCAGGACGGGACCGCGAACAGGTCGCCCTTGCCGACCTCGTAGCGCTCCTCGCCGACGGTGACCACGCCGCAGCCCTCGAAGACCTGCCAGACCGAGGAGCCCGCGGTGCGGGTGAGCGCGGTGCGGGTTCCGGCGCGCAGCCGGTGCATCTCGCAGCGCATCGTCGACAGGCAGTCCCCGGCGGTGGCCGGGTTGGTGAACCGCACGACCGCGTGCCCCGGCTCGACCACGCCGGGGTGCCCCTCGGCCTCGAGCTCCAGCTGGGCGGTCAGGGCGGCGTCGGTGTGCTTCCACCGGTAGGCCATCAGCGGGGACGCCTTCGGCGCGGGTGCGCCGACCGGGGTCAGCCCGGGGTGGCCCCAGAGCCGCTCGTTGCGGGAGGTGTCCGGGGTCTCCCGGGTGGCCGGCTCGTCGGGGCCGAACTCGAAGAACCCGGCGTCGATCTGCCGGACCAGCGGGATGTCCAGGCCGTCGATCCAGGCCATCGGGTGGTCGGTCGTGTTGTGGTGCTCGTGGAAATGCATGCCCGGGGTGAGCAGCAGGTCCCCACGGCGCATCGCGACGGGGTCACCCTCCACGTTGGTCCAGACACCCTCGCCCTCGACGACGAACCGGAACGCGGTCTGGGTGTGCCGGTGGGAAGGCGCCTCCTCGCGAGGGCCGAGGTACTGGATCGCGGCCCACAGCGTGGGGGTGGCGTACGGCGTGCCGGGCATGCCCGGGTTGGCGAGCGCGATGGCGCGGCGCTCCCCGCCCCGTCCGACCGGGACCAGCTCGCCGGCCCGCTCGGCCAGCGGCAGCAGCGTCGACCAGCGCCACAGCATCGGCACGGAGTCCGGACGCGGGCTGGTGGGCATCAGGCCACCGATCTGCGTCCACAGCGGCTTCATGTGCGCGGCGTCGAACGCCGCGTACAGCTCGTCGAGCCGGGTCTGCTCCTCCGGGGTGATCTCCGGTGACCGGGTGGAAGTCATGCGGTCGTCTCCTCCTTCGTCGTTCCCGAGCCGGTGGGGTTGTCAGGGGTGGCCGGGGCGCGCTCGGCGACGGCGGTCGTCGGGGCGGTCGCGCGCAGCCGCGGGACCAGGCCGATCAGCAGCGCTCCGGCGAGCGCGGGCACGGCGAACCCGTAGAAGTTCCACTCGAACCCGATGCCGGAGGCCAGGACCCAGCCACCGAACAGCGGCCCGACGATCGCCCCGGCCCGGCCGACGCCCAGCGCCCATCCGAGGGCGGTGGCGCGGATCGCGGCCGGGTAGTGCACGGCGACGTAGCCGTTCACCAGGATCTGGGTGCCGACGCTGCCCAGTCCGGCCACGGCGACGGCCACGAGCAGCAGCCCGGTGCCGACGCGCTGGCTGAGCACCACCAGGCAGGCGGTGGCGAGCAGGAAGGCCGCCACGGTGACCGGTTTGGGCCCGAAGCGGTCGGCGAGCAGCGACGCGACGATGGCTCCGGCGATGGCGCCGAGGTTGAGCACGAGCAGGAACGTCAGGGCCGAGCCGAGGGGGTATCCGGCCTGCCGCATGATCTGCGGCAGCCAGGTGTTCAGGCCGTACACCAGCAGCAACCCGCAGAAGCTGGCCGCGCCGAACAACAGCGTCGCGGTGCGGGTGTCGCGACGGAACAAGGCCCGGGGCCCGGCCTCGCCCGCGGCCGCTGCCCGCTCCTCCCGCAACGCCGGCAGGTCGACGCCGTAGCGGTTCGCGAGGATCCGGGCCTCGTCGTCGCGTCCCTTCGCGAGCAGGTAGCCGGCCGATTCGGGCAGGAACCGCCACGCCAGCGGGAGCACGATCACCAGCGGCGCCGCCCCGATGGCCAGCAACGGCCGCCATCCGTGGTCGGCGAGCAGGAGAAGTGCCAGGACCGCGGCGATGACACCGCCGACGGAGTATCCGGCGAACATGAGCGCGTTGTAGAGCTGCCGACGCCCGCGTGGCGCGTACTCGACGGTCAGGGCGATCGCCGAGGGGATCACCCCACCGAGACCGAGCCCGGCCAGGAACCGCAGCAGCCCCAGCAGGCCGGGGGTCGGGGCCAGGGAACAGGCGACCATCAGCACCGAGAACCAGGAGATGCCGATCAGCATGATCCGGCGGCGGCCGATGGCGTCCGTGATCGCTCCGGCACCCAGCGCGCCGATCAACATGCCCGCCAGGGCGTAGCTGCCGATGGCTCCGACCTGGGCCGGGCCCATGTTCCAGCCGGGTTCGGCCAGCAGGCTCGGCACGGCCGAGCCGTAGACGATCAGGTCGTAGCCGTCGAAGACGATCGTGAGGAAGCACAGCGCGACCACGATGAGTCCGGATCGGGCAGCTGCTGGGCCTGCCGGCTGTGACACGAGCACCACGCTCCTCGTCGGTTCGCTCGCCGCCGTGGCGAAGCGCCCATAACCTACAACGAGAAGTCGACGACCGTCCACCTAACGAAACATGTAAGTGGCGTCATCCCGCCTTGGCCGTCGGGGCCGTGACTCGGTCGACAAGTGTGTCGACACAACGCTCAGCCGGCTCGCGGAGCAGGCCGTGCGCCTCGAGGAAGACGTCGTGAGCCCGCCGTCCGGACCAGCCTGCAGGAAGCAGCTCCAGCGGGAGATCGGGGTCGCGGAACGGGAAATGGCGGTAGTCGTGGACCAGGCGCATGCGCTCGACGAGCGCCTCTGCGTCGGACAGCCGGCCACGGCGGTAGCGGTCGAGCCGGGGCTCGTAGGTCTCCAGGAGCTGGGCGTAGTCGCGATCGAGTTCGCCGAGGTCCCAGGCGCGGGCGGCGATGTCGCGATCGGCCTCGGCGTTCGGGGAGCGGGACCTGAACACGTCGAGCTGGACCGCCGAGACCCCCTCGAATGCATCGCGAACCTGCTGGACACGGTCGTGCGGGCTGATCCATACGGACGCCGAGAGCGGCCCGAAGCCGAGCCAGGCGAGCTTCTTGCGCAACTGTTCGCGCAGGCTCCGTTCGGTCTCCGGAACCGAGTAGATGACCATGTGCCACCGCCCGTCCCACGGGTCGGCCATCCGCTGGAAGATCCGCGAGCGGCCCTCGTCGAGCAGGGCCCATGCCTCGTCGGTCAGCGAGTAGACCGTCTCGCGCCCGTCGCGGCGGCTGGCCAGCCACCCCTCCTTGCGCAGCCGCGTGACCACCACCCGCACGGTGGACTCAGGAACGCCGAAGCACTCCATGAGCGCCACCAGCCCGCGAAGACGGACCTCGCCGCCTCGATACCGCAGGTAGTCACCGAACAGATCGAAGACCAACGAGCGCGCCTTCACGCCACCTCCCAGGATTCCTCCGCACAGTAGACCGATTCCCCGACGCCGCCCGACGCCATCGGTCGCTCCATGGCGGGAAGCTTTGAGTGTGCCACTCTCTTGCCGTTCGTCTTCCGTTTGACGCACACTGGCGCGCCCGCTCAGGTGAACACTGTCTTGTATGCCCAAGGAGCTCCGGATGTCCGAGACCTTCGTGCTGATCACCGGTGCCTGGCACGGTGGCTGGGCCTGGCGGCCCGTCGCCGAACACCTGCGGGCAGCGGGCCACCGTGTGCTCACACCGACGCTTCCCGGTCTGCACGACGGTGACGACCCGACCGGCTACCACCTCTCCGACGTGGTCGACGCGGTGGTCGAGCTGGTGGAGCGTGAGGAGCTGCGCGACGTCACGCTCGTCGGGCACAGCTGGGGCGGCTACCCGGTGACCGGCGCGGCGCCGCGGCTGGTCGGCCGGCTGCGCAAGGTCGTGTACTGGAGCGCGTTCGTGCCGGCGGCCGGGAAGTCGCTCTTCGACGAGGTGCCGCCGCCCTCCCAGGAACTGTTCGGCGGGCTGGCTGCGGCGTCGGGGAACAACTCGGTGGCGCTGCCGCTCGAGGTCTGGCAGGCCGCGTTCATGAACGACGCGCCGGAGGAGGTCCAGCGGGCGATTCACGCGCTGATGGTCCCGCAGCCCTTCCAGTACTTCACCGAGACCGTCGAGCCGCTCGACGTCGCCGCGCTCGGCGTCCCGGTGGCCTACGTGCTCAGCAGCGAGGACGTCGCGCTGCCGCCCGGCGAGTACGGCTGGGACCGCTTCCCCGGCCGCATCGGCGTCACCCCGCTCTCGGCCCCGGGCAGCCACGAGGCCTGCTTCACCGAGCCCGCCGGTCTGGCCGAAGCCCTACTGAGGGCCTAGATCGCGAAGGCTTCTGCTGCGCGGGCTCGCTCCTGCGCAGGGGCCGTCCCTCGTGAACGAGACGTCCTCGCCCGGGGGAGCCGTGGGCGAGGACGTCTCGTGTCTGGTCCATCCGGTTCAGGCCCCGTCCAGGCCTGTGCCATTGCCGGGGCCGCCGCGAACGCTCCCCGACGGACCGATGAGTTTCCCGCTCGCGGGGGTCTATCTGGTAGCGACACAACATCACCGAAAGGACCACCGCGATGGCGAACATCGTCTCCACCCTCTTCATCTCCCTCGACGGCGTGGCCGAGATCGCCGAGGACTGGCACTTCCCGTACTTCGACGAGAACATGGGTCGCGCCGTGGACGAGGACTACACCGCGGCCGATGTCTTACTGCTCGGCCGCGTCACCTATGACAGCTTCGCCGGTGCCTGGCCCGACCGCGAATCCGCTGGCGAGGACGACGCCGCGTTCGCCAAGTCGCTCGGGGACCGTCGCAAGATCGTCGCCTCGCGCACGCCCCTGGACTTCCCGTGGCGCAACTCCGAGCTGATCGAAGGCGAGCTCGTCGAGGCCGTGACCGCGCTCAAGACCGACCCCGGCGTTCAGAGCATCCTGATCCCCGGCTCCATCTCGGTGGTTCAGCAGCTCCTGGCGGCCGGACTCGTCGACGAGCTGCGCTTGCTGGTGCACCCGGTGGCGGCGCGCAGTGGTAAGCGACTCTTCGACGAGGGGAACGCCCGATACCACCTGCGCCTGTTGAAGTCCGAGACGTTCCCGACGGGCGTGGTCCGCCTGCTGTACGCGCCCTCCCCGGGGCCCGGCGAGACGACCTACGAGGACGTCAAGGGCATGGGCCCGGGCACGCACGAATGACGTCCTGCGCCCCACACCGCCAACACCGCCCACCATCGGCGAGCCGATCGAACGCCGAACCCGTCCACCGTTGACATAGCCGGCGGCGGTCGGGTCGAGTCGCAACGCGCCGCGCACGTCCGGCAGGGCCGAGAGGAGGTGAAGGGGCGTTCGCCGCGGCCCCGTCGACCTGCGTTACCGGGTGCGGTGGCTGCCCGCCGGGGCCGCTGTCGCCACCGCGGCGTGATCGCAGCATCGAGCGTCAGCCTGCCCAGAGCGTCGGGTCGAGGCGGGCGAGACGCTCCTGGTCGGCGAGGATGTCGATCTCCACGATCCGCCCGTCCACCACCGTGAAGGCCAGCAGTGCCACCGGCCGTCCGCCGATCACGCCGAGTACCGCCGGCGCGCCGTTGACCAACACCGGGAAGCGTTCCTGGTCGACGCTGCGGTAGGACGCCGCCTGCGCCGCGACCGCATGCGCCCCCTGCACCCGCCGGATGCCGGTACCGACGTCGGCGCGCAACACCACCTCCGGGTCCAGCACCGCGACCGGCCCTCGATGTCACCCTCGCGGGCCGCCGCGAGGAAGGCGTCGACGACCTCGCGCCGTGCCGCCCGGTCACCGCGGCCGGGTTCGACACCAGGTCCGACGCCACGGACCCGCCGTCGCGCCCGGCTCGCGAGCTGCCGAGCCGCGGCCGGAGTGCGGTCGACGAGCGGGGCGATCTCGTCGAACGGCAGCGCGAACATGTCGTGCAGCACGAACGCCAGCCGCTCGTCGGGGGCCAGGGTCTCCAGCACGACGAGCAGGGCCAGGCCCACCGAATCGGCGAGCTCGGCCGCGTACTCGGGGTCGCCCCCGTCCTCACGGCTCACGACGGGATCGGGCAGCTGCTCGGGGAACGGCTCCTCGCGCCGGGTCCGCCGCGACCGCAGCTGGTTGAGCGCCACACGGGCGACGACGGTCGTGAGCCAGGCCCGCAGGTTCTCCACCTCGGCGGTGTCCGCCCGCTGCAGCCGCAGCCACGCCTCCTGCACCGCATCGTCGGCCTCGCTCAGAGACCCCAGCACCCGGTAGGCGACCTGGCGCAGGTGCGCCCGGTGCTCCTCGAACGACCCACCGAGGTCCCCATCGATCCCACTGTTCGGATCCACCTGTCACATCCTTCCGTTCCCGCGTGTCCGAGGTGGTGACCCACAAGAACCCGCCGACGTGACGGCGGAACAGGAGCGATGATGAACGCACGGATGAAGAACCCCGCCCAGGTCGTCCCCGGCGCGATGGCGGCCCTGATGGCCCTCGGCGCGGCCGAGCGCGCCACCGGCATCCCGGAGACCACGCTGCAGCTCGTCCACCTACGGGCGAGCCAGATCAACGGCTGCGGAGTCTGCGTGCACATGCACGCCCGCGACCTGCGCAAGGCCGGCGAGCCGGACGAGATCGACACCGTGGCCGGCTTTCGGGACGCACCGTTCTTCAGCGACGAGGAACGCGCCGCGCTGGCCCTCGCCGAGGCCGTCACCCGGCTCGCGGACCGCTCGGACCCGGTGCCCGACGAGGTGTTCGAGGAGGCCGCCGCCCATTTCGACGAGCAGCAGCTCGGCGCGTTGATCCTCTCGATCGCGCACGTCAACCTGTGGAACCGGCTCAACGCCACGACCCACCAGGTCGCCGGCGCCTGGTGAGCAACCCCGGAAGGATTCTCGACGAGGCCGACAAGGCATATCTCGGCTTCCTGTCGGCAGCCCGCGAGTCCGTCACCGAGGCGGTCGACGAAGAACCCGCCGAGGAACAGCTCGTAGCGCCGACGCATCTTCCTGCCGCCGTCGACGAGGTCGCCTCGCTCGATCTCACCAGGGAGAACATCACCACGATCATCTGGGCGACAGGCTACGTCCATGACTATGGCTGGGTGAAGGCTCCGGTCTTCGACGTGCGCGGCCGACCACGCTCCGGCGAAACTTCGGCGCGCATTCAATACGGCAACGGCAGTTGCGTGACGTGATGGTGGATCACATCAGGTGTCGCCGGCGGGGCAGGTGCAGGTCCGGCTTGCGAACCGGGCGGTGACGAACGGGAGCTCGACCATGGCCGTCCGGGGCCACCGGCCTCCCGCTCCGCTCAGTCCGCCGTCCTTAGCGGGTCCCGGCCGAACCCGTCCGCGACGTGCGCGGCGAGGTGCAGGAAGGCGTCGACGGTGGCCGGCCGCAGCTCCGGGAGCTGGATGCGGCCGCCAGTGGCCAGGTGCGGGTCGAAGGGCACCTCGACGACCGCGCGGCAGCGGGTGGCGAAGTACTCCCGGATGCGGGTGCGGTCGACCTCCTTGCTCCAGCGGTCGCAGCTCAGCACGACCATCGCCCGCTCGACCTGCGTGGACCGCCCGCGCGCGACGAGCCAGTCCAGGGTCTGGGCGGCGCGGCTCGCCCCGTCGACGGTGGGCGCGCCGACGACGACGAGGCTGTCGGCCAGCCCCAGCGTGCCGTCCATCGCGGAGTGCACCAGGCCGGTCCCGGAGTCGGTGATCGCAATGTTGTAGAAGCGGGTCAGGACCGCGCAGACGCGCTCGTACTCGTCGCGGTCGAACGCCTCGCTCGCCGCGGGGTCCTGCTCCGACGCCAGCACCTGCAGCCTGCCGGCGAGGCTCGTGTAGCGCGCGACGTCGGTCAGTGACTGCGTGGCCTCGATGTTGTCCAGCAGGTCCCGCACGGTCACGGCCGTCTCGGCGGTCAGCCGATCGGCGAGCGTGCCGGCATCGGGGTTGGCGTCGAGCGCGATCACCCGGTCGCCACGGTTCTCGGACAGCACCAGGCCGAGGCAGGCCGCGACGGTCGTCTTGCCCACCCCGCCCTTGCTGGACGCCACGGCGATCCGGTGGGCGCCTCGGAGCGGGCGGCGGATCCGGTTCAGCAGCTCCTGGCGCTCCTTGTCCGCCGCGCTGGGGCCGGGGTTGACCAGGCCCCCACTGAGCCGGAACACCCCGGCCCGCCAGCCGTGCCCCGGCCGGTCGGCCCGCTCGCGGACGATCGACCGTTCGTCGAGCCGGCCGCCGAGAACCCCGCTCGTGCTCGGATCCGGCGCTCCCGCCGCCTCCGGAGAAGGGGGCGTCGTGAGGACGCGGGAGGGCTCCCGAGCCGGGGGCACCTGGCCGGCCGGAGCCGGTGTCGGCCGGGCAGGCGGCGGAGTGGGCCGGGTCGGTGGGGCGGTCCGGGCGGGCGGCTGCGGGGCGGGGACCGGGCCGGTCTGGGCCGGCCCCTCGTGAGGCGACCAGGACGCGGAGATCCACCCGTCCTGGTTCTGGTTCGGGTCGTCCGGGTTCGGGGAGCGCTCGTCGAGCGTCGTCCCGGCGGGGGAGCCGCTGTGGGCGGCGTCCGGGACGTCGTGCTGCTGCGGGTTCGTCACCGCTGGTTCCTCTCGTTCCTGTGTTGGTCTGTGGGCCGTGCGCCGGTCAGGTCACGGTCGGGGCCGGCGGGCCCGGGTTGACGATCCGGTCGAAGTCCTCGGCCGACAGGGCTGCGGTCGACGGGGCTGTGGCCGGGGAAGCGGTGGTCGACGGGGCCGGGCTGTCCCCTGTGTGCGCCGCGGCCGGGGCCAGGGTCCGGTCGAGTGCGGCCTTCGCGGCCGCCCACGCCGCGCGAGCCCGGTCCCGAGCCGCCCGGGTCGCGTCGATCTCGTCGAGCACGTCCGCCAGCGCCCGGTCCCGGGCGACGGCGCGGCGGACCGCAGCCGCCTCCGCCAGGGCCTGGTCGAGCCCAGGGCGGACGTGCGCCGCGCCCAGGGGATCGGCGGCGAGCATCGAGGTGAGGGCGTCGATGCGGAACTGCAGGTCGGCGAGCAGCTCCTCGCTCCGATCGGCGCGGTGCCGGGCGACCCCGGCGTCGGCGGTGGCCGCCACCTCGGCCCGCGCGCCCGGGTCGGCGCGCCACCAGAGCTCGTCGCGGGCAGCGGTGGCGTCCTCCAGCTGCTTCTCCGCGGCCCGCCAGGCGGCCGCGGCGTCCCGGACCTGCTCGCCGGCCCGGTTCACGGCCTCCGGCAGCGCCCCGAGCAGCGACGACGCCTCGTCCTCGGGCATCCGGAGTTGCAGCCCGGAGTCCTGGCGGACGTCCCCGACCAGCATCTGTGCGCTCCCCCACGGACCGCTGTGGGTCACTTCGACGACGACCCGGTACTCCGTGGGCCCGCCGACCAGTCGGGTCGCGCCCTTCTTCGTGTCCTCGACGGGGTCGTGCACCGTGGGCCGGTCGGTGCGGACCGTGTCGTCGCGGCCGGTCGCGGTCAGCTCCGTGCTGCCCTGGCCGACGACAGGGTCCCGCCCGCCCGGCACGAGCGCGCCACCCACCCCGCGCTGGCTCGAGCTGCTCAGCTCGGTCTCCCGGGTTCGGTCGTGCTGCTCGGCACCGGCGACGTCCACGGTGTGGCTGACCCCGTCCGTCCTCAGGTCCGACATCCGGGCGTAGACGGTGACCCGCACGTCGGGGCCACCGACGTAGGGGCTGTGCAGAGCCGGGAGGCTCGCCCCGCCGTGCAGCATCCGCGGGACCAGGGACCGCCACATCTCCGGGGAGAGCAACGCGTCGAGCTGGGTGCGCACCGGGCCGCCGGGCCGGTGCAGGCGCGGGTCCGTGCCGGCCTCGGCGAGCATCGACACCACGGCCCGGCCGAGCCCGCCCGGGTCAGGCCCGATCGAGGCGGCGCGGACCTCCTCGGGCAGGGGGTCGCCGGCGCGCTGCCAGCGGAGCGCGGCGTCCCGGGAACCGTCGGACGCGGGCCGGTGCTCCGGGCCGCCTGCGGTGTCCGGGACGCCTGCCGCTTCGGTGGCCGGGACGCTCGACAGGTCGTCTGCGGGGACCCGCACGATCAGGTCCCGGGTCTCCCCCGTGTGTGTGAACCGCAGCTCACCGTCCTGGTGCAGGTCCAGCCGGAGCCGGACCGGAACCGCGACCCGGGCGGAGGGGCCCTTCGACACGGTCGTCCGCACCGTGCGGACGACGTCGGCATCGGTGACCTTGTGCGCATCCGACCCGCCCACCGTGGCGGTGGGCCCGATCCCCACGGCGGTCGTGCTGCCCTGCTGCGCCCCGGCCACCTCCCGGCCGCCCGCGGTGGCCGATGCCGAGCCGCGCAACCCGATCATCGTCGTCCGGTAGCGGTCGGCCGACCGGCTGGCGGTGACCTTGTCCTTGAGTTCCGCGCCGTCGTGCACGATCTCGACGAGCCGCGGCGGGCCCGCGGGCTCGGCCACCACCCGCAGCCCGGAGTCCGTGTGCCCGAACAACCCCGGCCGGGACCCCAGGAGCGACGAGCCGGGCCCGAGCACGCTGCCGAGCAGCCCGTGCGCGGCGGAGCCGGTCAGCTGTGCGCGGGTCTGTTGCAGCGCGGCCATCGAGTCGCCCAGCGTCGATCGTGGGACTGCGTCGGGGCCATCGGTACGGAGCCGGTCGGCCAACGCGCCGAGCTCTTCACCCAGCACCCGCGGGTTCTCCAGGGTGCCCGAGCCCAGACCGTGCCGGCCGACGTCCGGCAGCGCCACGGCGGGGTCCGTTGCGGGCCCTGTGTCCCCGACCGGTTCCGGCAGCAGCCCCCAGTCCCGGGCCTGCTGCTCGTCGACCCGCAGGTGCACCGCGTCGGGCAGCCGCACCTCTCGTCCCGCGCGACCCGTCTCCGCCGGCGACAGGGCGTCCCTGAGCACGTTGCGCTGCCGGGACTCCGCGACCACGTGGGCCACCCCGTCGGCCCGCACGAGGTAGGTGCGCCGACCCCCGGCGACCGACCGCTCCGCACCGCCCGCCGCCGAGTCCGCGGTGCCGTTCGTCCGGCTCCAGGTGTAGTCGGTCTGTACCTGCGCCAGGCCGGTGGGCCCCCGGCCGCCTGCACCGCTCATCACCGTCGACCGGTCACCCACCGACGCGCCGCCGCGCAGCCCCACCTCTACCGTGGACTCCTGTCCGGACTTCACCGTCCAGCCGCCCTGTGAAACGGCCTGCTGGGTGCGCTCGGTGGACACGGGGAGACGGTCGCCGTCGGCGACCAGCCTCGGATTCTCCAGCGTCAGGTCGACGCGGACGGCACCGGTCCGGTCGGCGAGGCGCCGCTCGTGGACGAGGTCCTGCACGACGATCCCACCGTCGAGCAGCGCCCGATCGTCGCGCAGGCGCTCGGGGCTCAGCCCGTCAGAGAGCGCCTTGCCGCCGGGACCGCCGGGCAGCGAGAGAACGCCGTCGCCCCCGGCCGCCTCGACGAGCGCGGCGTGCGCGGCGTCGCGGATCGCGTCGGCCCCGCCGACGGCCAGCACCGCGCTGTGCGGCGTCAGCGGCGTCCCGGTCCGGGTCGGGCCGTCCAGCGGGTGAGGGTCCGTGACCGTGGCGACCACCGGGGCCGCGGGCGGCTCCCCCGCCGGCGTGCCGCGCATGTCGTCGGCGGGGACGTGCAGGGTGATCCGCGAGCGGACCGGGTCCAGGCTGCGGGGGTCGTAAGGGCCGCCCGTCCGGGCCACCGTGGTCACCTCGGGGGTGTGCAGCCCGGGCCGGCCGACGGGCAGCGAGCGCATCCAGGAGGCGCTGCGGTGGTACTCGGTGATCGTGACGTCGTAGGTGATGTCGCCGCGTACGGCGTGCACGTCCGTGCCGGTCTTGGTGACGTGCTGGGCGCTGCTCTCCGGGCCGGCACCGGTGGTCTGCCGCCACTGGTAGCGCCCGGCGACCGACGCCACCGCGGAGAGCACCGCGAGCGGCGCGCCGAACAGCGTCCATGCGTTGAACCCGATCCCCACGGAACGCTTCGTGCCGACGCCGTGGTTCAGCTTCAGCTTGTGCCCGGAGGTGACCTTCACGCCCGAGCCGGGTACCGGGCCGGCGTCGGCCAGGTCGGACAGCCGCGCGCGCACGTTGACGTTGACCGTGGTCGTCCCGGACGCACCGTCGCGGACGAACGGCTGGTCGATGCCGCCCGCGAGCAGGCTGTCCATCCGGGACGCGAGGTGGGCACCGGAGAGGAACGCCTCCAGCGTCCGGTGGACGTCCGTGGCCGGGGCGACCCGGCCCGTGCGCCCGTGCGGCAGCGGCCCGGCGTCCGGGTCCGGCACCAGGGAGCCGTAGCCGCGGACCTCGCCGAGCGCCGACCTGACCTGCGTCAGGAGCTCCCGGGGGCCGGAACCCAGCGTGCTCACCCTGGCGTCGCCGAGGCCCTGGTTGTGGGTCAGATGGGTCGGTGGGTACGCCCGGAAGGGTCGTGGGGTGGGGCCCGGTCCCGACGGCCCGAGCCCGAGGTCGGCGGCCTGGCGCGGGGTCATCCAGAGCTGGGCGTCGGTGTCCGCGCTGATCCGGTGCGGCATGCCGTCGACCGACCGGGGGCCGCTGACGACCCGGACCTCGAGCCGGGCGCCGACGTCGTACAGATCGATCGGCCCGGAGATCAGGTGGGCCTTGCGCTGGATGTCGACGTGCGTCGTACGGACCTCCCGCTGCGCCGACGCCGCCGCCGTCACCGAGACCGACGCGCCGGCACCGATCGGCCGCGGGCTCGTCCGGACTCCCCCGGTCAGCTCGAGCTCGCCGCCCGCCTCGGATTTCGCGGTGTGCTCGGCGACGAGCTCGCGCCGGTTCGTGGTCATCAGGTCGCCGGTCAGCGTGCCGATCCGCGACGCGACCGTCGGGACGATCCGGGCCTGGATCTGGGCGGTGTGCCTGCCGTCTGAACTGATCAGCGGCGGGGAGCTGACCCAGTCCTGCGTCATCGCCGTGAAGCTGCTGCGCAGGCCGTGGTCGGACAGGAACGCGGCGAGCTCCTGACGACCCGGCGCCCCGACCCGGCTGACGTCCGGCCGCAGCATCTCCGCGACCTGCGCCGGGAGCTCCGCGCCCTCGCGGGTGGTCACCGTGCGCGGTACGACGTCGCTCATCCGCGGGCCCGAACCCGGCTCCAACGGCTGCCGGCGCGCGTCCGGCACCGACTCCACCGGGTACGACCAGCCCTGCCCGCGGCCCGCGACCGCCCGCTCGCCGCCGATCGGTCCGTTCCGGTCCGCGACCGACAGGGTGACCCGGACCGGCAGCTCCTCGTCCGGCCCGTGCGTGACCTTCGCCGTCCGCTCGTCGAAGACGGTCGTCCGGGCGGTGTCGGTGGTCGCCTCGGTGGGCAGGGCCGGTTTGAACCGGACACCGCCGTACCCGCCGGTGACGCCGACCTGCGCACCGAGCGCGGGCTGCCAGCCGGGACCGCGGGCGGTGGTCCGGTCGGTGCCGAGCTCGGAGCGGGACGCGGGCTCGGAGGCGATCTGCCGGCCCGGCCCGGTCGCGGCGGACCGATCGCCGGTCGCGGCAGGTCCGGGGTCGAGCCGGACCCGGGTCTCGACGACCCGACCGTCGACCTTCATCGGGAACGTCTCCCCCGAGCCGACCAGCCGCTGGGGCTCGTGCCGGAGCACGGTGCGGAGCGTGTCGAGGCCCTCCACGGTGCGGGGGCGTGCGCCGAGGATCTCGCCGAGGGCGGTGCTGACGGTGTCGATCGTGGACGGGTGCAGCCGGGTGAGCTCACGGGGTGGCGCGGGGTGGGGTGCAGCGGCGGGTCCGGGAGTCGTGGGGTCCTGGGTGATGGGGTCCCGGGCTGGGGGGTCCTGCGGTACTCCGTGGCCGGTCCCGGTAGCGGGGTCCTGGGTCGTCTCTGTGGTGGCACGATCGGGTGGCGATGCCGCATCGGAGTGTGGGGCGGCGTCGGACTGCGGTGCGGCACGGTTCCCGGCTGGAGGCGATCCGGCGTCCGCCGTCTGCGGCGGGGCAGGTGGGGGAACCGCGCGGGACGCCTCCCCGGTGCTCGATTCCGGGGTGTTCGGTTCCCGGGTGTCGGGACCCCGGGTACCCGGATCGTCGGCCGCCCGGTCGCCACCCGTTCGGTCGGCGCTGGTTCGACCGCCGCCGGTTCGGTCGGCGCCCGTGGGCTGGGTGCCACCCGGCCGCCCGGTTCCGCTCGGAGGCGCGGCGCCGGTCGCCGGGACGGCGGCTCCTGCCGAGGGAGGTGGGGGTGGAGGAGCCGCGGGCGATCCCGTGGGGGCCACCGCCGAGGACGCGGTCTGCGCGGCCCGTGCTCGGGCGAACGCCGCGTTCCACGCATAGCCCGGGACCCGCACGCCGTCGGGGTTCCGGACTCCCTGGTCCGCGAGGTCGTCGCGGAAGATCCGGTCCCGCCCTGCGGTGTCGCCGCGGCCGTGCGCGTCGAGCAGCTGGTCGTGGTGCGTGGCGACCACGTCGTCCAGGACCCGGTCGCGGTGCGCGTTGCCGCCGAAGAACCCGTGCTGGCGGAGCGACTCGTCCTCCAGCAGCCGCCGCCAGCCGTCGCGGATCGCGTTCTCGTGACCGTGCACGAGCCCGTCCAGCCCCGACGGGCCGCCGAAGTAGGCGCGGGTGACGTCCTCCGGCCGGATCCCGGCCCGGTCCAGGACCTCGACCATCCGACCGGTCCATACCGTGGGTCGGATCCGGCCCCCGTGGTCGAGGCCGGCCCAGTACCCGGTGCTGGGCGTCGAGTCCGGGAACAGGGTGCGGAAGACCTGCGCCGCGAGGTGGTCGGTGACGCCCTCGTCCAGCGCCTCCCGCGGGTTCTCGGCGGGGTCGGCGCCGTCGCGGAGGAACACTCCGTTGTGGTCGTGGGTCTGGAAACCGGTGTGGTCGTGCGACGTGAAGTGCAGCGCCTCGTGGACCAGCGTGAACCGGATTCGGTCGAGGTTCGGGCGGATCCCGCCGGCGTCGTCGGTGGTGTAGAAGTCCTCGTGCCGGTCGTTGATCATGACCGTGCCGCGGCCTTCGTCGACCGTCGTGCGGGCCGGGCTCTGCCGGTACTGCGCCTCCCCGCTCGTCCCGGGCATGTCGTCCTTGGAGACGAGCCGGAAGTCGACGTGCACGTCTCCCGCCAGGCCGTGCTGCTGCCGCAGCTGCCCCAACGCTGCGTCGAGCCGGACCCGGTCGTCGGGGCTGAGGGCGTCGTCGAGGGTCCAACGCGGGACGTGGGCCGGGACGTCCGGGGTGTCGTTCGGGTCCGCGAGGCTGTGGTGCGGGCCGGGTGGAGTGTCGAACGGGCCGTCGGGACGTGCGGGGCCGACCGGCCGCGGAGCGGTCTGCGGTGGGACGGCCGCGGCAGGCCCGGGCAGCGGTGGCGGAGGCGGGGGTGCCGGGTGATCCGGCCCTGAAGCCGCCGACCGGATCGCCTCGGCCGGGGGCCCCGGAGGAGGAACGGATGCGGGCGCGACGGCGGGGGCCGCGGTCACGAGACCGGCGCGGAGCGGGGCCGGCGGCGCAGGTGGGGCGGGCGGCGCGGGCGGCGCCGGGCTCCGGGTCGCCGGACCCTGGGTTGCCGGGCCCCGGGTCGCCGGGCCCCGGGTCGCCGGCTGTGGCGACGTGTGGGGAGTGGGCCCCACCGGGGATCCCGATCCCACCGGGACGGGCGCCGGAGGGACCGCGGCTGGGGGTGCTCCCGGCGGGACCGAGGTCTGGGGCTGCGGTCCGGCGGGGTGCTCGACCCCGGGGGAGATCGGCCTCGACGCGCCCGGCCCATGGGTGCCGACGGCGCCGTTCCCGGTGACGGGAGCCGCACCGGCATGCGGCTGACCACCGCCTGCGGGGAGCGGGCCCGCGGCGGGCGCGACCGAGGCGGCCTGTCCGGACGGGATCGGCGCGGGAGCCAGGACGCCGCCGCCGCTCCCGCTCAGCGCCGAGCCCGAGGCCGGCCCCGGCTGGACGGTCGGCCCGGCGGAGCCGATCGGGCTCAGCGGGACGACCGGGCCCGCCGTCTCCGCGGGAGCTGCCGGTGGAACGGCCGGGCCGGGCTGGGCACCGGGAGTCGGCTGGACGACCGGGCCGGGCTGGGTACCCGAGCCGGGCTGGGCACCGGCCCCGGAGATGTCCGCGACCGGGGTCGGCCGGGCAGCGGGGTCACCGGGCGGGGTCGCGGCAGGCTGCGGATCCGACTGCACCGGGACCGTGTGAGCAGGCGTGGGACCGCCGTGCCCGACCGGTGGGGGCACCGCGCCGTCGGCCGGCGCCGGAGCGCCACCGGGAAGCGGACCGACGGGAGCCGCCGACCCGGCGCCGGTCGAGGCCCCGTGGCTGGACGACCCGACGTCCGCCGAGGGACCGCCGACCGGCACGGCGGCACCGGTCGGGCCACCGAGGCCCCCCGGGGCCGAGTCTGACGGGGCAGCGGCGTTCCCCGGGGCCGGGCCGCTCGGAACGGGGCCCGAAGCTCCGGGGTCGGCCAGGGCGGCGCCGGTCGGAGGTCCGTGTCCGGGTGTCGGGGAAGGACCCGCGGGACCGGTGGCGGTACCCGGGTCCGGCGCCACAATCGACCCGTCGCCCGGGCCCGCGGGAGCCGCCGCGGCAGGAACCGGGCTGGCGGAGACCGGTGTGCTCGGTGTGGAAGAACCCGGCGGCGGGACGCCCTGTGCCGAGGTCCCGTCCGGCCCGGAACCCGATGTCGACGGCCCGGCCCCCTGCCGGCCGTCCGGACCAGGGAGTCCGGACGGCCCGGGAGTGGCCGACGTGGACGGGGCCGGGGCCGGGGCGAGGCCGGCAGGTGGACGGGCCACCGAGGTCGAGGACCCCGGGCCGCGGCGTTGCCCATCCGTGGCACCCGCGCCCACCGCACTCGGCCACCCGCCCACGGGTCCGGCGACCCCACCACCTCCGGCGCCGACGCCCGAACCGCCGGAACCGGACATGCCGCCGCCGGAACCGGGAAGGTCGGCACCGGCCCTGGACCCGCCACCGTCGGCCCCGCCGGCCGGACCGCCGACATCGGATGTGCCACCGCCGGAACCGGGGGGAGCGGCACCGGGTCCGGACACGCCGCCGGCGACCCCACCCGCCGGACCGCCCGAGTCCACACCCGGATCCGGCGCCCTGACACCGGCGAACGAGCCCCCGCCTCCCGGCCCCCCGCCCGCACCCGGAGCCCCACCCTCACCCAGCGTCGGGGTCGACGGGACGTCGACGTCCAGGCCGCCGCCCGCACCACCGTGCGCCCCACCGCCACGCCGCCCACCGGCGACTCCGGAGAGCGCGCTCGAGCCGGCAGCGAGACCCGCGCTCTGGTCGTCGCCGTAGATGGCGTTGCTGGCCACGGTCGTGAGGCCGCCGGCCACTCCGGCGTTGACCACCCGGCCCCCGAGCCCGTCCGCCAGGTCCCGGCCGATCCTGCTGCCGATGGCCGAGAGGCCCAGGCTGCCGAACCCGGCGAACCCGCCACCGAGCGCGCCGGTGACCGCGGCGCCCGCGGTGTTCCCGGTGTTCCAGGACGTCCGGTCGCCCTTGAGCAGCTGCAGGGTCTGGATGACCACGTCGAGGCCGAGCTGCGTGCCCATCTCGATCCCGATGTGCATCGCGAGCCGGCGCAGGATCATCATCACCGTCGTCCGCGCCGCCGCGATCAGCGGCCCGATCATGAGCGTGGACGCGCCGAAGGTCCATGGGGCGTTGGCCAGGCACCAGGCGATCTCCGCGGCCAGCACGATCATCTGCGCGATGATCATGTACTTGGCGTACTCGACCTCGGCGGCCGTGTCGAACGCCGACCGTCCGACCGAGTCGGCCGCGCGGATCAGCGCCGGGACCTGGGCCCGCAGCGCCGTCGCGAACTCCGCGAACTGGTCGGCGCTGGCCCCGTGGACGTTGCCGAGCACGGAACGGACCAGCGGGTCGACGCCGTCGACGAGGCCGTTCAGCTCCGACGCCGTGTCCCGCCACACCTGCGCCAGCTCGCGCAGCCTGTCCTCGTCACCCTTCGGCCAGTTCTGTCCCGCGGTGATCAGCACCAGCCAGTTGAGCTCCGGCGGGATCCGGAGGCTCATGACGGGGGCGCCGAGCCGCCGCCCTGTTCGTCCCCGCGGTCGGACGCGACGATCGTGCGTGCCGACGCCACGGCCTCCCCCTCGGTGCGCTCGTAGTCGTGCGCCATCTGCTCGAGCCGGTCCGCGACGGTGCCCAGCACGTCACCGAGGAACGTCGTGCCCGTCAGAAGCTGGTTGCGCGCCGGCAGGTATTTCTGTTCGAATCGGCGACCGTTGGAGTCGTCGCCCCAGCAGGGGCCGATCGCGTCGAGCCGCCCCTGCAGGCTGTGCCCGATGGAGTTCAGCCGGTCGCCCAGATCACGCAGCCCGTTGGCCGGGGACTCCACGCCCTCGGTGTCGACACTCACCCGGTCGTCCATCGCGGTCCCCCGGTTCATCCACCGGCCCTGGCGTCGCCGCCACGGCCGCGACGGAGATAGTCCTGGACGGCCGGGGCCGGCTGCGGGTCTTGTGGCAGGACGCCGGAGAGGTCGGCGGACCCGGCGAGCACCGCGGCCGCGTCGAACCCGGACGGCATCGACGGGGCGATCAGCTCGGTCACCCCGCTGGCCACCTCGCGCCGCGCCTCGGCCACCGTCGCGACGATGATCGACGCGAGCTCCGCAGGCGGTAGCTGCCGGTACGCGCCGGTCGGGAACTCCAGGCCGAGCAGCTCGCCCTGCGCACCGACCGTCGCCGTGACCGTGCGGCGCGGTGCGGTGGCGCTCGCGGTCAGCTCCCGCATCCGCCGCGCGGTCTGCGCCAGCTGCGAGACCTGGTCGCGGTACTCGCCCAGCGACCGCTCGATGTCCTCGTCGTACGGCGACGTCACCTGTTCACCCCTGTCGATCCGGTTGTCACGAGTCAAACCCCCGTCCCGGCGCGGGAACAGCGATCGGCGACGGCCATGGCCGAGCGGCCCCCGCACCCTGCCCGTCCGGCCTCACCCGACCGGGCCTCACTCGACGACGCCGGGGACCGTGCGGGCCGCGCCGCCCCAGGGTTCCGACGCCCGCCGGAGCAGGTCCGACGCCGAGCGCTCGCGTGGTTGCTCCTCCTCGGCGGTGGCCTCGGCCGTGGCGGGTTCTTCGGCGGGGGCCGGGTCCGGTTCCTCGAACGAGCTGCGGAACACCTGCTGCTCCACGGGCGGACCCACCCGGCCCTCGACCGGCCGCAGCGGACGCCACGTGGTGAATCCGGTGTCCGCGGGCTCCACCGGTGGCGCAGGGTCGACGGGGGTCTCGCCCGGTACGGCCGAACGGGCCGCGGCCGGGCCGCCCAGGAACGCCGACAGCAGACCGGCCCCGGCAGGGTCGTCCCAGGCCGATGCCCCGGTGTCACCGCACGTCGTGGCGGCCGTCGCCGGTTCCGGTCCGGCGTCGACCCAGGCGTCCTGTTCGGTCGCGTGCGGCCCCGTGTGCGGCAGGTCCCGCGCCTCCCGGTCCCGGCGCGCCTGTGACGCCGCCGCGAGTGCACCGGCGGCGAGCGCGGCGGTCGCGAGGTCCCGGCCCGAGAGACCGGTCCCGGCTGCGGCCCCGGCGACCGGTTCCCCCGCGACCGGTTCCCCGGTGCCCGGGTCTGCCGCCCACGGCGCGCTGCTCCCGGCCAGCAGCCCTGAGGCGTCGGAGCGCCCGCCGGCACCGTCCCGGCCGCCGGCACCCGCACCGGCACCCATCGGCGGCATCATCGGCATACCGCCTCCGCCGGCTGTCCCGGCCGCTGTCGCGCCGCTCGCCGTCGTGCCGGGCGTCCCGTCTCCGCCGAGGGTCCCGCCGGACGGGCCGAGTCCCTCGCCGCCGACGTCGCCGCCGAGGCCCGCACCGGCGCTGACCTCCGTACCACCCCCATAGGCGTCGAGCGCGGGCATCCCGCCTCCCGTGCCGTCCCCTGCACCGGCCGGGCCGCCGGCCACCGAGGTGTCGCCGAAGCCCTCCACCGCCGGGAGGTCCACGGCCGCGGGATCGCCCTCGAGCCCGGGGAGGCCGGTCGGCCCGCCGAGCCTGTCGAGCCCGTCCAACGACGCCGCGCCGCGGCTCGCACCCGAGCCGCCGACGATGCCGGTCCCGCCGAGGTCGTCCGTGGCTCCGGGGAACGGCGTCAGGCTCAGCAGGCCGCTCGCGTCGGAGCGCTGGCCCGCGCCGTTCTGCCCGCCGGCCCCACCACCCATGCCGCCCATCGGCGGCATCATGGGCATCCCGCCAGGTGCCGACGACCCGTTCGTGCCGCCGACGCCGGTGCCGCCGTAGGACCCAACGGCCGACGGCCCGCCGCCGGTCCCGCCCGTCTCCAGACCGCCCGCGCCACCGAGACCACCGCCGACGCCGGTCCCGCCCGCGAACGGACTCAGATCCGGCACGCCGCCGCCCCCGGCACCCCCGAGATCCCCGCCGCCGACCTCCGCGCCGCCACCGAACGACGACACCCCGGGCACCGCGCCACCCCGGTCCTGTCCGAGGGCTGCGGGCGCGTCCACGCCCTGGCCCGCTACGCCCGTGCCCGTGCCGTCGCCGACCCCGGTTCCGCCCGCGAACGGCGACACCCCCGGCAGGCCGCCGCCCTGACCGAGACCGGCCGGAGCGTCGACACCGAGTCCGCTGCCGCCCATGCCCGGGAGTCCGGTGGGAGCGCCGTCACCGACTCCGGTCCCCGCGCCGAACGGGGACACGTCGGGCACCATCCCCCCTCGGTCCTGGTTGCCGTTCGCGCCCAGCCCGGCGGCGCCCAGAGCGGCCGGGTCCGCGAGGCCGCCGTCACCGACTCCGGTGTCGCCGAACGACTGCACCGCCGGCATCGCGGGCCCGGACGAGCGGTTCGCCCCCGCGCCGGGCCCGGCAGCACCGGCTCCCAGACCGATCCCCATCGGGAGCCCCATGCCGCCGGTTCCGCCCGAGCCGCCGACATCGGTGCCACCCCCGTAACCGGACAGGTCAGGTGCACCACCGGTACCGGCCCCACCGCCCGAACCCGCACCACCACCGCCGACATCGGTGCCACCCCCGTAACCGGACAGGTCAGGTGCACCACCGGTACCGGCCCCACCGCCCGCGCCCGGGCCACCACCGACATCGGTACCACCGCGGTCACCGGCGGGACCGGGTACATCACCGCTCTGGGTCAGGATGGGACCGCCACCGCCACCACCGCCGGTGTCACCGCCACCGGTCAGGTCCAGGGGACCGCCCATGCCGGGGCCAGCGGGCAGGTTCAGAGGACCGCCCGTGCCGGCGCCGCCGACACCCGACGGGTCCATCGACGGCTGCACGATCGCGTTCACCGTCGTCGTGTACCTGCCGGCGAGGCTGGCGAGGACGGCACGCATGTCGCGGGTCATCGCCGCGACGACCTCCGGGTCCTCGTGGACCATCACGAGGCCGTCGTGCGTCGACGCGCCACGAGCGATCGCCTGCGCCGCGTAGTGCTGGTCGATCGCGTGGATCTTGTCGATCGCGGTCTGCAGCTGGTTGCCGTTCGCGTAGACCTGCGGCGGCACGGCGCCCTGGCCGGAGTCGCCGCCGCCGAGCACGTCGGCCTGGGCCTGGACCACCCTGGACACGTTCGTCATCGTGCCGAGGAACGCCGTCGCCGCGGCGCCGGTCCACGGCGACCCGTCGCCGCCCGCCAGGGCCTTGGCCTGGTCGGCGACGCTCGTCGCCACCATCTGCAACGTCTGCTGGACGAACAGGAGCCGGTCGGCCGCGTCCCAGAGCGTCGACGGATCGGACACCGAGGTGTCGTTCCCGCCGCTGCCGCCGACCCCGGTGATCGCGGCCATGATCTGTTTCCAGGTCCAGCCGCTCCAGGCGCCGTCCTGGGTGGGCGTGCCCGTGTCGACACCGACGCCGCCGCCCTCGTGCCGGTTGAAGCCGGGATCGTCGGCGTCGTCGGCCATGTCGGTTCGTCCCCCGTCTCGGAACCCGTAGGAAGTCGTCTCGGAGCGTGTGCCGGACGGTCCGGGACCGGGGAGTGGCGCAGGCCGCTCCCCGGCCCCGGCCGGTCAGGCGCTCGCCGCCCCGGAGGTACCCAGGGAGGTGAGGTCCCCCGGGAGGTCGGGCATCGCCTTCGCCACCGCGTCGGCCTTCATCGTGTTGGCCTCCTCGGTGGTCTCGTAGTCCGCGGCCATCTTGTCGACGCCGTTGCGCACGTCGGTGAGCGTCTCGATGACCTTCCCCAGGACCGAGCGGTAGCTGCCCTGCAACCCGCCCTCGCCCACCAGCTGCCTGCGCAGGTTGAAGGCCTGGGCGAACCCGCCCGGCACCGCCGTCATGCCGTCGAGCCGGGTCTGCGCGTCCTGGAGGGGCTTGATCAGCTCCCCGATGTTCTTCGAGAACAGCGACAGCGACGGGGTGTCGACCGACGTCGTCCCCCCGCCCCCCGCCCCGCCCCCGCCGGGGACGGCCGGAGCCGCCGGTCCGGTGGACGTGGGATCACCGTGATCGACGGTGGGTGTCTGGTCCTGCCACGCGACGATGGCGGGCTTGCTGGTCCCGCTGGTCGACGGGGCGATGGTGCCGTCGAGCGTGCCGTACGTCATGTCGGCTCCTCCTCACCGGACTCCGCTAGTGCGCCCAGCGCGCGGCGCCGCGGCTCTCGTTGTCCGCGTAGTTGGTGTGGATGTCGCCGAGCGACCGGCCGGATCCCTGCGTCGTCTGCTGGATGGCGGCGTGGGCCTGCTCGTACTGCTGCTGGACGACCATGAACTGGTCCTTCGTCGCACCCTGGAACTCCGTGGTGCCGGACAGGACCTGGCCGTGCAGCTGCTCACCGAGCGCCAGCAGCCGCCCCGCGATCGCGTTGAGCTGGGTGGTCGCGTCCTCCATCGACCCGAACTGGACCGAGAAGCTCACCATGTCGATCTCTCCTGTTCTGCGGTGACGCGGTCAGAGACCGGCGAGGCCGGTGGGAGCGGAGGCGCCGACGTTCCCGGCGAAGTTCTGCGCGCCCTGGTGGGTGGTGTCGTTGGTGTTGGAGAAGTCGGTGTGGGTGCGCTGCATGAGCTCCTGCATCCGCTGCAGGGCGTCGAACAGGCGCGTGCCGTTGACGTTGAGATCGGACAGGCCCTGGCTGAACGACGTCGCCGCCGGGCCCTGCCAGGTGGCGGCCAGGGCCTCGGCCTGGGACATCATCTGGCGGAACTCGGTGCGGCCGTCCTGAACCGCCGCACCCTGGCTCGCCGCCGTGGTCTGCAGGCCGCCCAGGTCGACGCGGGACTGGTTGTTGGCCACCGCTGATCCTCGCTCTCGTGGAGGTCGTGGTATTCGACGCACCCGGCGGGCACGCCCGCGGTCCGTTGCGGACCGACGTCATCGTGACCGGGCGGGAGGTGTCCCGGGGCCCGGTCGGCGCGGGCCTGCCCGAGCTGCCCGCCATCCCTGCCCGTGCGGCTCGCTACTCATACGGGCACCAGGCCGCTGTCGCGGTGCGGGCGTGGGTCCGCGAGGACCCGGCGGACGTCGTCGGCCCCGATCTCCGGTGCCGTCGCCGCCGCGGCGATCCGGTCGGCGAGCCGGTGCGCGGCCCGGGCGGACCCGCCGGTCAGCTCGTCGGCCAGCGCGGCGGCCGCGGCGGCGTCGGAGTCGAGGCCGTGCCGGGCCAGGCGGCGCACTGCGAGCTCGGCGCTCTCCGCCGGGGTGTACCCGGTGAACCGCAGGTGCTCGGCGAACGCCCCGGCGAGGCCGTCCCGGCCGCCGAGCAACCCGGCGACGGCGGGGGTCGGCCCGCACACGACGACCACCGTGCCGGGCCGGGCGCGCAGCACCGCGCGGACGGCGGCGGCGACGCGGGCCCGCTCGGTCTCCGGGCGTTCCCCGTACCCGCCGTCGAGGTCCAGCAGCAGCACCCCGCCTTCGGCGTCGGCCGCGGCGGCACCGACCGCCGCGGCCGCCTGCTCGGGCCAGCGCGCCGGCACTCCGTCGAGCACCAGGCGCGTCAGCACACCGCTGGGCACCAGGCCCAGCTCGGCGAGCGAGCGGGCGAACAGCCCGGCGACGGTGCGGCGCCCGCTGCCTGACGGGCCGTCGAACACCACGTTGGCGAGCCCAGCGACGGGCTGCCCGCGCCGCTGCAGCGCCGCCATCCCGGACAGGCGGGCGAGCAGGGCCGCCCGCACGGCGTCCTGTCCGACGAGCCCCGCCAGCCTGCGCGCGGAGGGACCGGCCGGGACCGACGCGTCGGCCGTGCCCTCGACGCTGCCGTCGTCACCCTCGGCGCGCGGGACGTCGGCCGCGATGAACCGGCTCAGCTCGGCGTCGCCCCCCGACGACGACGCCGCGAGCCGCGACGCCTGCGAGGAGATCATCAGCTCGAACACCTGGCGGGCGACCCGGCCGTTGCCGAAGGTGGCGCCCTTCGGGGTGCGCTCGAAGTACCGGCTGATCGCCACGAGCACGTCGTCGTCGAGCTCGTAGTAGTGCTTGGCCGCCATCCCGCAGACGATCGTGACCAGCTCGGACACGGTGTAGTTGGGGAACTCGACGGTCTTGGTGAACCGCGAGGCGACTCCCGGGTTCGACGCCAGGAACTGGTCCATCTGCGCCGAGTAGCCGGCGACGATCACCACGATGTCCTCGCGGTGGTCCTCCATCAGCTTCATCAGCGTGTCGACCGCC
The DNA here is from genome assembly GCF_025465255.1 of Pseudonocardia sp. Lineage (GTDB taxonomy): Bacteria > Actinomycetota > Actinomycetes > Mycobacteriales > Pseudonocardiaceae > Pseudonocardia. The sequence continues at coordinate 39,791 of NZ_JAODNI010000089.1, forward strand.
TCCTGGCCGAAGTCCGGGCCGGTGCCGCCGGACTGGCTGGTCAGCGTGTATGCCTCGTCGATGAACAGGACCCCGCCGAGCGCGCGGGCGAACACCTCGGAGGTCTTGATCGCGGTGCCGCCGATGATCTGCGCGACCAGGTCCGCGCGGGAGACCTCCACCATGTGCCCCTGCCGCAGGATCCCCAGCTCCGCCAGCACGGCGCCGTAGAGGCGGGCGACAGTGGTCTTGCCGGTGCCGGGCGGGCCCGCGAACACGAGGTGCCGGCTCAGCGACGGCATGGGCAGCCCCATCTCCTCGCGCCGCCGGGCCATCCGGTTGAGGTCGACGAGCCCCTTGACGTCCTGTTTCACGCTCTCCAGGCCGACGAGGTCGTCGAGCTCCCCGAGCCGCCCCGCGGGCCGCGGCGCCGGGCTCTCCGGTGCGGGCCCCGGTGCGGGTTGGGGGGCGCCGGGCTCGTCGCCCTCGTTGTCGAAGAGCTCGCAGCCGTCGAGCCGGACGTCGGCGCCCTCCTGCACGGCGACGGCCGGCCCGCCGCTGCGGTGCACGCGGGTTCCGGTCGCGCGCAGCACCCCGCCGCGGTGCACCCTGAGGGCGGGCCCCGGCGCGTCGACGATCTCGCTGCCGGTCAGGGCCAGCTCCGCGCCGGCCCGCACCTCCGCCCCACAGCGGGTGAGCACCACCGCGGTGGCCTCGATCCGGCCGCCGTCGTCCAGCAGCATCCCGGCCCCGTCGCGGAACACCACGTCGTCGAGCTCCGCGGTGGCCGCGGCGACGGTGAGCGCCGGACCGTCCGGGACCACGCAGACGGCGTGCGCGAGCAGCAGCCGCGCTCCCCCGCCGACGGTGACCCCCGCGGACTCCGCCACGTCGACGCCGTCGGCGCGCACCTCGGCCTCCCCGGTCACCCGGAGCGCCGCCTCGCCCGCCCCGCGGACCCGCAGGCGGTGCAGCTCCGGCCGGGCGGCGCCGTCGACCAGCAGCCCGACGGGGCTCCCCTGCACCCGGCAGTCGACGAGCGTGGGCCGGGCGGACCCGGTGACCTGCACGGCCTGCCGTCCGGCGGAGAACGTGCAGGCCCGCAGCTCCGGGCCGCCCTCGCCGGTGACATGCACGGCCTGCGCGCCGGCCCCGGTGAACGTGCAGCCCTCGAACTCCACGGCGCCGGTACCGGTCAGGTAGACGTCCAGGGTGGCGCTGCCGGTGATCTCGACATCCCGGAACCGGACCTCCGCCTGCTGCTCGACGACGATCGCGGGCTTCTGCGCGCCCCGCACCACGGTGTCCTCCACGATGCCGCCGCTGTGCCCGTTGAAGCACACACCGTTTCCTCGCGGGGCGTCGATCGTGCAGCCGCGGACCGTCAGCCGGCCGCGCTCCCCGACGACCACCGCCGTCGAGACGACCCCCGGGAACACGCAGTTCTCCAGCGAGCTCCCGGCCTCGGAGGTGACGACGACCCCGGCGCCGGCCGTGCTGCGGATCCGGCAGTCGCGGGCGGCCAGCGCCCCCGCGCCGCGGGCGAGGACGGTCGTCCAGGCGGCGCCGTCGACCCGGCACCCGTCGAGCGCGGCCTCGCCGCGGGGCACGTCGAGGGCCGGCAGATCGGGGTCCCCGCAGGTGATGTCCAGGCCGGACAGCGTCACGGCGTCGGAGTCGACGGTGACGGTGGGGCCGCTGTCGCTGTGCACGACCACGCTGCCGGGCCCGTCCGCCGCGACCACCGTCACGAGCCGGGTGAGCACGAGCTGCTCCGGGTAGTGCCCCGCGGCGACGGACACCACCGCCCCGTCCGGTGCGGCGGCGAGTGCCCCCGCGATGGTGCGGTGGGCGCCGGCCTCGGCCCCGTCGGCCCGTACCCGCAGAACGTCGCGGTTCATCGCACTCCCCCGTTTTCACAGGTCGGTCCCACTCGGCCGGTCACGCCCGCACCCACGGCCACAGCACGCCGGGCGCCGACGCGTCGTCCCTCGGATCCCCGGCACCGGGATCTCCGGCACCACCGCTGCCGGGTGCCGGCCACTGTTCGGCGGCCCGGTCGAGGCCCGCGCGGGCGACGTCGTCGAACGGCGAGGGTTCGCCACCGTCCGCGCCGCCCGGGAGCTCGCGCAGCAGGACGACCGGGGCCGGGGCGTCGTCGGTGACGGCGAGGACCCGGAAGCCGGTCCCGGGCCCGAACACCACCCGCTCCGCGACGCCGTCGAGCAGGGCGGTGCGGCGGGCGGAGCTCGACCAGATCCGCACCTCGAGGTCCCCGGGACGCGACGGCGCACCGGCAGGCTGCGCGTCGACGAAGGCCCACTCGGTGAGCACGGGATGCTGCCTATAGAGGGCGGCCAGCGCGGCTCCGCCGGGTACGACGAGCCGGGCCGGCCCCCGGAACGACGGCAGCCGGCGCAGCCCGGCGGCCACGCAACGGGCCAGTGGGACGTGCGCGCCGGGCTGCGCGGCCCGCACCGCGTCGGCCAGGGTCCGGCGGTCCCCGCGCAGGTAGAGGCGGACGCCGAGGAGGTCGAGGACGACGTCCACGGGGTCCGCTCCCGCCCGCAGGCCCGGGACCTGCGACAGCAGCGCCGCGACGACCCCGGACTCCGCGTCGTGCTCCGCGCTGAACGTGCGCCGCAGCCACCGTCGCTCCTCCGCAATCCCGGTGGCAGGAACCAGCGCGGAGGCGTCGGCCGCCGGAACCGGCTGCACGCGGGGCGCGGGCCGCGCGGCGTGCGGCGCCGGGCGCAGCTCGTGGGCCGCAGGCGTGGGACGGGCCGGACCGGGCGCCGGAGGAGACGGCGCCGGAGATGACGGGGCCGGAGATGACGGGGCCGGAGATGACGGGGCCGGAGATGACGGGGCCCGCGCGGGGGTCACCGCCGGCGAGGGTGCGGCGTACCGCGGACCGGTCGCGGGTCCGGCGAGGGCCCGGGCGGCGACCGGCGGGCCCGGGATCAGCGGGGCCGGACTCGGCGCGACAGGGTGCGACGGGGCTGGGCGCGACAGGGCTGCGCTCGACCGGGCTGCGCTGGACGCAGCAGGAACTGACGGGACCGGCGGCGCCGACGCGGCCGGTGCCGGCCCGAGATCGGGTTCGGCCGTCTCCAGCCGCAGACCCACAGGCCGGAGGCCCGGCGCGGGCCGCGCCGGAGCCTCGGCGCAAGGCCCCCTGACGACCGGGTCCAGAACGGCGACCGGGTCCAGAACGGCGACCGGATCCGGGGCGGCCGGCGGATCCTCCGGGGCCGCAGACGCTCCGGCCGGGAGTCCCACCGCCCGCACCTCGCTGAACCGGCGCACCGAGGGCTCCAGCCTCTCCACGGTGTCGACCGCGACCCGGTGCAGCCGGCGGGCGACCTCCGGGGTCCCCGCCTCGTACACGACGGCGAACCGGTCCGGGCGCAACGGCGTGCGCCGGACGGCGTCAGCCGCGGCCCCGTCGGCGGGATCGGTGAGGTTCTCCGGCGGGCGGACCCACAGCCCGGCCGCGATCACCTCGAGCACCGCGTCGGGGGCGACCGCGTAGCGGCCCGGCGCGATCTCCGGTGCGTCCGGGACCGGGCGGCGGTGCGCGACGATCCGGGGCGGGGCACCGGCCGTGCCCGGGGCGAAACGCAGCTGCCCGGCATAGGGATGCCAGCCGGGGCGGCCGTCGGCGCGGACCGTGCGCGGCACCGGCCCGGGTGTGCCCGGGGTCCCGCCGGCAGGGGCTACCGCGGGCAGTCCGGTGTAGAACGTGACCGGCTCCCCGAGCAGCTCGGCGAGCGCCGCACCGGGGCTCGTGTCCGCGGGGCAGGCCACCGGCCCGAACTCGACGAACCGGGTCGCCGCGCGGGTGGCCGGCGGCAGCTCCCGCCACACCATGGCGACGTCGTCGAGGGACAGCGGCGGCGCCCCGGGCGAGCCGAGCACCACGGTCAGCACCTCGTGCTGCACCACCAGCGCCGTGACCAGCGTGTCGCGGTGCGGCGCCGGGCCCGGATCCGGGTGCACCCGGCGGATCCACAGCCCGCCGGGCAGCGGCTCGACCATCGACGACCCGGCCCGCGCCGCCGTGGTGACCGGCAGCGGGTCCCAGGCGGGGCGCGGGAAGCGGTGCGACTCGTGCTGCGGGCGCGCACCCGGCCGGAAGCGCACCCAGCCCGAACCGGCCGCGGACGGCACGAAGAGGCCGGCCTCGCCCACCGGCACGACCGCGCCGTCGTGGGTGATCACCGTGCGGCGCAGGCGATCCGCGAGCCACTGGGCGGCGGCGGTCGCCGCGCCGGCGGGCCCGGCCCCGGTGAACACGAGGCGGAAACCGCCGGGCCGGGGCCCGAGCAGCAGGGCGGCGGCGTCCCGGACCGGGGGTGCGACGTCGGGCGGCAGGTCCAGCACGACCACGGTGTGCTCGGGGTCCGCCGCGACCCCGACGGCGAGTCGCCGCGCGGACGCGTCGACGGGCCCGGGCCGGTGCAGTAGCAGGGCCCGTCCCACCTCGGTGCAGACGAGCCGGGAGTCCGGCTCGTACGGCAGCGCCCTGGTGGTCTCGGCGCTGGTCGTGTCGGCGCTGGTCATGTCAGGGCCCTCCCTGGGCGGAGCCGGCCCGCGCTGCCGCGCCGGTGGTGAGCGCCGGCCCGGCCGGCAGGGCGCCGAGCACGGCCGGCGGCAGCCAGGCCGTCGTGGCGGTCGGCACGAGCAGTCGGGCCGCCTCGTCGGACACCGCGTAGCGCACGCCCTGGTCGGTGATCAGGTACTGCTGCGGCCGGGTGCCGGGCCCCGGCCGGGGCAGCGCGGCGACGAGCATGCCGGAGCCGGGGGCGAGCAGCGCGCGGTCGCGGGCCGGGTCGACGGGGACCGGTGCGGTGCCGACGGTGCCCGGGGCGAGGTCGCCGTCGCGGGAGACCTGGTGCACGCACACGGAGTCGGTGGCCGGGCGGTAGGTGCCCGCACCCGCGAGGTCCGGCAGGCCGCGCAGCCCGGAGTCGTCGGCGGACGTGGGCGCCCCCGCGACGTCGGCCGGGGTGCTCTCTCTGGCCGGTGCCGCCCCGGCCCGCGCCGCGAGCAGCGCGGCGGCGGTCGGGCTCAGCGGGGCCAGCCCGTCGGAGCGCAGCAGGTAGTTCTGGGTCGACGCGTTCTGGCTGGACCTCACCTGGAACACCTGCCCGACGGCCGACGACGCCCCGCCCACCGCCGGGCCGGGTGAGCCCGACCCGGGCACGTCCGGCGCGACGAGGGCGGACCCGTGGGCCAGCGCGGCCAGCCACGCGTCCGGGACCACGACGGGCGCGACGTCGCCAAGCCCCAGCGCTGCGAGGACGGCGGCGGAGGCCACCGGGTACTCGGTGTCCCGCCACACCACGTGCGCGCCGCCGTCGGCCCCGGCCACCACCAGCCGCTGGTCGGCGGGCAGCGGTGTGCCCGCCGCCGGGCCGAGCACGACCGTCCCCCGCGGGCCGGTCCCCCCGGGCCCCGAGCACAGCGACCACTCGGGCGGGAGCATGCCGTTCGCCTGCGGGACCGAGTCCGGCGCACCCGGGATCCCGATCGCGGCCCCGTGCGGGACGCCGGCGAGAGAGTTGCGCGACACCTGGCGGAAGGTCGGAGCCCCGCCGTCGGCGCCGAGGACGAGCATGGCCGACGCGGTGTTGAGCGTCGGGTGCAGCACGCCGTCGAGGTAGACGTAGCGGTTGCCGGTCTCCTTCTCCACGACGATCGTCCGCGGCTGCTGCCAGCTCGTCGCCCCGCCCGGGCTGATCAGGCCGAACACGAACGCGCCCGCGCAGACCAGCGCGGCGAGGACCGTCCCGAACACCGCGCCGGAACCGGAGCGCTTCAGCGGCGCCTCCCCGGCGAACGCGTCCCCGGTGACCAGCGCGGACGACAGCCGCGCCGTCGAGAACTGGTAGGCCTGGACGTGGTCCTTGCGGCTCTGCACCCGACGACCGCCGCTCAGCCGTTCAGCGCGCGGAAGTAGGCGTACACGCCGAGCAGTTGCAGTAGCACCGGCACCAGCACGAGGGCGGTCCACAGCTCCGCGATGTCCGCGGCCTGCCCCCACACCGGCAGCAGCCGGCGCCCGGGCATCCGCCACGCGGCGACGATCGCCGCGGCCGCGGCCAGCAGCGTGAGGACGAGCAGCACGATCGACCAGTCGAGCCCGGCGACCCGGGCCATCCCGGTCGCGGTGACAGCCACGGCGAGCACCGCCGCCCACACCAGCGCGCCGCGCTGGACCACGGTCCGCAGGATCCGTCCGCGTAGCGCGGCCGCGGCGGCCAGCAGCAGCGGCAGCAGCCGCTCGACCCAGCCGTCGTGGTCCACCAGCGCGTACGCGGTGGCGACGACGAGGACCGCCGTGGACACGGAGACGACGGACAGCAGCGCGTCCGCGCGGGCCGTGCGGGCGGCCAGGACGGAACCGGGCTCGGGGTCGATGTCCTCCTGCAGCTCGGCGGCGGTGCGGGGCAGCAGGGGCACCCGCAGCCGGGCCACCCGCACGGCCCCCCGCGGCCCGACCGCGCCGAACAGGAACGCCACCACCGTGACCACGGTCAGCGCGCGCACCGCGTCCAGCCCGGACCAGGCGGCGAGCCCCACCGCCAGCAGCGCTCCCAGAGCGACGCCGACCACCGCCCCGAACGCGACGGCCGCGGTGCGGCCCAGCACCAGCAGCACCCCCGCGGCCACCCCGGCGCCCAGCGCGGCGAGCGCGACGCCCGGCGCCCCCGGTCCGGCGACGGCCGCGGGCCCGGCCGGGAACACCAGCCCGACGAGCGCGGCGAGCGTCGTCCC
>NZ_JAODNI010000249.1 GCF_025465255.1 Pseudonocardia sp.
AGCCACGGATCCAACCCCTGGGACTCCAGCAGGTAGAACACCGGTTTCCAGTAATCCGAGGTCGCCTCCATCACCACCCGGGTCACGCCCAGCTCACGCAGCCGATCGGCCAGGCCCAGCAGCGAACTGGTCATCGTCGAGTAGGCCGTGATCTCTGCGCGCGGCGGCCCGGCCGGTCCGGATGCGGCACCCGCATACACGCCATCAGCTCGGCCTTGCCGATGTCCAGCGCCGCGACCCGCTCGATGATCTCCTCGGAGTCCCCGCTGTCTTCCAACATCGCCGTCCTCCTCTCGGCACCACCACGGCGGTTGCCCGCAGGAGCTGCGAGGGACCGGCGAATCTGATCCGCGTGCTCGAAGCAACACCGAAGGGCCCACAGGGCAGCTCCCAGCGCCCGACTAGCCCACGACCTCACACGGACCAAGGAGCGACGGCGTCAGCGGGCAACCAACCCCATTTTCAGCCCGGAACGGGCCGCCCGACAGGGCGAACGGGGACTAGCACCGGTCATTCATGGTCCAGTGAGCTGATCTTGCACCTCTGGTCGTTGATCTTGGTCTTGCGGTTTCCCGAAGATGGGCGTGATGACGCTGCCGGCGTGCTGTTTCTGCCGGTGGCTCCCGCCGCTCGTCGTGTCGGGACGGAAGGTCAACCAGCAGGGAGGGGCAGCGTGGTGAGCCGTGCGAACGCGGCCGCCAGCTGCTGGGCCCAGGGCCAGGAGCGCTGGACGCGCAGGCAGAGCCGACGCTGTCCGCGGGTGAGACGGGCAGCGACGTGCAGTAGCCGGTAGCGCAGCGTCTTCGGCTCGACCTTCGCGAGATCGCCGTCCAGCAGTAGGTGCTGGGTCCAGGCGACGAGGTCGACGGCGAGCATGACCACGACGAGCCAGGCGGTGTTGATCGCGAAGCTGCGGGACGGGCAGTGGTCCAGGCCGGTGTCTTTCGCGCAGCGGATGCGGTCTTCGACCCGGGCGTGCGCGCGGTGTCGGGCGTCGAGGTGGGCGAATTGCCCGAAGCTGGTGTCGGTGGCGAAGGCGGTGTAGCGCCACCCGTCGTGCTCCTCGAACGCGTCGAGCTGCGCGCCGGGGTGCGGGCGCTCGCGGCGCACGATCATCCGGGTCTCGGACGGGTAGCCCTGCAGCGAACGGGCGGGCAGCACGCGGGTGATCTCGGCCAACCCGGCGCCGTCACGGTGCCCGCCGTCGGCGTCGATCGCGTCCGCCCAGACCCGGGCCGGGATCGCAGAGATCGCGGCTCGTTCCTTGCCGGTGATCGCTCAGCCGACCGAGAACTCGCAGCTCACCGCCTCATCGCGGCGGCTGCGGATGTGGCCGAGGAACTCTCGGGTGCGGCCGGCGGTATCGGCCCGGACCAGGATCGGGTTGCCGTGGCGATGGGCGTCCGGGACCTGGGCGAGAGCGGCTTCGAGCCCGGCGACGTGGTGCACCGGCGGCGGTGTTGCTGCCCGCCGTTTCCGCGCCGCAGCTGCGCGGCAAGGAACTCACCGGTGTTGTCGCAGAACGCCAGCATCGGATGATAGCCGAAGGTCTTCTTGAACGTCGGCGCGGCCAGCTCCTTCTCGCTGCGGCAGACCACGATGGACGCGTCGAGATCGATCACCAGTCCAGGTAGGGCCCGACCCGCCGCTTTCGCCGGCGGGAACGGCTGACCGGTGAGTTCGGCGCGCTGCGCCCAGACGACCTCCCGCGCCGCGGACCGGGCCCGCGCAACCTGGCTGAGAGTGGCGGTGTCGAGTTGGTCGAGCAGCCGCCAGCACGTCGAGTCCGACGCCACCAACCCGAACAGCTCGGCCTGATCGGACAGCACCGCGACGTCGGAGATCGTGGTGGCACCGTCGGCGACCGCGACCGTCAAATCGACCAGCACCCGGCCCGGATCATGACGCGCCCGCGGCCTGCGCAGCACCGCCAGCGCTTCGCCAAACTCTCCAGTTAGCGTCTCCGGTCCGCTACAGCGGCGAGCAAACGCGACCCCGCGTGCGACACCACACCCTCGCCGTCGGCGGTTGCGGTGATCCGCGGACGTGTCGTTGTAGCCTGCACCTCGAAAGTGCTCCTCTACCTGAATGGCCCGAGTCCTCAGCAAGCTCAGTTTCCTCTGGTAATGGGGCACTTTCGTCTATCCAGACACGCACACGCCGACCAGTTCATGAAGAACCAGGGCTAGGGCTCGGCGCGCAATCCGATCACGGTGAGGAGCTGAAGGTCGTGCCCCGGCCGATCCTCGGCGACTTACACGAGGGCTCCAACTCCCCAGGTTGTAAACTACGCGCGTGGATCCATTCATGGGGCGAAAACCGGTCGCATGGCGTGCGGTCCGGGCTGCCAATGTGACCCACGGCGTGCATAAGAGCCCGGGTCGAGGCTGTGTCGCGCGGGCCTGGTCGCCTTTCAATTCGCGGAACCTTATTACGGTCGTCGCGGTGCGTGACGGCTGCTCATTTTTGGGCTGACAGTCGGCCACAGGTACCCGCGTTAACGTCGTTTGACGTACAGGCGGGGACGGCGGGCTGGTGCGTGGGCAGGGTCGAATGACCGTGAGCGGTGAGCACGGCAGGAGGTGCGCGAGGAGGAACGCCGCCCATGCGCTGAGGTCGCGGCGGTAAATGCGGGGAGCGGGAACGGAGGCTGCAAATGCCTAACCGCGAAGGTAGAAGTCGAACGATTAGGCACCGAGTTCGCTCGCCAGATTGGCCACAAGCAAGTTCAGCACCTTCCATCTGAACTCCGGTGGATACTTCTGGTCGGGTGACCGGGGTGGCGAACGACTAGAGAAGGCCCTGCACTTTGGCCACACGGATCAGGTCCGCTCGGCTGCTGACGCTAAGCTTGCGGCCGAGCTGTGAGCGATATGTCTCGACGGTCCGGATCGAGAGGTGCAGGACCTTGGAAATCTCCGCATTCGTGTGGCCGGCGGCCAGGAGCTCCAAGACGTCACGTTCACGCGCGGTCAAGTGGGTGGACGCTGCTTTTTGTTCTGAGACGAACTCAGGAACGTATTGTCCGCCCAGGGACACCACTCGCACCGCTGCAGCGAGATCGTCGGCGGCCGCGTCCTTGGTGACGTACCCAGACGCCCCGCGCTCGAAGGCTGCCCGGACGAAGGAGCTTTCCTGATGCATTGATGCCATCAGGATTTTGGCCGTGGGGCACTGCTCTCGAAGTGTCTCGATTCCATCCAATCCGCTGGCCCCGCCGTGCAATGAAATATCGAGGATGATGACGGTCGGCGCCAGCTCGACGGCTAGGCTCGCGGCCTCGTCTATGGACGAAACATCCCCAACAACCTGAATGTCGGCCTCGTCGTCGAGGATCCGTCTGGCTCCTTCGCGGAACATTCGGTGGTCGTCACACAGTAGTACTTGCAGCTTTTCCATTTATTGCCTTCGTCGGGAGAGTGTGCCTTCACGCGCTGTGAACTGCCTTGGTCTGACTGCCGGGGTAGATCGGCAATGTGGCGTTGACGACGGTTCCCCCGCCAGGATCGCTGCGTACGGACACGCGGCCGCCCAATACTGCGGCTCGCTCTCGCATACCGGTCATGCCGAACCCGCCAGATGTGCTCGTGGCGGGTAGTCCCACCCCGTCGTCCTCGATAGTCGCCGACAACGTCAAATCGCTAAGTGTCAAGGTGATGGCACAATGCATGGCGCTGGCATGCTTGGTCACGTTCGTCACTGCTTCCTGAACAATTCGCAGACACGCGACTTGAACAGGATGGGGCAGGTTTTCGTAGGACAGATCGCGATCGCTGTCGGTAATATCGCACGCGTAGCTGATGGTCAACGAGGTGCGTGCCTGGCGACGCTCCACGAGATCCCGAAGGGCAGCGGGGAGTCCCAGTTCTGTCAGGGCTGGCACGGAGGTCTCGTACACGAGGTCGCGGACGACTTCGTTGCACTCGCGCAACTGCTCATAGATCCAGGTCACCGCATCCCCTGGTGGCTTCATGTTCAAGCGATCCAGACTGTTCTGTAGCCGCCGAGCTTCTATCAGAAGTGCCGAGAGGCGCTGGCCGACGTCGTCGTGGAGCTCGGCGGCCAGCCGTGTCCGAAACAATTCTTCGCTCACCATGAGCGAGGTCGACATGGTATCGGCCACGTTCTCCGCTGCCAGTACCCGGCGAAGACACTCCCGGGTCAGCATTGCCACCCGTCGGTTCTCGCTAGTCCAGGGAAGGCCGCGCTCCCGCCGGGCGACCAGCACCGAGTCGAGGCGTCCGGGCACGGGTAAAACGAGAAAGGTGGTCCAGCGGGGCGGCCGGGTCTGAAACCGGATGGAGGTGGTGTCCGTTCGTCCGCTCAGATTCCCCTTCGCGTGAAGCCATTCGAGGTCACCGTCCGCCATTGCTCCTGCGACGATACGTACCGGACTGTTTGTCGTGGCGCCCGTTTCGATAAACGCGGCGTTATCCACAGGCACAGCCGCCATGAGCAACGACACGACGATCGAGATTGCGGTCTGCGTATCGGGGTTGTCCCCACCCATCTCCGGCAGTGCTCGCGATGCTCCTGGCGCCACCGCAGCACGCACCTCCGGTCCGGCCCGGGCGGGTGCGCCGGTGAGCGCATCTGCCGAGGACTGCTGGGTCACGGGGCCGACCTCCGAAGGAACGCGTGCCTGACCATCGATGGCCATTGCTTCACCTCGTGTCTGACATGCTCGCGTTCGGCCTGGTAGATGCCGCTGGCAGCGGCGGCGATAGCTGTGCGCACCGCCGCCCGGACCGCCCACCGGCGCGCCGCAACACTTCCAGGGGCCGAGACCTCGGCCTGCCAACGCGCGACGGTGGCGCGCCAGGACAGGATCGGCGTCACATAGGAGTTAAGCAGTCGGCGGCGGCAAATCTCGGTGGCGGCATCGCTCAGGACGTCGTCGGCATCCTCGAGACGACCGACGCCGAGAAGTGCGATGGCTCGCCCGAGCAGGTAGGTGAGGGCCGACTGCACATCGAACCCGCCGTGCAGATCCGCGCCCTCGTTCTCGTCAATACCCTCGCCGTCGCAGGCGAGCGCTCGGATGCAGATGGCGCTAGCGGTCGCCTGCCGATCGCCGATAGCTTTCGCCAACCTGTGGACCTCCTCGGCCTCTCGCGCGGCGTCCTCTCGCTCTCCCAGCCGGTATAAGGCGAGGGCGCGATGCCACCGTGACGTGTGCGCTTCCCAGCGGTCCGCTGTCCGATCGAACCCCTCCACCGCCGCGGTGAGCAAGGAGATAGCACGTCGGTACTCGCCGGAGGCGACAAGTGCTACCCCGTAGAGGTGCATGGCGTGTGCCTTACCCCACTCGTCGCCTCCTTGGGCGCAAATCGAGACTGCCCGCTCGGCGTAGCGGGCAGCTCGCCGGGCTCGTCCGAGGAGCGGCCCGCAAAGTACGGCGTGGGTGGCGTACGCGTGGGCGCGTTGCGGTCCCTCGGCCGTACAGTGCCGAGCCACGGCCATTTCCCGTCCCTGGGCCCAAAGGGCGCGAATGCTGTTGTGGAACCACCAGCAGTAGGCGAGGTTGCCGAACACGGCTGCCTTGAGAACGGCGTGCTCGGCGTCTCGCTTGGCTAGGTAGCGCGGGAAATAACCGCCCGCGCCCCACCTGATTATCTCCTTGACCGAGGCGAGCAGGAAGCCGCGATCTGCGTGTGGAAGCGGCTCGCCCAGTACCCGTAGAGCCTGCAGAAAATATCGTTCAGCCGGTTCGAGGGTGCCGGTCTTGAAATGAGTCTCGCCGAGCAATCGGGATATCTGCGCGCGGCCGACGACATTAGATTCCGGACAGAGGTCCAAGGCTCGTCTGAGCGTGGCGATGGCATCGGCATAAGAACCGTCTAGCATGAGGACCTCGCCCATCTCCCGGAGCAGATCGTCACTCTCGCTGACGGCAATGGCGAGTTCGTAGTACTCGCGCGCCGTGCCAAGACTGTAGCGGCGCCGAGCTGTTCGGGCCGCGGTGACCGCGTGCGGGAACGCAGCCGCCAGATCCCCCGACGCGGCGAGGTGGAAGGCGAGGTCGAACTCGTCGGTGTGGCCGAGTTCCATCATCGCCCGGGCGACTTGCTGATGGACCGCGCTGAGCGGGACACCCGCTTCGTCGGCGAGCGCCTCTTCGCGGACAGTGTCATGGGTGAACACAAACTCCCGGATCCCCGGCCCGCCTGGCCCGGGTCGATCTTCGAGACTTTCGTTCAGCAACCCGCGACGGGCCAGCTCGACGACCACTGTGGCGCACCACGACAGGGACTTCCCCGACGCGCCGGCGAGAATGTCCATCCGGACCCGGAACCCGATGGCGGCGGCCACCTTGAGGATCGCCCGCAGGTGGGACGGCAACGACCGGACTCGCTCGGTGAGCACCTCCGGTGGTGCCGGTAGACGCCCGTAGCTCGTCCAGCCATCGGGCCCGGGCACGACCGCGCCGTTGTCGGACAGGAACCGTATGGCGTTCTGGGCCAGCAGCGGGCTCCCGCCCGCCCATCGGATCACGCCATCGACGACGGAATCGTCGACTCGTCCTGCCATGGACGTGAGGATCGCTCGCACGGCACCGGGCGGCAGGGAGTCCACTCGGACGATGTGGTCGGTCTCGATCAGCGGCATGCGGCTCTCGATATCGGCCAGCCCTCGGGAGACGAAGACAAGGATGACCCCCCGACCGATCTTGGGTGCAATCTCGGCAAGGCGCCGGAGCAGTAGGATGTCTTCGGGACGCGCAAAGTGGCAGTCGTCGATGATGACGAGCGCCGGGTTCTCGGCGGTCGCGAGCTCGCTGAGAGACGTCGCCAGCTGGCTGGCTGCCTCGTCCATCCGAACTGCGTTCTGCGGCGGTATTTCACCGCCGATATCAAAGCGTTCAACCCAGTCGGAGGGCTGCTGTTCCTGACCTCCGTCGACATCTTGCGCGCTACTCCGGGAACGGTGTAGCGCCCTGGCGAAGGACGACAGTACGACGTGCGGACGGGCTGCGACTGCGGGCTCACTCTTGACGTAAATGACCCGCGCGGAATGCTCCGCGTGAGCCCATCGGGCGAACTCTTGCAGGAGGCGGGTCTTGCCGATTCCGGCAGCTCCCTCGACGAGCACTGTCTGCGTTCGTTCGATCTGCGCGCGTTCGAGCGCGACGGTGAGTGTGGACCACTCGGCAGGCCGGGCAGCGAACGCCGCCGTTCCGAGCTCGGGGCGGATGTCGTGCGAGCCGATGCTGACGCTGGAGAGCTTGCCCGATCGACATGCCTTAGCCAGGTCCTCGAGGTCCCGGACGGCTGCGGTGAGCATGGCGTACCCGCCATGCAGGCCGGTCAGTCGCTCCAGCGCCATCCGCACGAACAGATTCAACTGTTGCGCAAGGGCGGTGGTGGCGGGCGGGTTTGCCGCCAGGACTCGCTCGAAGGCGTCGAGCAACAACGAGGCAAGGCTGGACGCGTCATCGGCGGGGGATTCAGCCGCCAGTACAGGTGTGATGGGCGACGGCGTCTTGTCCTTGTAGTCCAGGATGCCAGACAGTCGGGCCAACCCGTGATCGAGGAGGGCGACGCGCCCGGCCGCAACCACGACATTGGATGACTTCAGGTTTCCGTGGGCTAGGCCCGTCCTATGGAGGAAGGTCAGGTTCTTCACGGCGATGACAGCGACATCGAGAAAGTCGCTGAGCTGAGTTGGCGGATCGACCGACCATTCGTCGAGAGTCTGCCCGACCACGTACGGGCGGCTGATGAAAGCGACCCGGTCCGAGCGGAAGACCTCGAGTCTCGGGACGTGCGCTCGAGGACCGGTTCCGGCCTCCAGCCTGCGGCCAGCGTCCTCGATGTACTCCATGACGTCCCTGTCGAGCCGACGAGCAGGCATGACACGGACGAATGCCGGCGCGCCCAGCGAGATGTCGTCGGCGATGAGGGCCCCGGAATGCTGCCCCTTGGCGAGAACCTGCCGGGCACGGAACCGGTCGGGAAGGCGGTTCCATCCGGTCATGCGCTGACCTCCCGGCGTTGTCAAAGCCCTCCGACGAGGTGGCGTCGGCGGCCGTCCCGCGGCAGTCGCGGGCGCACCTGAACAACGTTCACGCCACCTATCGGGGTACGCCCGCAAGCGGGTCACCGGGCTGGAACGATCCAGTACGAAACGGTGACCGAGCCATTGCGCCACCTCAGGTACGGGCGAGGTTCGTGTCCGGCCCAGGGCTATCGGGAACGCACGTCGTGCAGGCGGTGAACCCTTCCTCATGGGCCTCATCGACGGTGATTGGCTCGTCGGAATGCCCGTTCAGTAGCCTGCACGCCGCGACGTGGTAGCGCCGACGCCCGCGCACGACGTGCACGACGGGTGTTTCGATCAAATCCTCGATCCCGGATTCGGCGCCGTCGCTCGCGGAGACCCCTGACGACGGCTCGGCGTCGGCCTCGTTGGTCTCGGGCTCCGCCCTCAGCCGCTCGGGCTGCAGAGGGTCGACCGGTCCGTCCAGTGGTGTCGGCCGGACGGATCCGTACTGGTTTGCGGAGCGGCCTTCCAGATCTCCGCTCGGCAATGTCCGCCGCTTCCAGACCTTCGCTGCAAACAGCATGGCGATGCCGAGCAGACTGACCCCAAGCGCGGCGTAGGTCAGGACGATCTCGTCAAGGACGAGGCCGAGGAGCAGGCAGGCCAGCGCGCCCGCTACGAGTGCGGCGATGAGCATTCCGGGTCTCCCTCCGGAGCGGCGGTCGAGATCGCGTCCTCTCGACGCCGGGCGGCGTCGGACGAGTTCGCAGTGGGTGGCGGCGGACGGCGACCCACATGTCGGGTCGGCTCCATGACATGGTCGGCCACCGCGTGGTGTCGCGATGATGCCAGGCCGCAGTCACGGAGGATCCCGGGTCGGGCCCCCGAGGGCAAGACCGGTGAGATGCCACCGGAACCGCCGACCGACGGGACCTGCCCGAGCCGTGGGTGCGCAGAGTAACTGACCCGCGTAGACGTCGACCATGCCCCTTGATCTGGGGAGATCTCGTCGGCGGGCCCTCGGGATGCTCCGGGATGCGGTCGTGCCGGGGGTCCGGTGTCACCCGGAGTCACGTAGTTATCACGGAGGCGCAGTGGCGCCCGTCACCGCCAAGGTGCTCTCCGAAGGACAGCGAGTGCTGCGGCGCCGGGTCATCCGGCCTTCCGCGCACCGCAGGACGGGGATGGATGGTCCTCCCTCGGGAAACGGAGCGTGCAACGTGGCGGATCGTCTCGCGGTGGTGAGCGGGGGGACCTACGGCGTGGGTCGTGCCGTCGTGCTCGGACTACTCGAAGACGGGTTCCGGGTCGCGACGTTCAGCAACGACGGCGACCAGGTGAAGACTCTGGCAACCGAGCTCGGCGACCGCGATGACGTGCTCGTCGAGGACGCCGACGTCCGAGACCTGGGCCAGCTGCAAGGCTTCCTCGAGCGAGCGACCGCTCGCTTTGGACCGGTGCGGGCACTGGTCAACAACGCCGCAGTGCGGCCGACAGGCTCGGTGTTGGACACCAGTGAAGAGACGTGGGACGCCACGATCGACGTCAACCTCAAGGGCCAGTTCCTGCTGTCCAAGGCCGCCGTGCCCTCGATGATCGAGGCCGGCGGTGGCGCCGTGGTGAACTTCTCCTCGGTCTCCGCGTACGGCGGCGGTGCCCACGTCGCGTACGTCGCCTCCAAGGCGGGCGTTCTCGGGCTCACCAAGGCGCTCGCGTTCGACCTGGCGAAGCATCGTATCCGGGTGAACGCCGTCGTCCCCGGCTTCATCCTGTCCGGAATGTCGGAACCGATGGTCGCCCACCGGCCCGAGATCCTCGAGGTCGTCAAGGGGATGAACGCCCAGGGCCGGGTCGGCATGCCCGAGGACTACGCCCGCACCGTGCGGTACCTGCTCTCCGATGCGGCCGACATGATGTCCGGCGCTGTTCTCGATGTCGGCCTGGTCCCCGGGGTGTTCCCGGACGACGCCGCCCTCTTCTGACCCGGCTGCGACTCGGAAGAACTGCTGAAGATGAAAGAGCATGCTGCACTTGCCACGGGCTGGGTACCAGTCTGTCCGGCCGAACAGCTGTCGGCGGACGGACGGGCCGCAGTCGATCTGCCCTCCGGGGAGCGGTGCCTCGTCTTCGAGGTCGAGGGTGCGCTCTACGCGGTCAGCGCCACCTGCTCACACCGGGCGCTGAGCATCGAGGGCGGCCCCGTTCAGGGCGCCTCCATCGTCTGCCCCTGGCACAAAGCCCGCTTCGACATGGCAACGGGCAAGGGCACGCGCCCGGCCCGAGACCCGCTGAAGACATTCGACGTCGCGGTGGTCGACGGGACTGTCTGTGTACACGAGAGAGAAGGCGAAGGATGAAGGTTCGGTCTGTCGGCTATGTCGGGATCAACGCAACGAACGTGCCCGCGTGGCACGACTACGCGCACGACGTCCTGGGCGTGCAGCTGCGCCCGGACGCGCCCAAGGACAGCCTCCTGCTGAAGACCGACGACTACCGCTGGCGCATCGCCGTGCATCAGGCGGAGGCGGACGGATTCGCCTACGCCGGGCTCGAGCTGCCCGACAAGCACGCGTTCGACGCCGCCGTCGAGGAGCTGAAGCAGGCCGGGGTGGACGTGCGCCCGGGCGGAGACGAGGAGCTCAAAGCACGCTCCGTCGGCGGCATGGCGTCCTTCAACGACCCCGCCGGGAACCGTCTTGAGCTCTACTTCCGGCCCACCATCGACTACAACTTCGTGTCCCCACACGGGGCGAAGTTCGTGGCAGGCGCCATGGGCTTCGGGCACGTGGTCTTCCTGATCAACGCCGAGCAGTACCAGCAGACGCAGGACTTCTACGTCCAGCAACTTGGCTTCCGGGTCTCGGAGTACACCACCCTCGGGCCGGTCGAGGTCTGCTTCCTGCACTGCAACCGCCGACACCACTCCATCGCGCTCGCCCGGGGCCCGTTCACCGCCTGCCAGCACATCATGCTGGAGGTCGAGGAGATCGACATGGTCGGTCGCGCACTCGACCGGGCGCAGGACGCCGGAGTGCAGATGAGCACCACGCTCGGCCGGCACCGCAACGATCACATGCTCTCGTTCTACATGCAGACGCCCAGCGGGATCGACCTCGAGTACGGCTGGGGTGCGCGCGAGGTGGACGAGGACACGTGGGTCGTCTCGGACTGGGAAGGCGGCGACGTCTGGGGCCACCGCGGTCTCGAGTCGCTGGCCCAGGGCGACTAGCCGGCACCGACACCCCCACGACGCGATCTCACACAGAGGACGGCATGTCAGAGAACACGGTTGAGCTGGACGTTCAGGAGCGGTTCGTGGACGTCGCAGGGCTGAAGATCCACGTGAGCGAGGTGGGCTCCGGGGAACCGATGGTGATGCTGCACGGCGGCGGGCCGGGCGCTTCAGGAATGAGCAACTTCCGGACGAACCTGCCCTACCTGGCCGCGCGCTTCCGGCTGATCATCATCGACCAGCCCGGGTTCGGGTCGTCCTCGAAGACCTTCCCCGACGGGGAGTCCTACTGGGAGTTCTCCGCCCGAGTGGTCAAGGCGGTCATGGCGAGCTCCGGCGTCGCCAAGGCGCACTTCCTGGGGAACTCGCTCGGCGGGGGCACCGCGCTGCGGTTCGCGCTGGACTACCCGGAGATGGCCGATCGCCTGGTGCTCATGGGTCCTGGCGGCGGCTCGGTGAACATCCTGACCCCCGGCGACATCGCCGGTGGCGTCGACCGGGCGGTGCGCCGCTTCTACGAGTCACCCTCGGTGGAGCGGATGCGCGAGTTCGTCGACGTCATGGTCTTCGACTCCAGCGGCGTGCCGGACCGGGTCCTCGAGGAACGGCTGGAGGCGGCCACCGACCCCGAGGCGATGGCTTTCATGCTGAAGCTGTTCCGGGCTCTCGGCGCTGACCCGGAGGCCGAGCTGTGGAAGCGGGTGGACCAGATCGCGCACCGCACCCTGCTGGTCTGGGGTCGCGAGGACCGGGTTCTGCCGTTCGACAGCTCCCTGCTCATGTTCCACCGGATGAGGAACGTGCGTCTCGTCGCGTTCTCCGAGTGCGGCCACTGGGCGCAGGCGGAGAAGCAGCAGGAGTTCGACCACTTGGTGGCCGACTTCCTGACGGCCGAGTAGGAACCGATGAGCACGAACAGCCAACTGTCGGTCGAACGCCCCTTCCGGGTCGCGATCCTCGGTTCCGGAAACATCTCCACGGACCTGATGTACAAGGTCCTCCGCGAGCAGACCCTGCAACTGGCCGTAATGGCCGGCATCGACGCCGGCTCGGAGGGGCTTCGGCGAGCCGCTGCTCTCGGGGTTCACACCACAGCCGACGGGATCGACGGGCTCTTCCAACTCGACGAGCTTCCCGAACTCGTCTTCGACGCCACGTCGGCACGAGCTCACCTCGCGCATGCACCGCGGCTTGCCGAGGCGCAGATCGCCAGCGTCGATCTCACCCCGGCGGCGATCGGTCCCATGGTCATCCCGGCGGTGAACGGGGACGAGCACCGCAGCGCGATGGAGCTCAACCTGGTCAGCTGCGCCGCCCAGGCCACGGTTCCGCTGGTCGCCGCCGTCGGCCGGGCGGCGCAGCATCTGCGCTACGCCGAGACGGTGTCGACCGTGGCCAGCGCCAGTGTCGGCCCGGGAACGCGGCAGAACATCGACGAATTCACGCACAAGACGCGCAAGGCCCTCGAGACCGTCGGTGGGGCCGAGCAGGCCAAGGCGATCGTCGTGCTCAACCCGGCAGATCCGCCTCCGTGCATGCGCAACACCGTCTATGCCGAGGTGGACGGCCTGGACGAGGACCTGCTTGCGGTCGAGATCGAGCGCATGGTGCAGCGCGTCCAGGCCTACGTGCCCGGCTACCGCGTCCGCGGGCCGGTGCTCAACGGCCGGAAGGTCACGTTGTTCAACGAGGTCGAGGGAGCTGGTGACTTCCTGCCGAAGTACGCCGGCAACCTCGACATCATCACGGCGGCTGCGGTGCGGATGGCTCGGCAACGGGTGACTGCCGGCGCGGAAGCGAGAGTGTGAGATGGAGCCTGTAGCCGGAACCCGGATCAATTACCTGGACACGAGCCTTCGTGACGGCAGCCACGCCGTCGAGCACGACTTCTCACCCGAGCAGGTGCGTCACGTCGTCGGCGGTCTGTCGGCCAGCGGCGTCCGGTACATCGAGGTCGGTCACGGGGCGGGACTCGGCGGGTCGTCGTTGCTGCAGGGGCGGGGGAGCTACTCCAACACCGAGTTGTTCGATGCCGCCTCCGAGGTCATCGGTGACGCGACCCTGTGCACGTTGATGCTGCCCGGCGTAGGCGTGATGGACGAGGTGCGTGAGGCGGTCGAGCACGGCGTCGGCGGCGTGCGGGTCGCCACCCACGTGACCGAGGCCGACGTGGCCGAGCAGCACCTGCAGCTGTGCCGCGATCTCGGCCTGCGGACCTTCGGGTTCCTGATGATGACCCACCTCGCCACCCCGGAGGTGATCGCGGAGCAGGCACGGATCATGGCGGAATCGGGCGCCGAGGTGGTCTACCTCGCTGATTCCGCCGGCTACATGACCGAGCAGGGCGTGCGCGACCGTGTCGCCGCCGTCCGTGCGGCGATCCCGGTCGAGATCGGCCTGCACGCCCACAACAACCTCGGCCTCTCCGTGTCGAACAGCCTGGCGGCGATCGACGAGGGCGCGTCGTTCATCGACGGCTCCCTCGGCTCCCTCGGCGCCGGCGCGGGCAACACACCGGGCGAGGTGTTCAGCGTGGTCACCAAGCGGATCGGTCTCGAGACCGGCATCGACGAGTGGCAGCTGATGGACGTGGCCGAGGACGAGGTGCGTCCCCTGATGCGCTTCCCCCAGGTCATCGACCGTACGAGCCTGGTGCTCGGATATGCCGGCGTGTACTCAAGCTTCCTGCTCAAGGCCAAGGCGGCAGCAGCCCGCTACGGCGTCGACGCCGGCGACATCCTGATGGAGGCCGGCCGCAGGGGTGCGGTCGGCGGACAGGAGGACCTGCTCGAGGACATCGCTTACACGATGGCCCAGGACCGGGAGGTGCCCGTTGGCGCCACTCGATGAGCTGACCCGCGCCGCCCTCGCCGAGGAACTCTGGAAAGCCGAATGCATGGCGACGCCGGTGAGCCCGCTCACCGACCGCTACGCGGGCCTGGAACAGGACGACTCGTACGGGATCCAGGCCGAGGTCGCTCGCATCAGGGCTGGCCTCGGGCATCGGGTCGTCGGGAAGAAGGTCGGCCTGACCAGCCCGGCCATGCAGGAGATGGCCGGGGTGCGCGAGCCGGACTTCGGACAGCTCTTCGACGTGATGGAGGCGACCGACGGCGACGAGCTCGATCTCGACACGCTCATTGCGCCCAAGGTCGAGCCGGAGATCGCCTTCGTGCTCGGCAAACGCCTCGAAGGCCCCCAGGTCGCACCGCGCCAGGTGCTGGCCGCCATCGATTTCATCGCACCGGCCCTCGAGATCGTCGACAGCCGCATCGCCGACTGGCGCATCCGCTGGCACGACACGGTTGCCGACAACGGTTCGTCGGCCCGGTTCGTGCTCGGCGACCGGGCATTCTCCCCGCACGGCGTCGATTTCGAGGCGCTGATGGTGATGGTCGAACGCAACGGCCACCCCGTCGCGAGGGGATGCATGGGTGATGTGCTCGGCAGCCCGCTGCGCTCGGTGGGCTGGCTCGTGCACAAGCTCTCGACCCACGGCATCGCACTCGAAGCAGGCGATGTCGTCCTGCCCGGCTCGCCGTGTCGGGCGGTCGACGCCGACAGCGACGACGTCTTCCGCGCCGATTTCGGGGCGCTCGGATCGGTGACCCTCGGCTTCGTCCGACGCGGCACCCAGCAATCAGATGAAAGGAAGCCGCAATGACGATCGGTTACAGCGGTGCCGAGAAGATCGATGATCTGCTCGATCCGGCGCAGGGTTTGGTCAGCCGGCATGTGTTCTCGGATCCGGCGATCTATGAGATGGAGCTGCAGCGGATCTTC
>NZ_JAODNI010000190.1 GCF_025465255.1 Pseudonocardia sp.
CGCGGGGCCGGGTCGGCGCGCGGCCGGGCCTGGGTCCCCGAGACCGACGCGGCGACGCGCGGCTTCTACGCCCGGGCCGGCTGGGCCCCGGACGGGGCCGCCCGGATCCTCGACACGGGGACGCGCACGGTGCGCGAGGTGCGGTGCTCGGGGTCGCTGGATCTGGTGCTCACCGGATCCTGACGGCGTACCCGAACCCGGTCCCGCCGACGCTCAGAGGCCGAGGAGGGGCTCCAGGCCGAGGGTGAGGCCAGGGCGGTCCCGCACGGCGCGGACCGCCAGCAGCACCCCGGGCATGAAGGACGCGCGGTTCATCGAGTCGTGCCGGATGGTCATGACCTCGCCCTCGCCGCCCAGGATGACCTCCTGGTGCGCGACCAGCCCGGGCATCCGGACGGAGTGCACGCGGATGCCGTCGACGTCCGCGCCGCGCGCGCCGTCGAGCTGGCTGGTCGTGGCGTCCGGGACCGGTCCCAGCCCGGCCTCCGCGCGCGCCTCGGCGACGAGCGTGGCCGTCCGGGCGGCGGTGCCGGACGGTGCGTCGACCTTGCCGGCGTGGTGCAGCTCCACGATCTCGACGGACTCGAAGAACTTGGCGGCCTGCGCGGCGAACGCCATCGACAGCACCGCGCCGACCCCGAAGTTCGGGGCGACGAGCACCGCCGAACCGGGCTTCTCGTCCAGCCAGCCGCGCAGCGTCGCCAGCCGCTCGGCGTCGAAACCGCTGGTGCCGACGACGGCGGCGATGCCCTGCTCGAGGCAGAAGCTCAGGTTGTGCATGACGACGGCGGGCCGCGTGAAGTCGACGACGACCTGGGCGCCCGCGTCCGTCAGCGCGGACAGTGGGTCCCCGGCGCCGAGCCCGGCCACCAGCTCCAGGTCCGCGGCCGCACGCACGGCCGCGCACGTCTCCGAGCCCATGCGGCCCTTCGCGCCCAGGACCGCAACCCGGATCGGCTCGCTCACGCTCACGCCCACCTCCACACCCGGCGCTCCCTGCGCCGCTGGCCGGACCAGCCTAGGTGGGTGCCGCGGACGACCGGCGGGAGGCGTGCGACGCCGCGCGGCTCAGCCCACGACCAGGCCCACGACCCACGTCGCCGCCATCAGCAGGCCCGCGGCGAGCTCGATCACGATGCTCCAGCCGGCGGCCCGCAGCGCGTGCCTGGTCGAGGGCCACGCGGCGCCGCGGTCCTTCGACCGTGCCAGCTCCGCGAGGTAGACGCCGAGCACGAACCCGAGGAAGAGCCCGACGACCGGGACGACGAAGAACCCGACGATGCCCAGGACGCCGCCGGCCAGCAGGGTCCGGTTCGGGACGCCGGCTTCCTTGAGCGCCCGGCCCGGTAGCAGGTACTTCGCCACGGTGCCGAGCACCAGCAGGGCCGCGGCGATCCCGAGGACCCACCAGCCCACGGCGTCGCCGCGCGGGACTGCCCAGAGTGCGACGCCGGCGAGCACGAGGACCAGCCCGGGCAGCACCGCCACCACGACACCGACCAGCCCGACGACGATCAGCAGCCCGGAGGCCACGGTGAGCAGCACCGTCAGGCCAGGTCCTGCAGCGCGCCGGGCAGTTCCGACTCGTCGTCGTACGGCCCGACCACCGCGGCCGTGAGCGGCACGTCGAGCAGTTCCGTCGCGAGCGCGGACACCTGCTCCGGCGTCACCGCCTCGATCCGCTCGAGGCTCTCGGCGATCGAGCGCTGCCGGCCGTGGTCCAGCTCCGAGCGGCCCAGGCGGTTCATCCGCGACGCCGTGTCCTCCAGCCCGAGGACCAGCCCGCCGCGCATCGAGCCCTTGGCCCGGACGACCTCGGCCTCGGTCAGCCCGTCCGCCGCGACGCCCGCGAGCACGTCCCGGACCACCCCGACCACCTCGCCGAGCCGCTCCGGCGCGCAGCCCGCGTAGACGCTGAACGCGCCGGCGTCCGCGTAGGAGGAGTGCGACGAGTAGACCTGGTAGGCCAGCCCGCGCCGCTCCCGGACCTCCTGGAACAACCGCGAGCTCAGGCCGCCGCCGAGTGCGCTGTTGAGCACGGACAGCACCGCGCGCCGCGGATCGTGCCGGTTCAGCCCCGGTACGCCGAGCATCAGGTGGCCCTGCTCGGAGTCGTCGGAGCGCAGGGCGAGGGCGCGCCGCGGCCTGAGCAGCCCGGGAGTCCCGGAGCGGGGCGTGACGGGGGCGCCGGCCGGGAAGCGCGACGCGGCGTCCTCGAGGGCCTTCGCCGCCAGGTCCGCGACGTGCGCGTGGTCGAGGTTGCCGGCGGCCGTGACGACCATCCGCGGCGTCGTGTACTCGCCGCGCCAGAAGTCGAAGAGGGTGTCCCGGCTCATCCCGCGGATCGACTCCTCGGAGCCGACGATGGGCAGACCGAGCGGGTGCTCGTCGAACAGGGTCTCGTCGAAGAGCTCGCCGAGCAGGTCCTCGGGGTCGTCGTCGCGCATGGCGATCTCCTCGAGGACCACCCCGCGCTCCAGCTCGACGTCCGTGTGCGCGAGCTCGGCGTTGGTGACGACGTCCGCGAGGACGTCCAGCGCCATCGGCACGTCCTCGTCCAGGACGTGCGCGTAGTAGCAGGTGTGCTCCTTGGCGGTGAACGCGTTCAGCTCGCCGCCGACCGCGTCCATCTCCTCGGCGATCCCGGTGGCGGTGCGCCGCCCGGTGCCCTTGAAGAGCAGGTGTTCCAGGTAGTGCGCGGCCCCGGCCTGGTCCGGGTTCTCGTCGCGGGAGCCGATCGCGATCCAGATGCCGAGCGCGACGGAGCGGACGCCCGGGACGCGCTCGGTGAGCACCCGGATGCCGCCCGGCAGGTCGGTGCGGGAAACCGCCGGGACGGCGGCACCGGAATCCGGTGCCGCCGTCCCAGTGGTGGTGCGGTGGTTCACGAAGGAATCAGACCTCGGCCGTCTCCGGCTCCGTGGTCTCGGCGGGGGCGTCGCTCGCGGCGCCCTCCTCCTGGACCGGGATGAGGCTGATCTTGCCGCGGTTGTCGATGTCGGTGACCTCGACGCGCATCTTGTCGCCGACCTTGGCGACGTCCTCGACCTTGTTGATCCGCTTCCCGGAGCCCAGCTTCGAGATGTGGACCAGGCCGTCCTTGCCGGGAACCAGCGAGACGAACGCGCCGAAGGCGGCGGTCTTGACGACCGTGCCCAGGAATCGCTCGCCGATCTTGGGCAGCTGCGGGTTGGCGATCGCGTTGATCATGGCGATCGCCTCCTCCGCGGAGGGCCCGTCGGCGGCACCGACGTAGATGGTGCCGTCGTCCTCGATCGAGATGTCCGCGCCGGTCTTCTCGGTGATCGAGTTGATCATCTTGCCCTTCGGGCCGATGACCTCGCCGATCTTGTCGACCGGGACCTTGACCGCGGTGACCCGCGGCGCGTATGGGCTCATCTCGTCCGGGCCGTCGATGGCCTCGCCGAGCACCTCGAGGATGGTCATCCGGGCGTCCTTGGCCTGCGACAGGGCTGCCGCGAGGACCTCCGACGGGATGCCGTCCAGCTTGGTGTCCAGCTGCAGGGCCGTGACGAACTCGGGCGTGCCGGCGACCTTGAAGTCCATGTCGCCGAACGCGTCCTCGGCGCCCAGGATGTCCGTCAGCGCGACGTACTGCGTGGTGCCGTCGACCGTGTCGGACACGAGGCCCATCGCGATGCCCGCGACCGGCGCCTTGAGCGGCACGCCGGCGTTGAGCAGCGCCATCGTGGACGCGCAGACCGAGCCCATGGACGTCGACCCGTTGGAGCTGAGGGCCTCGGACACCTGGCGGATCGCGTACGGGAACTCCTCGCGCGTGGGCAGCACGGGCAGCAGGGCCCGCTCCGCCAGCGCGCCGTGGCCGATCTCGCGGCGCTTCGGCGACCCGACCCGGCCGGTCTCACCGGTCGAGTACGGCGGGAAGTTGTAGTGGTGCAGGTAGCGCTTGTGCGTCTCCGGACCGAGCGAGTCGATCTGCTGCTCCATGCGGAGCATGTTCAGCGTGGTGACGCCCATGATCTGGGTCTCGCCGCGCTCGAACAGCGCCGAGCCGTGCGCCCGCGGGACGACCTCGACCTCGGCCGAGAGCGGCCGGATGTCGGTGAGCCCACGGCCGTCGATGCGCACCTTGTCGCGCAGGATCCGTTGGCGGACCAGCTTCTTGTTCAGCGACCGGAACGCGGCGCCGAGCTCCTTCTCGCGACCCTCGAACTTCGGTCCGAGCTGCTCGAGGACGTGGAGCTTGATCTCGTCGAGCTTGGCCTCGCGCTCCTGCTTCGGGCCGATGGTCAGCGCGGCGGCCAGGTCGTCGGAGGCAGCGGCCTCGACGGCCTCGAACGCGTCCGGCTGGTAGGCCGGGTACGTCGGGTACTCGCGCACCGGCTTGGCGGCGACGTCGGCGAGCTGCTGCTGCGCGATGCACAGGCTGCGGATGAACGGCTTGGCCGCCTCCAGGCCCGCGGCCACGACGGACTCGGTCGGCGCCTGGGCACCGGCCGCGACGAGCTCGTTGGTCTCGGTCGTGGCCTCGGCCTCGACCATCATGATGGCGACGTCGTCACCGACGACGCGGCCGGCGACGACCATGTCGAAGACGGCCCGCTGCAGGTCCTCGTGCTGCGGGAACGCGATCCACTGGCCGTCGATCAGGGCGACGCGGACGCCGCCGATCGGCCCGGAGAACGGGAGACCGGAGAGCTGCGTGGACGCCGACGCGGCGTTGATCGCCAGCGCGTCGTAGGGGTCCTGCGGGTCCAGCGAGAGGACCGTGACGACGATCTGGATCTCGTTGCGCAGGCCGTCGACGAACGACGGGCGCAGCGGCCGGTCGATCAGCCGGCAGGTCAGGACCGCGTCGGTACCCGGGCGGCCCTCCCGGCGGAAGAACGAGCCGGGGATCTTGCCGATGGCGTACATGCGCTCTTCGACGTCCACCGTGAGCGGAAAGAAGTCGAAGTGCTCCTTGGGCTGCTTCGACGCCGTGGTGGCGGACAGCAGCATGGTCTCGTCGTCCAGGTAGGCGACGACGGACCCGGCGGCCTGGCGCGCGAGGCGCCCGGTCTCGAACCGGATCGTGCGGGTCCCGAAGGAACCGTTGTCGATGACGGCGGTGCTCTCGTGCACGCCGTCGATCTCGATGGGATCGGTCATGAAGTGGTGTCTCTCCTCGGATGGGATGAGCACTGCCACCTGCCGGGCGGATCCTCCGCGGAGCCGGTCTTCGATCGAAGCCCCCGGACCTGCTTCTCGTCGGTTCCGGGAGCCACTACCGAGGACCGGCGGATCATGTGCCGGACGCGATGGCGTGTGCGGATGGAGTTGTGCTGGCCGGTCCCCCGGGGCTGGTTCACCCCGGGGGACCGGGACGGATCAGCGGCGCAGGCCGAGCCGCTCGATGAGCGACCGGTAGCGCGCGACGTCGACCGACGCCAGGTACTTGAGCAGGCGACGGCGGCGACCCACCATGAGCAGCAGTCCGCGCCGGGAGTGGTGGTCGTGCTTGTGCTGCTTGAGGTGCTCGGTCAGGTCGCTGATGCGCTTGGTGAGCAGCGCGACCTGGGCCTCGGGGGACCCGGTGTCCCCCTCGTGGACGCCGTAGTCGGCGAGGATCGTCTTCTTCTGTGCGGCGTCGAGAGCCACTGGTGGTACTCCTCTTGTGATGAAGTCCGTGGGTCCCGCTCCCGGGCCTCACGTGCACCGCTGAGCGGCGCGCCGCGTACGGGGCGGGGGGACGGTCTCGGCCGCCACGGACTGCAGCCGGACCCTGCGAACCAGGCTACCAGTGAGGCTCCGGCCGGCCGCGGTCACGTACCCGAAAGGGGCCGGTCAGCGGGCCTGACGCGGCGACGGACGGCGGCTCGGGTGCGGGGTCCGGGGCAGGCCGGCCGCCTGCCGCAGCACCTCCGCGAGCTCGGGAAACGACGACGCGAGGGCCGCGGCGGCGGCCACGAGCCGGGCCGGGGCCGCCACCGCCCTGAGCGCGTCCGCCGCACCGGCGGCGGGCCGGG
>NZ_JAODNI010000004.1 GCF_025465255.1 Pseudonocardia sp.
CAGGCTCGCCCGCGGGGTCGTCCGGGACGGCCGGCCGCGCGGCCCGCGGCGTCCAGGCCGGGCCCACGGCGGTGCCGGGCACCGCGGGCATCGGGCCCGGCCCATCCGGGACCTGCAACTGCGGCGCGTCGTCGACCTCCTCGTCGAACCCGCGCGCGGCCAGGGCGAGCAGCGCGTCGAGGGCCGCCCGCGCGCCCGGCCCGTCGGCCGCCGCCTCGACCCGGTCGCCCTGCCGCACACCGAGCGCGGCGACCCGGGAGAGGCTGGTCGCGGGCGCCCAGTTCGAGCTGGTCGTGGCGTTGCGCAGCCGCACATGCGTGTCGTCGCCGGCGGACCGCGCCGTGCCGACGAGCCGCGCGGCCGGTCGGGCGTGCAGCCCGTGCGGGTTGACGACGGTGAACGCCTCCACGGTGACCGGCTCGTCCTGCGTGACGGTCGGTGGGGCGGCAGGTTCGGGAGCGGCCCCGCCCAGCTGCGACTCCTTGGCCGCCAGCGCGGCCCCCGCCTCGGCCGCGACAGTGGCGGCGTCGGCCCCGCCCGCGGCCGTCACCGCGGCCACGACCAGACCCTCCACCAGCGGCGCCGGGCACAGCAGGACCCGGTCACGCAGGTCGGCGTCGTCGAGCAGGTCGAGGGCGAGCTCGGCGGAGAGCACCGCGCTGCCGAGGTCCATGAGCACCACGACCCCCGCGCCGCGATCGGCCTCGGCCAGGGCCGACGCGATCGCCAGGGCGTCGGTGCCGAAGGTCGTCTCGTCGAGGCCGGCGGCGATCTCGATCGCGACGTCCGGCCCGGCCATCTCGCGGGCGAGCCCGACCGCCGCCTGCGCCAGCGGCCGGCTGTGTGCGACGACCACCAGCCCGACGGGCCCGGGGGTCACGCCAGGACGTCGGCCGCGGCGGCGACGAGCAACGCGGCCGACGTCGCACCCGGGTCCTGGTGCCCGACGCTGCGTTCGCCGAGGTAGCTGGCCCGGCCCTTGCGCGCGAGCAGCGGCGTGGTGGCGTCCCGGCCGGCGTCGGCGGCGCGCGACGCCGCCTGCAGCGCCGCACCCAGCTCGTCGCCGGCGGCGAGCGCCGCATCCAGCGCGTCGGCGGCCGGGGCGAGCGCATCGAACATCGTCTTGTCCCCGGCCTCGGCCTTGCCGCGGGCGACGATCCCGCCGAGCCCGGCGCGGAACGCCTCGGCGAACCCGTCGACGCCGAGCTCGGTGCGATCCCCCGCGGCCGTCGCCATCCGCAGGAAGAACGTGCCGTAGAGCGGTCCGCTCGCCCCGCCGACGGTGCTGACCAGGGTCATGCCGACCTGCTTGAGCAGGACCCCGGGCGCCGTGCCGTCCTGCGGGCCCTCGTCGAGCTTGGCCACCACGGCCGTCATCCCACGCGCCATGTTCGCCCCGTGGTCGGCGTCGCCGATCGCCGAGTCGAGCCGCGTCAGCTCCTCGGCGTGCGCCGAGATCGCCGCGGCGAACGCCCGGATCCAGCTCTCGAGCCCGGCGGTCCCGGCCGTCGCGCTCATTCACACACCCCAGCGGAGGCCGGGGGTGCGCACCGGCGCGTCCCAGAGCCGCAGCAGCTCGTCGTCGAGCCTGAGCAGCGTGACGGAGCAGCCCGCCATCTCGAGGCTGGTGATGTAGGGCCCGACCAGCGACCGCGCGACGCGCACGCCGGACTTCTCGAGGATGGACGCGACCTCGCCGTACATCAGGTACAGCTCGAGCAACGGGGTGCCGCCCATGCCGTTGACGAAGGCGAGCACGCCGTCGGAGCCGGTGAAGTCGAGGTCGGCCAGGATCGGCTCGACGAGCATCTCCGCCACCTCGCGCGCGGGCGCCGCGGGGACCCGGCGCCGGCCGGGCTCGCCGTGGATGCCGACGCCGATCTCGATCTCGTCCTCGGGGAGGTCGAACGTCGGCTGCCCCGCCGACGGCACCGTGCACGAGGTGAGCGCCATGCCCATGCTGCGGCCGGTCTCGTTCACCCGGCGCGCCACCTCGGCGACGGCGGCGAGGTGGCGGCCCTCCTCGGCCGCCGCGCCCGCGAGCTTCTCGAGCAGCACGGTGACGCCGACCCCGCGGCGCCCGGCGGTGTAGAGGCTGTCCTGGACCGCCACGTCGTCGTTCGTCACCACCGGCACGACCTCGACGCCCTCGGCCGCGGCCAGCTCGGCGGCCATCTCGAAGTTCATGACGTCGCCGGTGTAGTTCTTCACGATGTGCAGCACGCCCGCGCCGCCGTCGACCCCGACCGTCGCGGCGAGCATCTGGTCGGGCACCGGAGAGGTGAACACCTCACCCGCACACGCGGCGTCGAGCATGCCCGGGCCGACGAACCCGCCGTGCATGGGCTCGTGCCCGGAGCCGCCGCCGGAGACGAGCCCGACCTTGCCCCGCACCGGGGCGTCGCCGCGGAAGACGATGCGTTCCGGGAGGTCGACGCGCAGCTCGGGGTGGGCGGCCGCCATGCCCCGGAGAGCCTCGGAGACGACGTCGACCGGGTCGTTGATCAGCTTCTTCATCGAGGATCCCCCGTCGATGGCCCGCACGGTGTCCGAACGGCATTCGATGATGTCGAACGCGTTGTAAGCTACGCCGGTGTGACCGTGCTCACAAGAAGGGCAGGACCGTGATCCAGGCCGTGGACCGCGCGCTGCGGATCCTGGCGGTCCTGCAGGGCGGCCGGATGAGCCTCGGGGACATCGCCGCACGGGCCGGCCTGCCCCCGTCGACCGTGCACGGGATCGTGCGCACGCTGCTCGCGCACGGGATGGTCGTGCAGGAGCGGGACTCCGGCCGCTACCGGCTCGGCCCCGCCACCCTCCGGCTGGGCAACGTCTACCTCGACACCCTCGAGCTGCGGGCCCGGGTCGCGCCGTGGGCGGCCGAGCTGGCGCGGCGCACCGGCTGCGCCGTCCGGACCGGCGTCCTGCTGCTCGGGGAGGTCGTCGTGGTCGTGCACGAGCCGCGGCCCGACGGGACCCGGCAGATGCCCGAGGTCGGCATCGTCATCCCGGCCCACGCCTGCGCGCTCGGCAAGGCGCTCCTCGCCCACGACCCCGCGGCGGCGGCCGCGGTCACGTTGCGCAGCATGACCGGTGGAACCGTCACCGACCGGACCGCGCTCGACGCCGAGCTCGCCGAGGTGCGGCGCACCGGGCTGGCGGTCGAGGTCGAGGAGGCGGTGCTCGGCGAGTACGGGCTGGCCGCGCCGCTCGCCGACGCCGTGGGCGACGTGGTCGGCGCGCTCGGTCTGGTGGTGCCGGCCAGCGGCTGGCCGCTGGCCCCCGCAGCCCTCGACGCCCTGCGCGCCGCGGCCCGCGCCGTGTCCCGCGAGCTGGGGGCGCCGACGTGGCCGCCCGTCTCCTGGCCGCCGTCGGCGACGGCCTGAGCGCCGGCCCGGTCTTCCGGCCGGCGGGACAGATCCTAGGCTCCGGCTCCGTGCCCGCCGTGACCTTCAAGGGCCTCTGCGTCGACGCCGCCGAGGCGGCCCGGGTGGCCCGCTTCTGGGCTGCGGTGCTCACCCTCGACGTGGAGATCATCGACGGCGGCGACGCGGTCTCTGCGGCACGACGGCAGAGCCACGATCTGGGTGAACGGCGTTCCCGAGGGCAACGAGTTCTGCGCCTTCACGCCCCCGGCGGAAGACGCCGCGTGACCAGGCCGACGCTCCTCCGGGAGATCAGCGGCCGAGCGGGTCGACCAGGCCGTCGATCATCGTCCGCAGCGGCCCGGTGTCGCCCTGGTGCGCCGCGCGCGACGCCGCCGCGTTCCCGGCGCGGTCCATCGCGGCCCAACGGACGCGATGACCCGCGTCGGCGGCGAGCTGCGTGACGAACGCCCGCTGGGTGCGGCCGTTGCCCTCCCGGAACGGGTGCAGGGAGTTGATCGCGCCGAGCAGGTCCGCGAGCGCGCCGACGAAGTCCGCGCGCGGGAGGCCGCGGAGACGGTCCGTCCGGGCGAGCCCGCCGAAGATCTCCTCGGCGGTGGCCTCGATCCGCTCCGGCAGGCAGAACAGGTGGCCCTTGCCGAGGGAGACCGTGCGGATCTCGCCGGCCCAGGCGTAGACGTCGCCGAAGACGTGCCCGTGGAAGGCCCGCAGATGGCCCAGGTCGTAGCGACCCGGAAGCGGCCGCCTCATCAGCTGGGCGATGCGCACCGCGGAGAGGTCCGCCTCGGCCGCGGCGAGCGCGGCCCGGTCCGTGATCCCGAGCCGGTTGTGCAGGACACCGGACCGCAGGTCCAGGTAGGGGTCCCAGCTCACCGACCGTGAGCGGCGACCAGCTTCGCGACGGCGAGGTCCTCGTCCAGCCCGCCGTCCGCGATCGCGTCCAGCAGGCCGAGACCGAACGTCGTCGGCTCGAGGCCCTCGGCGCGCACCGATCCGAGCGCGTCGGCGACCGCGTCCCGGCGTGCGCCGTTCCGCGTGGGAAGCACCTCGGCTGGTCTCACGAGGCGGGAGTGTACAGAGGATCTCCCAGGTGGGGCACCGCAGCGGGCCGTGGCGCGGACCGAAGTGGTTGAGCGTTGAACCGTAGTGACCGGTGACACGGAATGTCGAGGACCACCACGTCATTCGAAGAAGTATGACGATCACGTCCGACACCACCGCCCTGCGTCTCCCCCTGCTCGATGACGCCGGCCGCGAAGTGCTGTTCACCGAGGCCCGCACGGCGAACACCTACACCGACGAGCCCGTGACCGACGAGACCCTCGCCTCGATCTGGGAGCTCGCCAAGTGGCCGCCGACGGCCGCCAACACCCAGCCGCTGCGCGTGACGTTCGTCCGCACCCCGCAGGGCAGGGCCCGCCTGCTCCCCCTGATGTCCGAGGGCAACCGGGCCAAGGTCGAGAACGCCCCGGCCACCGCGCTGTTCGCCGTCGACCTGGACTTCCACGAGTTCACCGAGCAGACCTTCCCGATCCGCCCTGAGATGAAGGACTCGTTCGAGGCGTCCGGCCGGGAGGGCCGCTCGACCATGGCGACCTTCAACGCCACGCTCCAGATCGGCTACTTCCTGCTCGCCGCCCGTGCGCACGGCCTGGCGACCGGCCCCATGGCGGGCTTCGACGCCGACGCCGTCACCCAGGCGTTCTTCCCGGGCGGGCGCCACCGCGCCCTGCTCGTCGTCAACGTCGGGCACCCGGGGCCGGACGCGTGGTTCCCGCGTCTGCCGCGGCTCGCCCAGCGGGACGTCGTCAGCTGGGCCTGAGCCCACAGGCCCGGTGACGCCCTCGTGGTCAGCGGCCACGAGGGCGGACCAGTGTCCCGGTCGAACCCCCTCGCCGGCCGGGACGCGGGCCACGGCGCTGTCCCGTACGGGCAACAGCGTTCGGGCGGGGCCTGGTGTTACAGAACCCCGGATAGCGGGTCTCGTTTACAAGTGACGGCTGCTACGTTTCGGACCTGTCGGACGTGACGACCCCCACCGGCGCCCTGGCGACCCTCGACGGGCGGCGCCTCGTGTTCCGCCGCGTCCTCGCCGACCCCGTCGACGCCGCCTGGTCGGCCATGACGGAGTCCGACCGCCTCGGTCGGTGGTTCGGCACCTACACCGGCACCGGACGCGTCGGCGGGACCGTCGAGCTCCTGATGACGGCGGCCGAGGACGCGGGCCGGCCGCCGTCGGGCGTGGCGACCCTGGAGTGCGCGCCGCGGGAGCGGCTCGTCGTCGAGGTCACCGACGCCGGCGCGAGCGAGTCCTGGCGAATCGCGGCCACCCTCTCCCCCGAGGGCGACGCCACGGTTCTGGTCTTCGACCAGCTCGTCCCGGTTGGGATGCGCCCCGCGGACGTCGGGCCGGGGTGGCACCGGTATCTGGACCGGCTCGTGGCGTCATTCCGCGGCGCACCCATGCCCGGCTGGGACGACTACGCGGGCCTCGGAGGCTCTACCCCGACGCCTGACCGCGCCCCGCATCGACCCCGCACCCCGCCACGGCGCCCGGAGCTGTCCGCTCCCGGCGGACTCCGCAGAGAGCGAAATCCGGTTGGTCGTACTCCCCCGCCCCGGTAGGACTTGGCACATGGGGGGACTGACCGCACAGCATCCGATGGTCGCCGAGCTCCTGGTGCGGGAGCGCCAGGCCGAGCTCCACCGCGCCGCGCGACAGGCGGGCCTCCGACGCGCAGCGCGGGACGCGAGTCGGCAGGACGCCGCGAGCCGGGCCGGGGCCCGGCGCGTCCCCGGGTGGCGCCGACGGGCCGGCTGGACACTGATCGAACTCGGGCTCCGGCTCGTGGTGGAACGGCCGCCAGCCGCCCGGACCTAGATCGCCTCCACCGTCTGGGCCGGCGGCCGCGCCGGAGGGCGTGTGCCCGCGCAGCCGGTGGTCTCCAGCGGGACGAAGGCCGAGACCGTCTCCCCCGCGCAGCCCTGTCATTTCCGCGCGTCACCGTGAGGTATCGGACGGTCTCCTCGTCGATCGGGAAGATCGTCGCGGTGCAGCCGAACTCCCGGCTGGTGTCGCCGATGGTGCGGCGCCGTCGCCCTCGTTGCGGTCCCGGCTGCGGTGCCTGCTCTTGGTCGTGTCCGGCTTTTCGACGTCATCGATAGATCGACGATCCGAAGGCGTCAATGTATCAATGACATTTGAGGGAGGGGGGTGGCGATCCGGCCGAGGAGTCGGGACCTCAGCCTCGACGGCCGCCTCGCTACTGTCTTCGCGTGTCTGCGACGCGCCTCCTCGTGCTCGGGATCGTGCGCGGCTACGGCCGGGCGCACGGCTACCGGGTGGGCAACGACCTGCTCTCCTGGGGCGCCGACGAGTGGGCCAACGTCAAGTGGGGCTCGATCTACCACGCCCTGCGGGCCGGGGTGAAGGCCGGACAGCTGCTCGACCACGACGACGTCCCCGGCCGGACGGACTACGAGCTCACCGAGCGTGGCGAAACCGAGTTCCGGCAGCTGCTGCGGGACGCGCTGCGCCGCCCGGAGCACCGCCCGGACATGCTCGGCGCCGCACTGGCGCTCCTCCCGGCACTGGAGCGCGAGGAGGCCCTGGAGCTGCTGCGGGAGCGCCTGGCGACGTGCGAGGCGTTGCGGGACAAGGCGACCGCCCAGCTCGGGGGGTGGGCGGACCCGCCGCACGTCCGCGAACTGTTCGGGCTCTGGGAGAGCAGCGCGGCCGGCGGCGCGGAGTGGACGCGCGGGCTGATCGCGCGGCTCGGGTCCGGGCACTACGCGATGGCGGGCGAACCCGGTTCCTTCGGCGTGCCCGGCAGCTGGGCCCGGGTCGACCCCTGACTTGCCGGTTCCGGCCTTCCGGCGCACACTCTCCAGGCCCTGCTCAAGTTTGAGTATCGATCCGGAGGCCGCCCATGCCGTCCACGCCCGCTCCCCCGCGCTGGCTCAAGCCGGTCAACCGCGTGCTCGTCGCACTCTCCCGGACCGGTCTCGGCATGCGCTCCCTGCCGGTACTCACCGTGCCCGGCCGGAAGTCCGGCAGGCCGCGGAACACGCCGCTGAGCGTCATGGAGCTCGACGGCGAGCGGTACCTGATGGGCGGGTTCCCCGGCGCCGACTGGGTGCGCAACGCCCGCGCCGCGGACAACGCGACGCTGCGGACGGGCCGGCGTTCCGAGACCGTGCGACTGGTCGAGCTCGACGCCGAGGAGGCCGTCCCGGTGCTGCGAGAGTGGCCGATCCGCATCCCGAACGGCGTGCCGATCATGAAGGACGCCGGGATGGTCACCGACGGCACGCCCGACGAGTTCGCGCAGCTCGCCGGCACGTGCGCGGTGTTCCGGGTGGAGCCTGCCTGAGGGCGCCGTCCGCCGTCCGGTCCCTGAGAGCCCACCACGGTCGCGATGTCCGGGCTGCGACGAGCCTTAGGATCGGTCAACCAGTTCCGCGACCGCTCCGGAGGCCCGCCGCATGACCACCGGCACGTTCCTGCTGCTCGTGGTCGCCGGCCTCGCCGCCGGCCTCTCCGGGTCCGTCGCCGGGCTCGCGTCGTTGTTCTCCTACCCGGCGCTGCTCGCGATCGGCCTGCCCGCGACGACGGCGAACGTCACGAACACCGTCGCCCTCCTGGCGAACAGCGTCGGATCGGTCGCGGGGTCCCGCCCGGAGCTCGCCGGGCTGGGACACCACGTGAAGCGGCTGCTGCCGTTGAGCCTGCTCGGCGGAGCCGCCGGGGCCGGGCTGCTGCTGATCACCCCCGCAGGCGGGTTCGAGCGGATCGTGCCGTTCCTCGTCGCCGGGGCGTCGGTCCTGCTGCTCCTGCAACCGCGGATCCGGACGGCCGCCGCGGAGACGGCCGGTCGGACGTCGCCGCTGGTCCTGGCCGGGATGGTCGGTGTCGCCGTCTACGGCGGCTACTTCGGCGCGGCGGCCGGGGTCCTGCAGCTCGCGCTGCTGCTCGTCGCGCTGCCGGTGTCGTTGTTGCAGGCCAACGGGCTGAAGAACGTGCTGTCCGGGGCGGCGAACGCCGTCGCGGCGGTCGGGTTCGCGCTCTTCGGGCCGGTCGCCTGGTCCGCGGCGCTTCCCCTGGCGCTCGGCCTGCTGGTCGGGGGCCGGCTCGGACCGGTGCTCGCCCGGCGGCTGCCGACCGGGGTGCTGCGGGTCGGCATCGCGCTCGCGGGGATCGGGCTCGCGGTCAAGCTCGGCCTCGACGCGTTCTGACCGCGGTCCGGAGCAGGCCGCGGCTCAGCGCCGCACGAGGTCCGGGGAAACCGGACCGTCGACCGGGACGCCGGCGCGGCGCAGCCAGTCGTCCAGGGCCCGGTGGGTGGACATCAGGTCCGGCCGCTTCGTCGGGATCATCCGCAGGGCGGCCTTGAGCAGGCTCGAGTGCGCGGTCTTACGCGGCAGGTGGGTGAGCTTCGCGCCGCTCGCCGCGGCCCGCAGCCCGGACACCGCGTCCGCGTGCCCGCCGCGCGGCGGGTACCCGGTGAGCGCGTACGAGACCGTCGCCGCGAGCTGCCACGCGTCGGACTCGGGGCTCGCCTTCTTCCCCGCCGCGACCTCGGGCGCCAGGTAGTCCGGCGTGCCGAGGACGAAACCGGTCATGGTCATCGTCGCGTCCCCGGTCCGCCGGGCGATCCCGAAGTCGATCAGGTGCGGGCGCCCTGCCCGGTCCACGATGATGTTGCTGGGCTTGATGTCCCGGTGCAGCACGCCCTTCTGGTGAGCGGCGGCGAGGGCGCCCGCGACCCCGGACCAGACCCGGGCGGCCGCGACGTCGTCGAGCACGCCCTGCTCCCGGACCAGCTGGCCGAGCGACACGCCCTCGACGTGCTCCATCACGATGACCAGGCCGTCGAGCTCGGCGAGCCCGGGATCGCTGCGGGCCTGGACGAGATCGTGGATCCGGACGCAGTTGGGGTGGCGGACCGCGGCGAGCGCGGCGGCCTCCCGCCGGATGCGCTCCTCGGTCTCCGCGTCCGGGGCGTGGGCGGCCTTGATCGCGACGGTGTGTCCGAGCCTGGCGTCGTGAGCCAGCCAGACCCGGCCGAACCCGCCCTCGCCGATCCGCCGGATCAGCCGGAACCGGGGCGGGCCGCCGTGGACGGGGCCCGAGCCCGTCGGGAACGGGGCCGGGATCCCGCCGGGCCCGACCGGGCCGGAGGGCGGGATGACATTCGTCCGGGAGGGGACCGGGCCCCGTCCCGGTGGCGGGACCGCCCCGGGGTGCGCGGCGAGGTGCACCGGACCCGAGGCGGGGCCGGTGTTCGTGACGCCGGTCTCGGGCCGCTGCCCCGGGACGACCGGGGGCTCGGCCCGGCGCTCTGCGAACCGCTGGGCCAGCCGGTCCTTCAGCGGCGTCGGCGAGTTCGTCTCCTGGAACCCCGCGTAGGGCTGCGAGGCGGACCGGGCCGACGACGGCGGGGTCGGGGTCGGGGTCGGGGTCGGGGTCGGACGGTGCGGATCAGGGCGTGCCGGGGCCAGCGAGCGGCGTACGGCGTCCCTGGACGGCACCGGGATCAACGCGGCGACGACCATGCCTGCGAACGCGCCGACCAGCATCCCGACCCAGAGGTGCTCCGCAGTCCCGGCCGGGACGCCGACGGTGGCGACGGCGAGCCCCAGGACCGGCAGCCAGAAGAACTTGGACGGCCAGGACGGCCCGCGGCGCAGCACCAGCCGCGCCTGCCCGGCGACGAACAGCGCGGTCACCAGCGGCACGAGGCCGAGCAGGAGAGCGGCGACGCCGAAGTTCACCGGGTCTCCCGGGCCGAACGCCTCGAGGACCGAACCCCGCCCGAGATAGGTGCTCTGCGTGCCGACGAAACAGGTCTCGACCTGCACCGAACGCAGCCGGATCCCCGGAGTGGCGATCCCGTCGGCGGCGTTGGCGAAGATCTGCCCCACGGTGACGAAGACGGCGAGCGGGACCAGACCCGCGGACGCCACCCCGAGCCCGCCGAGGGCGAAGCCGCTGCCCCCGCCGTAGCGGGATCCGACGCGCATCCGGACGAGCGCGACCAGGGCGAGCCCGGCCGTCGGCAGCAGGCCGAGGACGGCGCCGAGGGCGGAGGTCGCCCACGCCCAGCCCCCCGGGCAGACCTCTGGGGCGAAGGACGCGTGCAGGATCGACAGCAGCCCGCCGATCAACGACTCCACCTGTTCCCCCCTCGGTCCGGATGCTCCCACTATGTCAGAGGAGGACCCTCGGACTCTCAGGCCGAACGGACGATGTCCTTCGCCCCCCGCAGCGACGCCAGGTCGCCGAAACCGCTCAGGGCGAGGGTGAGGTCCAGTTCCGCCAGCACGCTCCGCACGACGTGCCGGACGCCGTCCTCGCCGCCGAGCGCCAGCCCGTAGGCGTACGGGCGGCCCAGGAGCACGGCGTCCGCCCCGAGGGCGAGCGCGACGGCGACGTCCGCGCCCGTGCGGATCCCGGAGTCGAAGAGCACCGCGGCGCGGCCGTCGAGCGCCTGCACGATCGGCGGCAGCATCTCCAGCGACCCGACGGCCCGGTCCACCTGCCGGCCGCCGTGGTTGGACACCACGACGCCGTCCATCCCCGCGTCGACGGCCCGCAGCGCGTCGTCGACGTGCTGGATGCCCTTGAGCACGATCGGCCCGTCCCAGTGCTCGCGGAGCAGGTCGAGCCGGTCCCAGCGCAGCGCCGTGCCCGTGAACATCGGGACCCAGCGGCCGACCGCGGCCATAAGGTCGTCCTCGGGCGCCTTCGCCAGACCCGCGCGGAACGCCGGGTCGGAGAACGGGATCGCGGTGCCGATCCCGCGGACGAAGGGCAGGTAGGCCTGGTCCAGGTCGGCCGGACGCCAGCCCAGGGTCCAGGTGTCCAGAGTGACGACGAGCGTCGAGTACCCGGTGGCCCGGGCCCGCGCCAGGATGCTGACCGTCACGTCGTCCTCGGTGGGCCAGTAGAGCTGGAACCAGCGCGGCCCCTCCCCCGCGGCGGCCGCGACGTCCTCGATCGTGTGCGACGAAGCCGTCGACAGGATCGACGGGACGCCCAGCGAGGCGGCGGCGCGCGCGACGGCGGGCTCGGCGCCCTCGTGCAGGATCGACATCACGCCGACGGGGGCGAGCAGGAGCGGCGCGGGCATCGCGGTGCCGAGCACGGTCGTCGACCAGTCCCGGGCGGTCACGTCCCGCAGCATCCGCGGCACCAGCCCGACCCGGTCGAACGCCGCGCGGTTGGCCCGCATCGTGGCCCCGCTGCCCGCGCCGCCGGCGAGGTAGCCGAACGCGCCGTCGTCGAGGACCTTCCGGGCCGCCTCCTCGAGCGCCGCGGGGTCCGTGGGCAGGGCGGGTGTCTCGCCGCCCAGGCCGCGCAGGTAGATCTCCGCGGCGAACGAGGACAGCGGTGTCGTCATGGGTCGAACCTAGCGCCCGCGGTAGGCGTCCAGATCGTGGTTGAACCGGCCCAGCAGGGTGCTCAGCGCCTCGCGCTCGGACTCCGGCCACGAGGACAGGACGTTCTGCAGCGGCCGCAGCCGGGCGGTCCGCACGAGCTCCCGCTCCGCCTCACCCCGGGCGGTCAGCGCGATGATCACCGACCGGGAGTCCCGGGCGTCCGGGCGCACCTTGACCAGGCCCGCGGTGGACAGCCGGGAGACCTGGCGGCTGGCGGTCGGCTTGCTGACGCCGAGCCGGCCGGTGAGCACGGTCAAGGACTGCTCGCCGTGCTCGTCCAGCACCGCGAGCACCGGGTAGGTGTAGCGGTCGACCGCCTCGTGCGCCCCGTAGCCCCCGGACCACACGGGTTCCATCGTGCGCCGGATGAGGACGGTGATCTCGTTCTCGAGCCGGGTGAGGGACTCGCTGGGGCGGGCCTGCGCGCCGGCCTCGGGGGTGAGTGACGTCACGGCGCCGGAGGGCGCGTGATCAGGACGTTCGGGCATGAATCGATCCTAGCGCGGTTGCGCAATGCAACGTTTCGTCGTGCACTCATGTTACGTCGGCGTTACAACGCCGATACCGACGGTAGCGAGGAGGTCTGTATGTGTGGCATCTGCGGATGGGTCGGCTTCGACCGGGACCTGGGTGACGACGCGTCGCGACGCACGCTCGCCGGGATGACCCGGACCATGGAATGCCGAGGCCCGGACGCCGAGGGGACCTGGGTCGACACGCACGCGGCGCTCGGCCACCGCCGGCTGGCCGTGATCGACCTGCCGGGCGGGAGCCAGCCGATGGAGCTGCCGGACGAGGCCGGGCAGCGCGCCCCGGTGCTCGTCTACAGCGGCGAGACCTACAACTTCCGCGAGCTCCGCCGGCAGCTCGCCGCCCGCGGCCACCGCTTCCGCACGGACAGCGACACCGAGGTGGTCCTGCACGCGCACCGGGAATGGGGCCGGGACGACCCGCGCAAGGCCGTGCAGCGGCTGAACGGGATGTTCGCCTACGCGATCTGGGACCCCGGCACCGAGGAGCTCGTCCTGGTCCGGGACCGCCTCGGCGTCAAACCGCTCTACTACTACCCCACCCCGGACGGCGTGCTGTTCGGCTCCGAGCCCAAGGCGATCCTGGCGAACCCGCTGACGGAGCGCCGCGTCGACCTCGACGGGCTGCGCCGCGCCCTGAGCTGGGTGCACGACCCGTCGAACGCCGTGTTCGCCGGCCTCCGCGAGGTGCCGCCCGGTGCGATCGTCCGCGTCTCCCGCCGCGGCGTGCAGGAGGAGCGGTACTGGCGGCTGGAGGACACCGGGCACACCGACGACGTCCCGACGACCGTCCGCAACGTCCGGGAGATCCTGGAGGACACCGCCAAGCGCCAGCTGATCGCGGACGTCCCGCTCTGCACGCTGCTCTCCGGCGGCCTCGACTCGTCGGCGCTGACCGCGCTGGCGCAGAAGCACGTGGACGGCACGGTCCGCACGTTCTCCGTCGACTTCACCGGCTACGAGGACAACTTCACCGCCGACGACGTCCGCGGCACCCCCGACTCCCCGTACGTCCGGGAGGTCGCCCAGTTCGTGGGGACGGACCACACCGACATCACCCTCTCCACGGAGCAGCTGATGGACCCCGAGGTCCGGGCCGCCGCGCTGCACGCCCGGGACATCCCCGCCGGGATCGGGGACATGGACACGTCGCTGTACCTGTTGTTCAAGGCGGTCCGGGAGCGGTCGACGGTGGCGCTCTCGGGTGAGTCCGCGGACGAGGTCTTCGGCGGCTACCGGGACTTCCACGACGCGGACACGGTCGCCGCGGACACCTTCCCCTGGCTCGCGGGCCGGATGATGGCGCACGACCCGGCGAACCCCGGGCTGTTCGACGGCGGGCTGTACCGGAGCCTCGACCTGCCCGGCTACCTCGACGCGCAGTACCGGACGGCGCTCGCCGAGGTGCCGGAGCTGACCGGGCCGGCCGCCGCCGATCCGCACGAGCGCCGGATGCGTGAGATCTGCTACCTCTACCTCACCCGGTTCCTGCCGAACCTGCTCGACCGCAAGGACCGGATGAGCATGGCCGTCGGGCTCGAGGTGCGTGTGCCGTTCTGTGACCACCGGCTCGTCGAGTACGTGTTCGGGACGCCGTGGGCGCACAAGACGTTCGACGGCCGGGAGAAGAGCCTGCTCCGCGCCGCGACGGCGGACCTGCTGCCGGAGTCCGTGGTGAAGCGGGTGAAGAGCCCGTACCCGTCGACGCAGGACGAGACCTACGAGAAGGAGCTGCGTGAGCGGGCCGCCCAGCTGCTGCGGCGCGACGACTCGCCGGTCTCGCCGCTGATCGACCGGGACGCCGTCCGGCAGCGGATCGACGCCCCGCTCGACGGGAGCTCGTCGATGGGCACCCGGATCCAGCTGGAGCGGGTCCTGGACCTCGACACCTGGCTCCGGGACTACTCCGTGTCCCTCGACCTGCGCTGACGCGCCCGTGCGCGGAAATCGTCGCCTGGGCGACGATTTCCGCGCACGAGCGGCGAAGCCGCACCTCCGGGAACAGCGGACCGGCGGCATGGGTTGGGCGTGACATGGGACTCACCATCAGCGACGGCCCGCTGTCCCCGCGGCCGCCCGCCACGGTCAACTACGAGATCTCCGGCCCCGCGCACAAGCTGCTGATGCAGCCGTTCCCGCGCCGGATCCGCGCCGAGTTCGCCGGGCGCACCATCCTCGACACCCGGGACGCCGTGCTGGTGCACGAGAGCGCCCTGGCCCCGGTCCTCTACGTCCCCTTCGACGACCTCGACGACAGCGTCCTGGTCCCGACCGACCACAGCACGCACTGCCCGTTCAAGGGCGACGCCGCGTACCACTCGCTGACCGTCGGCGACCGGACCGCGGAGAACGCCGTGTGGTCCTACCCGGAGCCGAAGCCGGAGGCCCCCTGGCTGAAGGGCTACGCCGCGCTCTACTGGGACGCCGTCGACGCCTGGTACGACGAGGACGAGCAGGTCTTCGGGCACGTGACGGACCCGTACCATCGGGTCGACGTGCGGCCGTCGAGCCGCGCCGTCCAGGTCCGCCTCGGGGACACGGTGATCGCCGAGTCCGCCTCCCCGATGCTGCTCTCCGAGACGGGCCTGCAGAACCGCTGGTACCTCTCCCCCGACGACGTCCGGGTGCCACTGACCCCCACGGAGACCCGCTCGGTCTGCCCGTACAAGGGCGAGGCGCACTACTGGGCCGCGACGCTGCCGGACGGCACCGAGGCCCCGGACGTCGCCTGGAGCTACCCCGAGGCGCTGCCCGAGTCGATGCGGGTGCAGGGCCTGCTCAGCTTCTGGGGCGACGACGTCACGGTTCTGGTCGACGGGGAACCCGCCTGATCCGGCGCCTCCGCGAACATGGGATGTTAGGTTGTCTCCTGTTTCGAGGAGGTTACGTGACGTCTGGACTGTCCGCGGTGCGCCCGGGACGGGTGTGCGACGCGGTGATCGCGCAGCTCGAGGAGCGCATCGCGACGGGTGGTTGGCCCGTCGGGACGCGGATCCCGCCGGAGCCGGAGCTCGTCGCCGCGCTCGGGGTGGGCCGCAACACGGTCCGCGAGGCCGTGCGTGCCCTCGAGCACGCCGGCCTCCTGGAGCCCCGCCGCGGCGACGGCACCTACGTCCGTGCCACGAGCGACCTCGGCGCCGCCCTGCTGCGCCGGGCCCGCCGCTCCACGGCGCTGGATGTGCTGGCCGTGCGCGCGAGCCTGGAGCGGGACGCCGGCGCCACCGCCGCGGCGGTCCGGTCGGAGGCCGACGTCGTCGCGATCACCGCGGCCGTCGCGGCCCGCCGGACGGCGATCGAACGCGGGGACCGGGAGGCGTTCGTCGCCGCGGACCTGGCGTTCCACCAGGCCGTCGTCGCCGCCACGGGCAACGCCGTGCTCGTGGACCTCTACGCGGGGCTCACCGAGGCCCTCCACCGAACGGTCAGCACGGTCGACGAGCTGGACGACGATCCCACGTCCTTCCCCGGCCACGAGTCCCTCGCCGCCGCGATCGAGGCCGGGGACCCCGCGGCCGCCCGCGCCGCCGTCGACACCTACCTCGCCGCGGCCCGCACGCTGGTCGAGCGGGACCCCCGATGACCGCCACGGTCGTCCCGGAGACCACCACCCGGCGCGCGTCCCCGGCGTGGTGGATCGGCGTCTCGATCGTCCTGGTCGCGGCGAACCTGCGGCCGGCCGTCGTCGCGGTGTCCCCGCTGCTGGAGGAGATCCAGGCCGTCGAGCGCCTCTCCGGGACCGCCGCGGGCGTTCTCACCGCGCTCCCGGTCCTCTGCTTCGGGCTGCTGGCTCCCGTGGCGCCCCGGCTCGCCGCCCGCTTCGGGATCGAGCGGACCCTGTTCGGCGCCCTGGTGGTGCTGTGCCTGGGCATCGCGCTGCGGATCGTCGACGCCACGGCGGCCCTCTTCGCCGGGACGGTCCTGGTCGGCGGCGCGATCGCGGTCGGGAACGTGCTGCTGCCCGGGCTGATCAAGCGGGACTTCGCGCACCGGACGGGGTTGATGACCGGCCTCTACACGATGGCGATCACCGCGGGCGGGGGGCTCGCGGCCGGGCTGACCGTGCCGGTCGCGCGGGCGGCCGGGCTCGGCTGGCACGGCGCGCTGGGCGCCTGGGGGCTGTTCGCGCTGGTCGCGCTGCTGGTGTGGTCCCCGCAGGCGCACGGCGCACAGCACCGGCCGCGCCAGGAGAGCGGCTCGCCCGGCGGCCTCTGGCGCAACGCCCTGGCGTGGCAGGTCACGGCGTTCATGGGCCTGCAGTCGCTCTGCTTCTACGCCGCGGCAGCCTGGCTGCCGGCCGTGTTCGTCTCCCGGGGCGCGGATGCGGCGGCGGCGGGCTGGCTGTTGTCGCTGGCCAACGGGGTCGGGATCGCCGGCTCGCTGGTGGCACCGGTCGTCGCGGCCAGGCTGCGGGCACAGACCGCCGTGGCCGTCGCCGCGACGGGCGTCACCGCGCTCGGGCTGCTGGGCACCCTGCTGCTGCCGGGCGCGGAGATCGTCTCGATGGCGGTCTTCGGGATCGGGCAGGGTGCCGCCCTCGGCATCGCGCTCACCCTGATCGTCCTGCGTGCCCCGGACGGCGCCCACGCCTCGCAGCTCTCGGGCATGGCCCAGAGCATGGGCTACCTGCTGGCCGCCTCCGGGCCGTTCATGCTGGGCGCGCTGCACGACCTGACCGACAGCTGGACGGTCCCGCTGGTGGTGCTCCTCGCCCTTCTCGCACCGCAGGCGCTCTCCGGC
The DNA here is from genome assembly GCF_025465255.1 of Pseudonocardia sp. Taxonomy (GTDB): domain Bacteria; phylum Actinomycetota; class Actinomycetes; order Mycobacteriales; family Pseudonocardiaceae; genus Pseudonocardia. The sequence continues at coordinate 17,096 of NZ_JAODNI010000004.1, forward strand.
GGGCTGGCGGGGCGGGAGCGGTTCGTGGCGCGCCGCAGGGCCCCGTCGTCAGGTCTCTAGAGCTCGTCCACGAGCAGGGCCTCGATCGCCGGGAGGGCCGCCCGCAACGCCTCCCGCTGCGCGTCGTCGAGGCGGGCGAGCCTTCGCGCGACGAGCGCGGTGCGGTGGTTGCGGATCTCCTCCAGCACGGTACGGCCCTTGTCGGACAACGTGATCAGCACCCCGCGGGCGTCCTGCGGGTCCGCCGCCCGCACCACCAGGCCGTTGTCGTCCAGCGCCGCCAGGACCCGGGACATGGTGGGCGCGGTGACGGCCTCGCGTCTGGCCAGGTCCGAGAGCCGCAGCGGGCCGTGCAGATCGATCGTCGCGAGGGCGGAGAGCTGGAGCGGGGGCACCGACTCGCGACCGTCGATACGGATCCGCCGGTGCAGCCGGCCGACGGCGAGCCGCAGCCGGGTGGCCTCGTCGGTCAGCCGCTCGTCGGCCGGCACGTCCAGTACGCCTGCTCCGCCCGGATCCGCGCCGGGCCCGCGGGACGGCGTGTCCCGCGGCGTGTCGGTCTCCGCTGTCATCCGCCCATCGTGCCAGCCCGCCGCGACCGGCACTCCGACGCCTGCCCGACTCAGACCTTCCGCAGCCGGATCCGGCTCACCCCGTGGTCCGCGCCCTTGGTCAGAACCAGGCTCGCCCGACTGCGCGTCGGGAGGATGTTCTCCTCCAGGTTGGGGCCGTTGATCGTGGCCCAGATCCCCTCCGCGTGCCGGATCGCGGCCTCGGTGTCCAGCGCGGCGTAGCGGCGGAAGTACGACGCCGGGTCCCGGAACGCGGTCTCGCGGAGCTTGAGGAACCGGTTGACGTACCAGCTGCGGATGTCCGACGTGGCGGCGTCCACGTACACCGAGAAGTCGATGAAGTCGCTGATCGTCAGCGCGCTCCCGCTCGCCGCCGGCTGCAGCACGTTGAGGCCCTCGACGATCAGGATGTCCGGCCGGTGCACCACGAGCCGCTGGTCCGGGACGATGTCGTAGACCAGGTGGGAGTACATCGGCGCGGTGACCTCGGCCTTGCCGGCCTTGATCTCGGTGATGAACCGGAGCAGGGCGCGGCGGTCGTACGACTCCGGGAAGCCCTTGCGCGCCATGATGCCCCGGGCCTCGAGCACCCGGTTCGGGTGCAGGAAGCCGTCGGTGGTGATCAGCTCGACCCGGGGGTGCTGGGGCCACCGCGCGAGCAGCAGGCGCAGCAGGCGGGCCGTCGTCGACTTCCCGACGGACACCGAACCCGCGATCCCGATGACGAACGGCGTCCGCGCGGCCTTCCCGCCGAGGAACGTGCGGTAGGCGCGGTAGAGCCGGCCGCCCTCCTGGACGTGCAGGTTCAGCAGCCGGGACAGCGGGAGGTAGACCTCGCGCACCTCGTCGAGGTCGATGTCGTCCCCGAGGCTGCGGATCCGTTCCAGCTCCTCCGCGGTGAGCGGCAGCGGGGTCGCGGAGCCGAGCCTGGCCCACGCCTCGCGGTCGAAGTCCACGAACGGCGAGGAGCTGCCCTGCTTGGGCGTGCCCTTCGCGAGCGCGCTCGCGAAGGGCACGGCCTGCGTCGTTGCGGACATGTGGGCACCTGGTCCGGGATCGAGGGCATCGGGAAGAGGAGGGGTGTTCGGAGGGTCGTCGGCGGCGCTCATGACGGGACCACGGAAGCCGGACGCCCGCGGAGGGCGCCGGTCCCGAGCGGCCGTCGCTCGTCGTGAACCACCGACATGGTGGTCCAACCTAGACGTGGCGGGGGCGATCGGCCGCGCGGACGTGGGCGGCGCCACTCGTTCTCGTCGTGGGCGCCGGGCACGATGTCCGCGTGACCGGCAGCCCACTCGTCCTGGACCGCAGGCGGTCCTCGCGCACCGCCTCGGCGCGCAGGGCCTGTGGTGGACCGGCGGCCCGGGCTGCGGGACCTCCCGGCGCTGGGTCCCGGTGGGCAGGAGCTCGGTGGGGCGGCGGCCTCGCACTCCCGAAGGCCGAGCTCAGCAGCGCGGTGACCGCCCGGGTACCGGGAGCCCTCGCCCCGTGGTGCGCACCCTGCGACGTTCACCACGTGGGTGAGCAGCTGCTGCGGCCGCGGCCCTGGCCGGCGGCTCCGGGCCGGAGCCCGGCCGATGGTCGCCGAGCATCCCGGCCGTCCCGGCGCGCCCGCGGACGACGCCGCGGACCCCTCGTCGGTGATCGCCGGATACCTCCGGTTCTTCGCCCCGGCCACCCCCGCGGACGTCGCGGGCTTCCTCGGGACCACGGCGACGGCAGTGCGGCCCCACCTGCCCGCGGACCTCGTCCCCGTCGAGGTCGAAGGCCGCGCCGCGCTGTGCCCGCCGGACCAGGTCGAGGCGCTGACCAGCGCGGGCCCGCCCCCCGGCGGCGTCCGGCTCCTGAGGCCGTCGGACCCGTACCTGCAGGGCCGGGACCGGGAGGTCCTGGTGCCGGACCGGGCGCGGCGGTGCGCGGTGTGGCGGTCGCTCGGCCCGCCGGGCGTCGTGGTCGCCGGCGGCGAGGTGGCCGGCACCTGGCCGACCCGGCAGAAGGGATCCGCGCTGGAGATCACGGTCGAGCCGTTCCGGCCGCTGGCCGCCGCGGACCGCCCGGCGCTCGACGAGGAAGCCGGGCGTATCGGCCGGACGCGCGGGGCGGTGCGTGTGCGGATGCAGGTCCGGTGAGGCGAGCCCTACACTCGGCGGACGTACCTTCCTCCGGGTTCTGCTCCCGGGGGGACCGAGATCCATGGAGTTCCCGTGCCCTCCGCACGTCCCGCCGAGCCGGGCTGCAGTAGGCGGCCGGGTCGCATGACCCGGCTCCCCGTCCACCCCCGCCCCACCGTCCGGCGGCGCACTCCCCCGGGGTCGCCGCTCGACAGCGAGCTGACCCGATGAGCGTCCTCCTCTCCCTGCTGGGGCTCCTGGCCGTCGCCGCGCTGACCCTCGGCACCGCGATCTCCGTCGCGTCCGAGTTCTCCCTGACGGCGCTGGAGCGCAGCCAGGTCGACTCGCACGTCACCCTGGTCGGGGACCGCCGGGCCCGCAGCGTGCAGCGCGCCCACCGGGCCCTTTCGTTCCAGCTCTCCGGCAGCCAGCTCGGCATCACCGTCACCACGCTGGCCACCGGCTACGTCGCCGAGCCCGCGATCGCCGAGCTGATCCGCCCCGGGCTCACCGGGCTCGGGATGTCCGAGGGCCTCGCCGGCGGCGTCGCCACCGGGTTGGCCCTGGCCATCGCCACGACGCTGTCGATGGTGTTCGGCGAGCTGGTGCCGAAGAACATCGCGATCGCCCGGCCGCTGGCCACCGCGCGCGCCGTCGTCTGGCTGCAGAGCGGGTTCGCGCACGCGTTCCGCTGGCTGATCGACGCGCTGAACTCGTCCGCGAACGCCGTCGTGCGCCGCCTGGGTGTCGAGCCGGCCGAGGAGCTCCGGTCCGCGCGGTCCCCGCACGAGCTCAGCTCGCTCGTCCGGTCCAGCGCCCAGCAGGGCACGATCGACGAGGGCACCGCCGAGCTGCTGGACCGCTCGCTGCGGTTCACGGACCGCGTCGCGGAGGACCTGATGACCCCGCGCGTGCGCGTCGAGACGCTGAGCGAAGACGACACTGTCGCGGACCTGCTCAACCTCTCCCGGCGCAGCGGCTTCTCCCGCTTCCCTGTGCACAACGGGGACCCGGACTCGGTGCTGGGCCTCGTGCACGTCAAGCAGGCCTTCGGGGTCCCGCCGGGTGAGCGGGACGGCACGCCGGTGCGCGGGCTCGTCCAGGACTCGGAGATCGTGCCGGAGTCCCTCGACGGCGACGACCTGCTGGTCCGGCTGCGCGCCGGGCTGCAGATGGCCGTGGTGATGGACGAGTACGGCGGCACAGCCGGGATCGTCACGCTCGAGGACCTGATCGAGGAGATCGTCGGGGACGTCCGCGACGAGCACGACCGGGCCGAGCAGGCCCGGGTCCGGCCGCTCGGCCGGGGCAGCTGGATGGTGTCCGGGCTGCTGCGCGCGGACGAGATCGACGAGGCCACCGGCTTCCGGATGCCCGAGGGCGAGTACGAGACGCTCGCCGGGCTGGTGCTCGAACGGCTCGGCCGGATCCCGGACGTCGGGGACGACGTCAGCGTCGAGGGTTGGCGGCTGACCGTGATGCGCCGGGACCGCAACCGCGTGGCCGAGCTGCGCCTGGCGCGGCTCGCCCCCGCCCGCACCGAGGAGGCGGCCCGTGGCTAGCGACCTGCTCTCCCTACTCGCGGCGATCCTGCTGCTCGGCGCGAACGCGTTCTTCGTCGCGGCGGAGTTCGCGCTGATCTCCGCGCGCAAGGACCGCCTGCAGACGATGGCGGACGACGGCGTCGCGGGGGCGAGCACCGTGCTCCGGGCCAGCGGGGACATCTCCCGCATGCTCGCGGCGTCCCAGCTGGGCATCACGATCGCATCCCTGCTGCTCGGCCGGCTCGGCGAGCCCGCCGTGGCGCACTTCGTCGAGGTCCCGCTCGAGTGGCTCCACATCCCCGAGACGTTCCTGCACCCGATCGCTTTCGCGCTCTCGCTGGCCCTGGTCAGCGTCGCGCACATCCTGCTCGGCGAGATGGTCCCGAAGAACGTGGCGATCGCCGGCCCCGAACGCGCCGCGATCCTGCTGGTCCCGCCGTTCCTGATGTTCACGACGGCGATGCGGCCGTTCATCGAGCTGTTCAACCGGATGGCGAACAGCGTGGTCAAGCTGCTCGGGATCGAGCCGAAGGACGAGCTGGAGAGCGCGTTCACCTCGGGGGAGCTGTCCGAGATGATCGCGGACTCGCAGCGCGAGGGCCTGCTCGACGACGAGGAGTCCACCCGGATCGCGCGCACCCTGCGGTCCGCGGAGACCACCGTCGCGAACGTCCTCGTCCCGCCCGGGGACGTGGTGAGCCTGCCCCCGCAGCCCCGCGTGGGCGACGTCGCGCAGGCGGTCGGCGAGACCGGGTTCTCCCGCTTCCCGCTCCGCGCGCACGACGGCCGCTTCACCGGATACCTGCACGTCAAGGACATCCTGGACGTCGTCGACGACCCGTCCGCCGTCATCCCGCACGGCCGCATCCGCGGCCTGCCCGAGGTGCCCGCGGACGCCCGGCTCGACGAGGCCGTCGCCGCGCTGCGCTTCTCCCGGGCCCACCTGGCCCGGGCGGTCGACGAGGCCGGCGCCACGGTCGGCCTGGTGGCGATGGAGGACCTGATCGAGCACTACGTCGGGACGGTCCGGGACGCGACTCACACGTCCGACGGCTGAGGTCGCCGCGAGTCGCGCTCCGGAACCCCGCGAGTCGCGCTCTCGGACCGTGCGAGTCGGGACCTGGAGCCGCGTGAGTCGGGGTCGCGACTCCGCGAGTCGCAGTCCGGAACCGGGCGGGTCGCGAGCCGAGACGGGTCGAGTCGTGGTGTAGCGCCAGGCGACTCGAGCCGGGGACCGGCGGGCCAGGGACCTGGATTCGGAGCAACCCTGCCTCCGGATCGCGCTCCGGGCATCGGTCCGCCCCTAGGTAGGGGGATGACCACGAACCGGGCGGCGATTCGTACTCACCGGGTACGTTTTGCCGCCCGATTCGCGATCATGCAGCGACGGCCGCGCCTCCGGGTGCCGCTCGGATCGCCTGCCCCGCCCCCGGGGACTCGCGACTCGCGGATCGCAGAGCCCGACTCGCGGGGCCTCGCAGCGCACCCTGCGGGGGGAGGGCTGGAGCCGCGCGTCCTGGGGATCTGCGGCGAGGCCGAGTCGGGGGTGGACCTGTGTGCCGGCGGCCGCGCATCCGGCATCCGTACCATCGATGCCGTGCCCCGGGACGTCGTGACGCTCGCGGAGCCCGAGTGGCGGGCCGCCGCCGCGGAGCACCGTGCCCGGATGGAGCGCTGGACCGTCCCGCACCGGGAGCGCCGCCGGCGACGCGAGTCGCACCCCGTGCAGGACTTCCTGTTCACCTACTACTCGCTGCGCCCGTCGCGGCTCGAGCAGTGGCATCCCGGCCCGGGCGTCCGGCTCCTCGGGGACACCGCCGAGTTCGCGGAGCAGCCCGGCTACCGCCCGGACGGCGACGGGATCGTGCTCGATCCCGCGCTGCTCCCCCGCCGGCTGCGGGACACCGCCGGCTTCGTGCACGGCCTGGTGCGCGCCACCGCGTCCCGCCCGGCCCGGCTCGGCTGCTTCGGGCTGCACGAGTGGGCGATGGTCTACCGCATCGAGCAGCCGCGGCACGACGCCGTGCCGCTACGCCTCGGCCCGGCCGGGACGGACGAGGTCGTCGAGTCGATGTCCGTGCACTGCACGCACCACGACGCGTTCCGCTTCTTCACCGCCGCGGCCCGGGCCCGCAACGCGGTCGCGCCGACCCGCGAGGACCAGGTCGCGATGGAGCAGCCGGGCTGCCTGCACGCGACGATGGACCTCTACAAGTGGGCCTACAAGCTGCTGCCCGCCACCCCGTCGTCGCTGCTCGGGGACTGTTTCGCCCTCGCCGCGGAGGTCCGTGAGCTGGACATGCGCGCCAGCCCCTACGACCTCGCGGACCACGGCTACCCACCGGTCGCGATCGAGACGCCGGCGGGTCGGGCGGAGTACGCCAGGGCCCAGGCCGGATTCGCGGAACGCGCCGCCCCGCTCCGGGAGCGCCTGCTCGGCCTCTGCGAGCGCCTCATCGCGCCGGCCCCGGAACGCACGAACGGCACTCTCGCTCACCAGGTCTGAGCGAGAGTGCCGTTCGTGAAGATCAGGACGGGGACGATCAGTCCGAGTAGGCCTCGATCGGCGGGCAGGAGCAGACGAGGTTGCGGTCCCCGTGCGCCTGGTCGATCCGGCGGACCGGCGGCCACACCTTGCGGTCGTGCACCCCGGGGACGGCCCCCGTCGGGTAGGCGGCGAGGTCCCGGGAGTACGGGTGGTCCCACTTGTCGCCGAGGCATGCCGTGGTGTGCGGGGCGCCGCGCAGGGGGTTGTCGTCCACCGGCCACTCCCCCGCCTGCACCCGGCGGATCTCGTCCCTGATCCCGATCATGGCGTCGACGAAGCGGTCGATCTCCGCGAGGTCCTCGCTCTCGGTCGGCTCGACCATCAGCGTGCCGGCCACCGGGAACGACATCGTCGGTGCGTGCAGGCCGTAGTCCGCGAGCCGCTTCGCGACGTCGTCGACGGTCACGCCGGACTCCTTGGTGATCCCCCGCAGGTCGAGGATGCACTCGTGCGCGACGGCCCCGTCCCGGCCGGCGTACAGGACCGGGTAGTGCTCGCCGAGCCGCTTCGCGACGTAGTTCGCGGCGGCCACCGCGGTGAGGGTGGCGCGGCGCAGGCCGTCGACGCCCATCATCCGGATGTACGCCCACGAGATCGGCAGCACGCCCGGGCTCCCGTGCGGCGCGGCGGAGACCGCACCCACGACGCCGCGGCCCGGCAGGAAGGGCACCAGGTGCTCGGCGACGGCCACCGGGCCGACGCCGGGGCCACCGCCGCCGTGCGGGATGCAGAACGTCTTGTGCAGGTTCAGGTGGCTGACGTCGCCGCCGAAGGCACCCGGCCGGGCGAGCCCGACCAGCGCGTTCAGGTTCGCGCCGTCGACGTAGACCTGCCCGCCCGCCTCGTGCACCGCGTCGCAGACGGCGCGCACCTCGGTCTCGTACACCCCGTGGGTAGACGGGTAGGTGATCATCAGCGCGGCGAGTGCGTCCCGGTGCGCGTCGATCTTCGCGTGCAGGTCGTCGAGATCGACGTTCCCGTACGCGTCGGTCCCGACCACCACGACCCGCATCCCGGCCATGACGGCGGACGCGGCGTTGGTCCCGTGCGCGCTCGACGGGATGAGGCAGACGGCCCGCCGGTCGTCTCCGCGGGAGCGGTGGTAGGCCGCGATCGCGAGCAGCCCGGCGAGCTCGCCCTGGCTGCCGGCGTTGGGCTGCACCGAGACCGCGGCGTAGCCGGTCAGCTCCGCGAGCCAGCGCTCCAGCTGCGCGATGAGCTCCAGCGAGCCCTCCGTGTCCGCCTCCGGGGCGAACGGATGCAGGTCCGCGAACTCGGGCCAGGTGATCGGCTCCATCTCCGCGGCGGCGTTGAGCTTCATCGTGCAGGAGCCCAGCGGGATCATGGTCCGGTCCAGCGCGAGGTCCGCGTCGGAGAGGCGGCGCAGCCAGCGCATCAGCGAGGTCTCGGACCGGAACTCGTGGAACGTCGGGTGGGTCAAATACCCGGAATCGCGGACCAGCGACGACGGCAGCGCGTCCGCCGTGCCCGCGTCGAGCGCCGCGACGTCCGCGACGGTCACGCCGAACGCCTGCCACACCGCGGTCAGGTGCGCGACCGTGGTGACCTCGGAGCAGGAGACGCCCACCTCGTCGTCGGAGATCAGGCGCAGCGCGATGCCGGCGTCGTGCGCGGCCGCCACGACGTCCGCCGCGCGACCGGGCACCGACGCGACGACGGTGTCGAAGAACCCGTCGTGCACGACCTCGACGCCACCGTCCCGCAGGCCACCGGCCAGCACCGACGCCATCCGGTGGGCCCGCAGCGCGATCCGCTTGAGCCCCTCCGGGCCGTGGTAGACGGCATAGCAGGCCGCGACGACGGCGAGCAGCACTTGCGCGGTGCAGATGTTCGACGTCGCCTTCTCCCGGCGGATGTGTTGCTCCCGGGTCTGCAGGGCGAGCCGCAGCGCGGGGTTGCCGTCCGCGTCCCGGGAGACGCCGACGAGCCGGCCGGGCAGCTGGCGCGCGAACTGCTGCTGCACCGACAGGTATCCCGCGTGCGGCCCGCCGAAGCCCAGCGGGACGCCGAAGCGCTGCGTGGTGCCGACGGCCGCGTCCGCGCCGAGCTCCCCGGGCGGGGTGAGCAGGGTGAGGCCGAGCAGGTCCGCCGCGACGGCGACGAGTGCGCCTCGCGCGTGGGCCTCCTCGATCAACCTCCGCGGGTCCACGACCTGCCCGGAGGCGCCGGGGTAGGAGAGCAGCAGGCCGTAGAGCTCGCCCTCCGGCAGGCCGCCGGAGAGGTCCGCGACCACCAGCTCGATCCCCAGCGGGACGGCGCGGGTGCGCAGGACCTCGATCGTCTGCGGCAGGGTGTCCGTGTCCACCACGAACCGGGAACTCTTCGACTTCCCGGCCCGGCGCAGCAGGGTCATCGCCTCGGCGGCGGCCGTGGCCTCGTCGAGCAGGGAGGCGCCGGCGACGGGGAGCCCGGTGAGGTCCGCGACCATCGTCTGGAAGGCGAGCAGCGCCTCGAGCCGGCCCTGGCTGATCTCCGGCTGGTACGGCGTGTAGGCCGTGTACCAGGCGGGGTTCTCCAGCACGTGCCGCCGGATGACCGGCGGGGTGAGCGTCCCGGAGTAGCCGAGGCCGATCATCGGGACGGTCACGGTGTTGCGGGCGGCGATCCCGCGCAGCTCGGCGAGCATGTCCGTCTCGGACGCCGGGGCGGGGATCGATGTCGGGACGGGCTCGGTGTCTCGGATGCTGGGCGGGAGGGCACGATCCGCCAGGTCCTCGAGGGATCCTGCGCCGATGGCGTCGAGCATGCGGGCGAGCTCGGCCGGGCGGGGCCCGATGTGCCGGTCGACGAACGGGGTGCTCTCCTCGAGCGCGAAGAGGTCCGGGGCGGACGGCGATACGGGGTCGGTCACAGGACGGCCTCCGGGGGCGGGACGGTGGGGCAGGACGACTACGGGCGTGCTGCCCTCCCCCTCTGTCGATCCCCGGATACCCGGGGGCCTGAGAGATTCACCCCGTCTGAGCAGGGCTTTCCCCGTCGGCGGAGGCCGGTCGCGGACGACCGGCATCGCTTTCCAGAGGCGTCTCGCCCACGCGGTCCGGGTGCCTGAGAGGTTCCGGGGAGGATTTGCTCCTTCGGCGCCCTGCTCCGGAGTGCTCCGGGCCGGGTCTCTCCCGCGCGGGATCGGCGACTACGGGATCAGCTTAACGTCATCTCCCGTAGTTCCACGGAGGATCACCGGGCGGATCCTCGACACACTTCCGGGCATGACGAGCACAGGGCAGAGTTCTCCGGTCCCGGCCACCACGGCCGCCTTCCACCTGCAGGCGGCGGTCTCCTTCGCCGTGGCGCTGGCCGCCGTCGCGGTCGGCATCGTGTACCTGCCCGCGGACCCGTGGGTGCGCGGGTTCCTGGGCATCGCGGTGCTGTACGTGACGACGTCCGCGTTCACGCTGGCGAAGTGCGTCCGCGACAAGCAGGAGAGCCTGACGGTGGTGAACCGCGTCGACCAGGCCAGGCTGGAGAAGCTGCTGGCCGAACACGACCCGTTCCGCAACGCCGCCTGACCGAGCTTCTGCACCACGGAGCCAGAACGCGATCACAGGGCCCGAAGCGTCAAGGCTCCACAACGCGACAGAGGGACCGGCGTTCGTTACGAGATGGCGCGGCGGGACCGGCGGCGGGAGAGCTCGTCCTCGGGCGTCTCGTCGACCGTGCCACCGTCCGCACGTTCGACCGGGAAGTCCTTGATCGAGCCGCTGATCTCGCGCATCGCGCCGGAGACCGCGATCCCGAAGACGCCCTGGCCGCCCTGCAGGAGATCCACGACCTCCTCGGGCGAGGCGCACTCGTACACCGTGGTGCCGTCACTGAAGAGCGTGATGCCGGCGAGATCCCTTATCCCGCGGCGCCGCAGGTGTTCCACGGCGACCCGGATGTTCTGCAGGGACACACCGGCGTCGAGCAGGCGCTTGACGACCTTGAGGACGAGGACGTCCTTGAAGGAGTAGAGCCGCTGGCTACCGGAACCGGCCGCACCCCGGATGGAGGGGACGACGAGCCCGGTGCGGGCCCAGTAGTCCAGTTGGCGGTAGGTGATGCCGACGACCTGACAGGCCGTGGGACCGCGGAACCCGACCAGCTGGTCCGGCATCCCGTCGAGCCCCTCACCGACCAGCGGGTCCGGGAAGAGCTCGCCCTGTCCGGGGGCGTCTGAGGACGACCCGTCCACGGCACTCCTTCCCCGATCGCGGCGACCGGGAAGGATCCCCGCGCCGACGACCACCGCCTCGATGATGTCACCGCCGACGGTAAGCGGCCGCGCGCCCAGGGTCAACGTGCCACGCCGCCACCGGTCCTGCTCCCCCGGGCGTGTCGTCGATCAACACCGTGATCGCCGCACCCCGGGGGTCCCGCGCTCGTTCGACGAGGGTCCGGAGACTCAGCCCGGCTGGGCTCCCCGGAAGTCCTCCGGGGACACGGAGTCGAGGAACTCGCGGAACTTCTCGACCTCGTCCTCCTGCTCGTCCGGGATCACCAGACCGGCCTCGGCCAGCACGCTCTCGTCCGCGTGGATCGGCACGCCGACCCGCAGGGCGAGCGCGACCGAGTCGCTCGGCCGGGCGGAGACGGTGATGCCCCCGTCGAAGATCAGCTCGGCGTAGAAGGTGCCTTCCTGAAGGTCCGTGATCCGCACCTGTTCCAGCCGCCGGCCCAGCGCGCCGATCACGTCCTTGAGCAGGTCGTGCGTGAGCGGTCGGGCGGGCTTGACCCCCTGCTGCTCGAGGGCGATCGCAGTGGCCTCGACCGAACCGATCCAGATCGGCAGGTAGCGGTCACCGGACGTCTCCCGCAACAGGAGGATGGGCTGGTTGGCGGGCAGTTCGACCCTGACTCCCACGACGCGCATCTCACTCATGCGCCCGCCTCCTCACCCCTGGTCGCAACATGGTCGACGCTACACGCGAGTCCTCGGGAACGCGCGCCTCCGGACGGGGCGTCGGTGGCGTTCGTCCCCCGGTGCGCGACCGCCCTCGCCGGGCGTCCGCACCGTCGGAGGAGGTCAGCCCCCCGCGCCGCGTTCGCGCGGACCGGTGAGGAAGACCAGCCGGAACTTGCCGATCTGGACCTCGTCACCGTTCGCGAGGACGGCCGTGTCCACCGGCTCGCGGTTCACGTAGGTGCCGTTGAGGCTGCCGACGTCCACGACGACGAACTCGCCGGAGTCCCGGCGGAACTCCGCGTGCCGCCGGGAGACGGTCACGTCGTCGAGGAAGATGTCGCTGTCCGGGTGGCGGCCGGCGCTCGTCGTCGGGCGGTCCAGCAGGAACCGGGATCCGGCGTTCGGCCCGCGCTTGACCACGAGCAGCGCGGACCCCGGGGGCAGCGCGTCGACACCGGAGACCGGCGCATCCTGTGCCGGTGGCTCGACGTCGGCCAGGAAGTCCGCCCGGAAGACCGACGTGGTCTCGGGGGAACGCTCCGGCGGGACGCCGGGCCCGTCGTTCGTGGTCACCTCGGGGTCTCCTCCTGCGATGGTCTGTCCCGGTCGGTTCGCCGGGATCGTGTCCGGCCGGCCACGTGGCGGCACCGCCGGACGATGTCGGACGAACCTATCGTGTCGCTCCGGACCCGGTGGGTCAGGACCCGTCGGTCAGCTGCCGGTAGGCGGCCGCGTCGAGCAGATCGGCGAGCGCGTCCGCCCCGTCGTCGAGCCTCAGCTCGACGATCCAGCCCGTGTCGTAGGCGCCCGTGTTGACGAGCTCGGGGTTCGCCTCGAGCGCGTCGTTCACGGCGACGACCTCTCCGGCCACCGGCGCGTAGATGTCCGAGACCGACTTCGTCGACTCGACCTCGCCGATGGCCGCACCCGCCGCGATCGTGTCCCCCACGGTGGGGAGCTGCACGAACACGACGTCGCCGAGCTGGTCCTGGGCGTGATCGGTGATCCCGACCCGGACCACGCCGCCGCCCAGGTCCTGCACCCATTCGTGGGCGTCGGTGTACCTGAGGTCCTCGGGGACGGAAGTCTCGGCACTCACGCGGGCAGCCTAACGCGGCGTCCCCCGCGCGGCCCCGGCACCCGCGACGACCGGCCCTGCCCGCATCGCGAGCACGAACCGGCCCAGGTAGAGCAGTCCGGACCAGAGGTAGAGCGCCACGCCCCAGACCGCGAAGGCCGTGCCGAGAGGCAGCGCGACGTGACCCCAGGCGTTGTCCGCCTGGCCGAGCAACAGCAGCGGGAACGCGTAGAGCAGCAGGAACGTCGCGGCCTTGCCCAGGTAGGTCACCGGGAAGGGGCCGTAGCCGTACCGGCGCAGCACCACGACGCACACCCCGAGCACCAGGTCCCTGCCGATCAGCACCGCCACCGCCCACCACGGCACGACGCCGCGGGCGCCGAGGGCGAGCAGCGCGGCGAGGATGTAGAGCCGGTCGACGGCGGGGTCCAACAGCTCCCCCACCCGGCTGTACTGGTTCAGCAGCCGGGCGAGCTTGCCGTCCGCCCAGTCCGTCGCCCCGCCCACGGCGAGCACGACGATCGCCCACCCGTCCGCCTGCGGGCCGAGCAGCAGCCACAGGAAAAGCGGCACGCCGGCGAGGCGCAGCACGCTGAGCAGGTTCGGGACGGTCAGGACGCGATCGGTCCGGTCTTGCTCGCCGGTCCCCGGGATTGCCACGCGCCGAGCCTACCGAGGGGCACCCCGGCCGTCGGGGCGGGCGATCGTCGGGCCCGGCTGGAGTTCCGCCCCCTCCCGGGGTCACGATGGGGCCATGGACGCCACGAAGCTCAAGAACGTGCAGGGCCCGTTGAAGCAGCGGTACCGCGAGGACCCGCAGTCCGCGGTCGTGACCCTGAAGGCCGACGGCGAGCTCGACGGCACCGGCGTCGCCTGCCGCGTGCGGACCGCGACGGTGCTGGCCGAGGCCGGCCTGCATCCCGCCACGGGCGGCGACGGCACGCAGCTCTGCTCGGGCGACATGCTCCTGGAGGCGCTCGTCGCCTGCGCCGGGGTGACCCTGCGCGCGGTCGCGACGTCGATGGGCCTCGAGGTCTCCGGGTCGGTGCACGCCGAGGGCGACCTGGACTTCCGCGGCACGCTCGGCGTGGACAAGGAGGCCCCGGTTGGCTTCCGGGACATCCGGCTGTCCTTCGCGTTGGACACCTCCGCGGACCAGGACCAGGTGGCGTCGCTGATCAAGCTCACCGAGCGCTACTGCGTCGTCCTGCAGACGATCAAGGGCAACCCGGCCACCGAGGTCAGCGTCTCCACCGGGGCCTGAGGGATGCTCGCGGACGCCCTGGCCGCCGTCGTCGGGGAGGCGCACGTCCTCACCGGGGACGACGCGCTGGCGGACCACTCGCACGACGAGGCGTTGTCGATCACCTGGCGGCGGCCGTGCGCGGTCGTCCGCCCGGGGTCGACGGCGGAGGTCTCGGCGATCCTGCGGCTCGCGGCCGAGGGCGCCCCGGTGGTCTCCTTCGCCCGGATGAACCGGGTGTTGGAGATCGACACGGAGAACCACGACCTCACCCAGCTGATCGTCGGGTCCGAGGGCACCCTCGCCCTCGTCACCGAGGTCACGCTGCGCCTCTACCCCCGGCTCCCCCACCAGGCCACCGTCCTGGCGCCGTTCCCCACGGTCGACGAGGTGGCGGCGGCGGTCCCGAAGGTCGTCGCGTCCGGCGTCGGGCCGCTGATCCTGGAGTACCTGGACACGGCCACGATGGACGCGATCACCCGGGCCGAGGACCTCGAGCTCGGGCTCCCCGACGCGGTCCGCGCGGGCTCGGACGCCTACCTCCTGGTGAGGCTGGAGAGCGGCGCGAAGGACCGGCTCGACACCGACGTCGAGCGGCTGGGCACGCTGCTCGCCGGCCTCGGCGCCACCGACGCCCACGTGCTGCCCGGGCCGTCCGCGCGCCGGCTCGTCGAGGCGCGGGAGCGCGCGTTCTGGACGGTCCGCGCGGTGGGCGCCGCGGACATCGTCGACGTCGTGGTGTCCCGCGCCGCGATGCCCGAATTCCTGCGGCGGGTCGGGGAGGTCGCCGAGCGGTACGGCTCCCGGCCGGCGGGCTGCGGCCATGCCGGGGACGGCAACGTCCACCTGCCCGTCTTCGAGCCCGACGACGACACCCGCCACCGCCTGCTGGGCGAGGTCTTCCGGGCCGGCCGCGAGCTGGACGGCCCGATCTCGGGTGAGCACGGCGTCGGGCGGAGCGAGCGCCGCCACCACCGGGAGCTCACCGGCCCGGCGACGCTCGCCCTGCTCGCGCGGGCGAAGGCGGCGTTCGACCCGCACGGCATCCTCAACCCCGACATCTCCCCGTCCTCGGAGGACACGACATGAACGGCGCGGAAGCGCTCCTGCGCACCCTGCTCGGCGGCGGTGTGGACGTCTGCTTCGCCAACCCCGGCACGTCCGAGATGCACTTCGTCGCGGCCCTGGACACGGTCCCGGAGATGCGCGGGGTGCTGACCCTGTTCGAGGGCGTCGCGACGGGCGCGGCGGACGGCTACGCCCGGATGGCCGGGAAGCCGGCGGCCACGCTGCTGCACCTCGGCCCCGGCCTCGGCAACGGGGTCGCGAACCTGCACAACGCCCGCCGCGCCGGCTCGCCCGTGGTGAACGTGGTCGGGGACCACGCGACGTTCCACAAGCCGCTCGACGCGCCGCTGGAGTCGGACATCGACGCGGTCGCCGGCACCGTCTCCGGCTGGGTGCGGCGCAGCGCGAGCCCGGCGGAGGTCGGACCGGACGCGGCGGACGCCGTCGCCGCGGCCGTCGGCGGCGGGATACAGGCGGCCGGGCAGGTCGCCACGCTGATCCTGCCGGCGGACGTCTCCTGGACCGAGGACGAGGGCGGCGCGGCCGCCGGGGTCACCCCGGGCACCCCGCTCGGCCGCGGCGCGGTGGACGCCGACGCGCTGGAGGCCGCGGCGAAGGCGCTGGGTTCGATGACGGAGGGCGAGCGCTGCACGATCCTGATCGGCGGCGACGCCACCCGCGAGGAGGGCCTGCTGGCGGCGAGCCGGATCGCGGCCGCCACCGGCGCCCAGGTCCTGGTCGAGACCTTCCCCGCCCGGCACGAGCGCGGTGCGGGCCTGCCGGCCTTCGAGCGGCTCGCCTACGCCGTGCAGGGCGCGCTGCGCCAGCTCGCCGGCACCCGGCACCTGATCCTCGCCGGGGCGGCCGCGCCCGTCAGCTTCTTCGGCTACCCGGACACGCCGAGCGTGCTGTTCCCCGAGGGCTGCGAGGTGCACGAGGTGGCCACGCACGGCGGCCCGGGCGCGGCCGGGCTGCGGGCGCTCGCGGACCTCGTCGCCGGGGACGCCGAACCGGTCCTCGCCGGGCCCGCCCGGCCCGGGCTGCCGAGCGGCGAGCTGACCGCGCAGTCCGTGGCGCAGGTGGTCGGGGCGCTGCTGCCGGAGCGGGCGATCGTCGTCGACGAGTCGGTGACGTCCGGTTTCGCGCTCCCCGCCATGACGGCCGGCGCACCGCGGCACGACGTGCTGACCCTCACCGGCGGGGCCATCGGCTACGGCCTGCCCGCCGCGACGGGCGCCGCCGTCGCCTGCCCGGACCGGCCCGTCTGGTGTCTGGAGGCGGACGGGAGCGCGATGTACACGATCTCCGCACTGTGGACGCACGCGCGCGAGCAGCTGGACGTGACCACGATCGTCTTCAACAACGCCGCCTACGCGATCCTGCGCCTGGAGCTCGCGAACGTGGGCGCGACCGCCCCGGCGGCGGGCTCCCCGGCCCGGCGGCTGCTGGACCTCGGGGACCCGCGGCTGGACTTCGTCTCGATCGCGACCGGCATGGGGGTTCCGGCGGTGCGGGTGACGACGGCCGAGGAGCTCGCGGACGCGCTGCGCCGGGCAGCCGCCGAGCCCGGCCCGCACCTGGTGGAGGCCCTCGTCCCGCCGCTGGCCCCCTGAGGCCCGGCCCGCCCGACCGCTGATCTCACCACTCGTCGCGGCTGGTCGACGGTTCGGCGCGGCCCACCCCCACAACGGGCGGCAGGCCCCGTGGGGTCCGCTTTACAGTGCTCACACGAGCACTTGTCACGCAGCGCGAACGGCGGGGACGCACTGGTGGGAGCGACGGATGAACTGACATCCGCCGATCACGCGTGCGCGGTGCCGGTCAGTGACGAGCAGCTCTGGGAGCTGACGGCGGCCTTCCTCGCCGCCGGCCTCGCGCGGGGCGAGAAGGTCTACTACTTCGACGACGGGACCTCGGACGCGGTCCTCGGACGCCTCGTGGACGACCGCGTCCCGGTCGCGGGTCCCCTGCGCCGCGGCCAGCTCGAGATCGTCACCTCGGACGTCACCCGCGGCGCCTTCCACGCCCCGCTGCCGGCTGTCCAGGAGCTGCTGAACAGCTACATCGACCTCTCCGAGCGGGACGGCTGGGCGGGGTTCCGGATGACCGGCCAGATGAGCTACGGCGCGGCCCGCCCCGCCGGGATCCCGTTGAGCAGCTACGACGCGGTGCTGGACGAGGTGGTGCGCAAGCGGGACTCGGCCCGCGCCCTGTGCCTCTACGACCGCACCCGGTACACCGACGAGCAGATCGAGGAGATGCGCGCCGTGCACCGTGCGGAGGTCACCGCGCCGGCCGCCTACGACGACGGCCTGCTTCGGATCACCCGAACCGGGCTGGGCCGGGCCCGGCTGGCCGGCGAGATCGACCACAGCAACCGGCCCATGATCACGACGCTGCTGCTCGGGGACCTGGACAAGGTCCTGCGCGCGCCGAACGCCCCGAACGACATCGTGCTCAACCTCGCGTCCCTGCGGTTCCTGGACGTGACGACGGCGGTGAGCATGGTGCAGGTGGCGGAGGGCTTCCCGGACACCCACCGGCTCGTCCTGACCGGGGTGCGGCCCCGGGTCCAGCGCGTGTTCGACCGCTGCGGCGCGGCGTTCGCCCGGCAGCTGGCCATCGAGGAGCTCCCCGAGCCCGGGGTGGCCGAGGAGGAGGACCCCGAGTGAAGGTCACCCCCCGCACCCCCGCGGGCCTCGCCCTTCGGCACGCCGTCGCGTTCCACGACACGACGGACGACCTCCTCGCCCAGGCCGTGCCGCTGGTCCGCGAGGCGCTCGACCGCGGGGAGCGGGTGGCGCTGACCGTGCCGGGTGTCGTCGAGCAGGCGATCCGGGGCGCCGTCGGGAGCGCCGAGCTCGTCTCGCTCGCGCCCGCGGTCCCCCCGGTGAGCTCGGTGTCCGGTGCCGCGGAGGGGTCCGGCCAGACCACCGCCGCCCTGCGCGGCCGCGAGCTGCGGATGCTGTGCCGGGACGAGCCGGCGGTCACCGTCGTCGCCGTGCACGACGAGCGACTCGACGGCGCCGACGGCAGCTACTGGACCGAGCTGGACGCGGCACTGAACGTGGCGGTCGCGGACCTGGACGTCACCATGGTCTGCTTCTACCCGTCGTACCCGCTGCACCTGGAGGTGCTGGAGGGCGCGCGGGCGAACCACGCGCTGCTCCTCGCCGGGGGTGAGCTCCGCGAGAACCCCGCGCACCGGTGTCCGGTGGAGGTCCTGCGGAGCCGTCCGGCGCAGTCGCCGGTCGTGCTGGGACCGCCCGACCTGCGGTTGACGTACAACTCCTGGCAGCTGCACGACGTCCGGGGGGCCGTCGAGACGGCGGTCGGGCTGGTCGGGTTCGAGCGGGCCCGGGGCGAGGACCTGGTGCTCGCGGTCAACGAGGTGGCCACCAACGCGGTCGAGCACGGGACGGCGGACGCGGAGCTGTGCCTGTGGGCCTCGCCGACGGAGCTGGTCTGCGAGGTGCACGACGGCGGCACGCTGGGTGAGCGGCTGCCCGGCCTGAAGGCACCGCACCCGAAGGACCCGCGGGGCCGCGGGGTGTGGATCGCACGGCAGCTGTGCGACCTGCTGCACGTCTGGCGGGACGCCTCGGGCACCCACGTGCGGATGCACGCGCGACCCTGAGATATGATCGCTACGCACCATCACTCGGATGGCCGTACCTGCGGCGTAGTGGTCGTGATCGCGGCGTGTAACTGTGACGAAACAGCCTCTTGGCAATTCCGGCGGGTCGGAGAACACTGTTCGACGGCCCAGGCGTCAGGGGCGTGCCGAGCGGCCACCACATGAACCACCACGTGCCATCATTTACGGGGATACCCATGTTGTCTGACGGTCACCGTCGATCCTTCGCGACCCGATCCTGTCACCGCATCACGGTGCTCGGTTCGTTCACCCTCCACTCGGACGGCGCCACCGTGCCGCTGGGTGTGGATGCGCGTCGCGTCGTCGCCTACCTCGCCGTGCACCCGCGGCCCCAGTCGCGCGCGGGTCTCGCCGCGGACCTGTGGCCCGGGGGGCCCGCCGCCTCCGCGGCCCGGCTGCTCACCGAGGCCCTCGCCGCCGTGGACGTACCCGGCCTGCTCGAGGGCGCCGAGGACGAGTCCGCCGCGCTCTCGCTGAGCGAGGACGTCGAGGTCGACCTCTCCGACGCCATGCTGCTCATCCGGGCCTTCGCCGGCGGCGGCCGCCTGGACGAGCGCCCCCACGTGGACCTGCTCAGCGAGGACATCCTGCCCTCGTGGACCTCCCCCTGGATCGCCGTCGAGCGTGAGCGTTTCCGCCAGCTCCGGCTCTCCGCCCTCGAGCAGCTCGTCGGCAAGCTCAGCGAGGCCGGCCTGCACGCCGACGCCGTCGAGATCGCCGAGATCGCCGTCGCGCAGGCCCCCAGCCGCGACAGCGCCCGGCGCGCCCTGATCGAGGCCCACCTGGCCCAGGGCGACGTCGTCGCCGCGGTCGCCCAGTACGACGCCTACCAGGAGCTGCTGCGCTCCAGCATCGGCGGCCCGGTGCCGGCCGGCATGGACAACCTGTTCCCGCCGTCGGCCGCGTGGCCCGTGATGCGCGGCTTCCGTCGCCCGACCCAGCGTTCCGCCGTGATGCTGCCGCAGCTGCGCGCGGCCCGGCCCGCCGGCCAGGGCGGCGTCCGCCGCCTCGTCACCGGCGGTTCGGTCCCCGGTCGCTGACCACCCTCCTCCCGCACGACGGCCCCGGGAACCTGCACAGGTTCCCGGGGCCGTTCCGCATGTCGGGGCCCGGTCGGTCCGGGCTCGGCCCGGCCCGGCTCGGTCGGCTCAGCTCTCCGGCGAACGACTCCGGCGGCGGGCCATGTACAGCGAGTCCGCGACGCCGAAGACGGCCAGGACCGCCAGCACGACGCTGAACGCCGGGTAGCCGGCCAGGAACACCAGGACGGCCGCGGCCAGCAGGACGGGAACGGTGCCGGCGGAGACCCACGCCCGGACGCGGTGCGGACGACGATCGTCGTGGGTGGACCCGGCCATGTCCGCCGGATACCCGATCGGACGGTTCGCGAACCGGCGCTCCTGTCCCGGTGCAGGCCTAGGCCGCACGGTCGACCGGGATCTCGAACGACACCTCGGTGCCGCCGCCCGTGGGGGACACGTCCAGCCCGGCCGACAGCGTCCGGATCAACGAGAGCCCGCGGCCGCGCGGGCCCGCCTCCACCGGCGCCGGACGCCAGAAGCCGTGGTCCAGCACCCGCACGACGACGGCGCCGCCGGAGCTCCCCCGGTCCCGCAGCTCCAGGTCGATCTCGACGGGCCCGGGCGGGCGGCCGCGGTAGGCGTGCTCGACGCCGTTGGCCGCCGCCTCCCCCACCGCGAGCTGCAGGTCCACCAGCTCGTCCGCGGTGAGGCCGACCTCGCCCGCCCACCCCTCGATGAGGGCGCGCATCCGGGCGAGCTCCCGCGGGTTCGCCATGTGCCGGAGCTCGAGGCGCGGGGTGCGCCGGAGGCCGGCACCACGGGACGCTCCGGTGGTGCCGATGCGGGAGCTCCCGGTGGGGGCCGGACGGTGCGACGTCACGGGATCTCCCTCCTCCGTCCGGCAGCCGGGCGCCTGCCGACGTGCTGCCCCGGAATTCCCGCCGCCGCCCAGGTCAAACCCCGTCGACCGGGCGTGTGACCCGGCCGACCAGCGGGTAAGCGCGGGCATGACGATTGCGGACAAGGCCGGCGACATCGCGAACGCGCTCAACCAGAAGGCCGCGGAGCTGAAGGACCGGGCCGGCTCGAAGGTGGAGCCCGAGCACCGCGAGGAGACGGTGGAGGCGACCGGCGAGGACCTGCCGGGCGCGCTCAGACTCGCCTACAAGCCGGTCGGCGTGGTGTCCGGGCTGGTGGGCGGCTTGATCGCGGGGCAGGTCTTCGACCTGATCTGGAAGCGTCTGTCCAACGAGGACGAGACCCCGGAGCCGCTGTCCCCGAAGTACAGCACCCGCGAGGTGCTCCTCGCGGCGACGCTGCAGGGCGCGATCTTCGGGCTCATCCGGACCGCGGTGAACCGGTACGGGATGAAGATCTACCGGAAGGCGGTCCTCACCCCGATCCCCGCGTCGTCGAAGAAGGGCTAGGAGGGCGCTGCCTGGGCGCCGCGCAGTAGGCCGAGTCGTTCAGCGTCCTCCTAAGCCCTACTGGTGGAACCGGGGGACGCGCTTGCCCACGAACGAGGCGAGCCCCTCGGCGCCCTCCGCGCCGGAGGCGCTCGCCGAGATCGCGGCGGCCTCGGCGTCCAGCTGGGTCCGCAGGTCCGCGGCCCAGCTGTCCGCGAGGAGCCGCTTGATCCGGCCGAGGGCGGCGGTCGGGCCCTGGGCGAGGCGGTGCGCGGTCCGCTCGGCCTCCGCCGCCAGCTCCGCGTCCTCGACCACCGACGCGGCGATGCCGGTGTCCAGCAGCGCGTCGGCCTCGAGCACCTGGTCCGTCAGCAGGATCTGCCGCGCCCGCCCGTGCCCGACGATGCGGGGCAGCGTCCAGCTCATCCCGCCGTCGGGCGAGAACCCGATGCCCGGGTACGCCGGACGCAGCTTGGTCGAGCGGCCCGCGACGACGATGTCCGTGGCCAGCACGACGCTCATCCCGGCGCCCGCGGCCCAGCCCTGGACCCCGGCGACGCTGGGCACCGCGCAGTGCACGTAGGCCTCGAGGAACTCGTGGAAGGTGTCCGCGAGCTGCTTCACGTACGCACCGCGGTCCTCCGCGCCCTCGAAGGCCCGCACGTCCCCGCCGGTGCAGAAGCTTCCGCCGTCGTGGGCCAGCAGGATCGCGCCGACGCCCTGCTCCGCGGCCTGCTCGGCCGTCACCAGCCCGCGGAGCGTCTCGGCGACGGCGGTCATCGCCTCGCCGTCGAGGGTGCCGGCCTTGCCGGCGGCGATGCGGCAGCGAAGCACGCGGCCGTCCAGTGCGGTGATCGGGGCGGTCATCGGTCCCTCTCCACGAAGAAGTCCATCTCGGGTTCGTCCCCGCCGCCGTAGCGGGACAGGTCGGTCACGCCCTCCTCGGCCAGCACGTCGACGTCCAGGAAGGTCCGGCCGGTGACCTCGGGGCCGCGCTTGAGCACTGCCACCGCGGCGTCCGCCATGATCTCCGGCGTCCGCGAGCGGGAGGCGGCCTCGTCGCCGCCGAGCAGGTTGATCACCGCGGCGGTGGCGATCGTCGTCTCCGGCCACAGGCAGTTCGCGGCGATCCCGTCCGCCCGGAACTCCTCCGCGAATCCGAGCGTGAGCAGCGACATCCCGTACTTGGAGAGCATGTAGGCCGGGAACCTCCCCAGCCACTTCGGGTCCAGGCTCAGCGGGGGCGAGAGCGTGAGGATGCGCGCCGCATCGGACTTCCGCAGGTGCGGCAGCGCGGTCTGGGTGAGCAGGAAGGTGCCGCGGGAGTTGATCTGCTGCATCAGGTCGTAGCGCTTGATCGGCAGCTCGGCGGTGCCGGAGGTGTTCAGGGCGCTGGCGTTGTTGACAACGATGTCGATGCCGCCGAACGTCTCCGCCGCGGTGGTGGCGGCGCGCTCGACGTCCGCGGGCTCCCGCACGTCCCCGACGATCGCGACGGCCTTCCCGCCGGCCTCCTCGATCTCCGCGACGGCCGTGTGCACGGTGCCGGGGAGGCGGGGGTCGGGCTGGTCCGTCTTGGCCAGCAGGGCGACGTTCGCGCCCTCCCGGCCCGCGGCGACCGCGATGGCCAGCCCGATACCCCGGCTGCCGCCGGACATGAGGATCGTCCGTCCTCGAAGTGACGCCGTCATCGCACTGCTCCTCACCGACGGGGCACCGGCGCCCCGTTCCTCGGTGACCGGACGGTAACAGTCAGGTCTGACCGTTCGGAACGAGGCACCGGAGTGACCGTCGTCTCCCGAAACCCGGCTCAGCCCCCGAGCGCGCGGAGCCTCGGCATGACGTCCTCGGAGAACTGGGTGAGGAACCGTTCCTGGTCGTGGCCGGGGCCGTGGAAGACCAGGTGGTTGAGCCCCGCGTCGAGGTAGGGCTTGACCTGCGCGACCGCCTCGTCCGGATCCGAGGCCACGATCCACCGCTTCGCGACCTGCTCGATCGGCAGCTCGTCGGCCAGGCGCTCCATCTCCTCCGCCGAGTCCACCGTGTGCTTCTGCTCCGCGGTCAGCGACAGCGGCGCCCAGAACCGGGTGTTCTCCAGCGCGGCGTCGGGGTCCCGGTCGTAGGAGAACTTGACCTCGATCATCTTGTCGATCTCGGCCGGGTCCCGCTCCGCCTTCGCCGCGCCCTCCGCCACCGCCGGGAGCAGCTTGTCGGTGTAGAGCTCCATGCCCTTGCCCGACGTGCAGATGAACCCGTCCGCGGACCTGCCGGCGTACCGCGCCACCACCGGGCCGCCCGCGGCGATGTAGACCGGGACCGGGGTGTCAGGGCGGTCGTAGATGCTCGCGTTGACCAGCTTGTAGTACTCGCCGTCGAAGTCGACGTTGGTCTCGGTCCACAGCGTCCGCATCAGCGTCACGGCCTCGCGGAGCCGGGCGAAGCGCTCCTTGAAGTCCGGCCATTCCATCCCGGACACCGCGATCTCGTTGAGCGCCTCGCCGGTACCCGCCCCCAGGATGATCCGATTGTCGTAGAGGCACGCCATCGTGGCGAACGTCTGCGCCATCACCGCCGGGTTGTACCGGAACGTCGGCGTGGTCACGCTCGTCCCGATCTGCACCCGGCTGGTGCGCTCCCCCACCGCGGCCATCCAGGTCAGCGCCGACGGGGCGTGCCCGCCGTTGTGCCGCCACGGCAGGAAGTGGTCCGACACCCACACGCTGTCCAGGCCCACCTCCTCCGCCCGCACCGCGTACTCCACCAGGTCCCGGGGCCCGAACTGCTCCGCCGAGGCCTTGTAGCCGATCTTCAGGGTCACCTGAGGGTCCTCTCCCGGTCGTGCGCCGCGGTCGGGCGCGCGTCTGCTGCTCACAGTGCTACACCCCCGCCGCGGCTGCCGCGAGGACACGTTGATCACTCGTCGCCCCCGGGCCCGCTCCGCCTGCGGCAAACCGGGTGCGGTCGGTCGATCCCGTTCGTACTCTGGAAGGAACCATGACGTGCTCCCTTCCGGGGCCGGCGGCGCGGTCGACCTCCCTGGCCGAACTCCGTCGCCTGGCCTCCCCTGTCCGCCCGCACCGCCGGGCCCTGCTCGGGTCCGGGGTGGCCGCGCTCGCGAGCAGCCTGGCCGCCCTCGCCATCCCGCTGCTCACCCGCCGGATCGTCGACGGCCCGATCGCCCGCGGCGACCTCGGCTCGCTGCCCTCGCTCGTGCTCGGCGTGCTCGCGTTCGGCCTCCTCGAGGCGCTGCTGCTGCTGTGGCGGCGCCGGCTGGTCGCCCGCCCGACCACCCTGATCGAGGCGACGATGCGCGCCGACCTCTACGCCCACCTGCAGGACCTGCCGGTGGCGTTCCACGACCGCTGGCCGTCCGGGCAGCTGCTGTCCCGGGCGGTCCAGGACCTGTCGACGCTGCGCCGCTTCCTCGCGTTCTCCGGGATCTTCCTGGTGGTCAACGCGGTGACGGCGGTGGTCGGCGTCGGGGTGCTGACGGTCCTGTCCCCACTGCTGGGCGCCGCGATCGCGGTCGTCGCGATCCCGCTCGTGCTGCTCACGCGGTACTTCGAGCGTCGCTACTCCCTGGCCGCGCGCTCGGCGCAGGACCAGGCCGGGGACCTCGCGACGGTCGTCGAGGAGTCCGCGCTCGGGATCCGGGTGCTGAAGTCGCTCGGCCGCGGCCGGGAGATGGCGAACCGGTTCACGGCGGACGCCCGCGGGCTCCGCGGCACCGAGCTGCGGAAGGTCCGGCTGCAGGCCGCGCTGTGGTGCGTGCTGATCCTGGTGCCCGAGGCGGCGATCGCGCTGATCCTCGGCCTCGGCGCGCTCGGGGTGGCGCAGGGCTCGCTGACGCTCGGCACGCTCGTCGCGGCCGTCACCGTGATGATGTACCTGTACTGGCCGATCGCCTCGCTCGGCTGGCTGCTCACCGAGGCGGGCAACGCGGCCGCCGCGACCCGCCGGTACTACGAGGTCATGGACGTCGAGCCGGCGATCACCGATCCCGCCGACCCGGTGCCGCCGGCCCACCCGGTGCGCGGTGAGATCGAGTTCCGCGACGTGCGGTTCCGCCACTCCGTCGACGGGCAGGGGGCCGACGAGCATTCGGGCGAGGCCCGCGAGGTGCTGCGCGGGCTCTCGCTGACGGTCCGGCCGGGCGAGACGATGGCGCTGGTCGGGGCGACGGGTTCGGGCAAGACCGTGCTGACGTCGCTGGTCGGGCGGCTCGAGGACGTGACCGGCGGCGCGGTGCTGCTCGACGGTGTCGACGTCCGGCGGCTGCGGCTCGCGGACCTGCGGTGCCTCGTCGCGACGGCGTTCGAGGACCCGGTGCTGATCTCGGCGAGCGTCAGGGAGAACGTGGCGCTCGGGACGCCGGGCGCGTCGTCGGAGGACGTCTGGGAGGCGCTGCGCGTCGCGGGCGCGGACGGGTTCGTGGCGGCCCTTCCCTGGGGCCTGGACACCCGCATCGGCGAGCAGGGCCTCTCCCTCTCCGGCGGGCAACGGCAGCGGCTCGCGCTCGCCCGCGCGGTGATCGGGCGGCCGCCCGTCCTGGTGCTCGACGACCCGCTGTCCGCCCTGGACGTCCACACCGAGGCCCAGGTGGAGGCGGCGCTGCGCCGGCTGCTGGGCGGGGTGACCGCGCTGGTCGTGGCGCACCGGCCGTCGACGGTGCAGCTGGCGGACCGGGTGGCGCTGCTGTCCGACGGCCGGATCGCCGCGGTCGGGACGCACCGCGAGCTGCTGGCGGGGAACGCGGAGTACCGGGACCTGCTGAGCAACCCCGAGGAGGAGGTGGCCCGGCGATGAGCGTCGATCTCTCCTGGCGCGGCGTGGGCGACGAGCCGGACGAGGTCACGCACGCCGCGGGCCTCACGCTGGCCCGCGGCGCCCGCACCCTGTTCTGGTCCCTGCTGCGCCCGCACCGGGCGGCCGCCGCGCTCGCGATGGCGCTGCTGGTCGTCGAGAACGCGGTGCTGCTCACCGGGCCGCTGCTCGTCGCGCTGGCGATCGACACCGGGGTGCCCGCCGCGCTCGACGGCCGCGCCGGCCCGCTGGCCTGGGCGATCGCCGGGTACGCCGGATGCGGGATCGCCGGGGCGGGGCTGCGTGCGGCGTTCCTGCGGCTGTCCGGCCGGGTGGGCCAGGACCTGCTGCTGGACCTGCGGAACCGGGTCTTCCGGCACGCGCAGCGGCTCCCCCTGGACTTCCACGAGTCCTACACGTCCGGCCGGCTGATCTCCCGGTTGACCAGCGACGTCGACTCGATCGACGACCTCCTCGCCCAGGGTCTGGACAAGCTGCTCGGCGCGCTGCTCTCGCTGGTCGGGATCACCGTGCTGCTGCTGGTGATCGACCCGGTGCTCGCCTGTGTCGTGCTGGCCGGGTTCGTGCCGATGGTGCTGCTCACGCGCTGGTTCCAGCGCAGCTCGCGGGCCGGCTACCGGCGCACCCGCACCTGGGTGGCGCGGGTGATCGTGCACTTCGTCGAGTCCATGAACGGCATCCGCGCCGTCCAGGCGTACCGCCGCGAGGCCCGCAACTCGTCGATCATGGACGGGCTGAACGCGCAGTACCGGGACGCGAACGCGCAGGCGCTGCTCACGGTCGCGTGGTTCGTGGCGGCGGTGCGGGCGGTCGGCAACCTGACGCTCGCGCTTGTCCTGCTGATCGGGGCGTTCCGGGTGTCCGGCGGGGCGCTGGAGCTGGGCGCGCTGACGGCGTTCCTGCTGTACCTGCGCCGCTTCTACGATCCCCTCGACGACCTGGCCCAGTTCCTCAACGCCTACCAGTCCGCGGCCGCGGCGCTGGAGAAGCTGTCGTCGCTGCTGGAGACGCCGGTCGGGCTGCCGGAGCCCGCGGACCCGAAGGCCCTGCCGTCGCCGGTCCGCGGCGAGCTCGTCTTCGACGGGGTCGGCTTCGCCTACGCCCGCGCGGCGGACCGGACGGTGCTGCCGGAGTTCACCCTTCGGGTCCCGCCCGGGCAGACCGTCGCGCTCGTCGGGGCGACGGGCGCGGGCAAGTCCACGCTGGCCAAGCTCGCGGCCCGGTTCTACGACCCGACGCTCGGCGCGGTCCGGCTCGACGGCGTGGACCTGCGGGACCTCGCGGACGCGGACCTCCGCAGGGCGCTGGTGATGATCACGCAGGAGTCGTTCCTGTTCTCCGGCTCGGTGGCGGACAACGTCGCGATGGGCCGGCCTGACGCGACCCGCGCGGAGATCGAGGCCGCCCTCGACGCCGTCGGGGCGCGGCCGTTCGTCGAGCAGCTGCCCCAGGGGCTGGAAACGGACGTCCGCAAGCGCGGCGGGCGGCTCTCCGCGGGCCAGCGCCAGCTGGTGTCGCTGGCCCGGATCGTGTTGGCGGACCCGGCCGTCGTCCTGCTGGACGAGGCGACGTCGTCGCTGGACGTCCCGTCGGAGCGGGCCGTTCAGGACGCGCTGGAGACGGTCCTCGCGGGGCGCACCGCGGTGATCATCGCCCACCGGCTCTCGACCGTGCGGATCGCGGACCGGGTGCTGGTGATGGCGGACGGACGGGTGGTCCAGGACGGCTCCCCGGCCGAGCTGCTGGCGAGGGCTGGTGAGTACGCGGACCTGCACGAGGCCTGGCGCGAGTCTTTGCGCTGACGCGCATCACACGAACGCCGAGTGGCCCGTGATCGAGCGGCCGACGACCAGGGTGTTGATCTGCCTGGTGCCCTCGAAGGAGTAGAGCGCCTCGGCGTCGGCGAAGTACTTGGCGACGCCGTAGTCCAGCACCACCCCGTTGCCGCCCACGACCTCCCGGGCCAGGGACACCGTCTCGCGCATCCTGGTCGTGGTGAACTCCTTGGCCAGCGCGGCGTGCTCGTCCTTCGCGGTGCCGGCGTCCTGCATCTCGGCGAGGCGCACGGCCATGCCCAGCGAGGCCGTCACGTTGCCCAGCATGCGCACGAGCAGGTCCTGGACCAGCTGGAACCCGGCGATCGGGCGGCCGAACTGCTCGCGTTCCCCGGCGTAGTCCAGCGCGATCTCGTACGCCGCCATCATCGTGCCGGTGGCGCCCCAGGCCACGCCGCCGCGGGTGCGCCGCAGGACCTTGTTCGTGTCCTTGAACGAGTTCGCCTCCTGCAGCCGGTCGGACTCCGGGACCCGGCAGTCCGTCAGCACGATGTCCGCGTTCTGCACCGTCCGCAGCGCGATCTTGTTCTCGATCTTCGTGGTGGTCATGCCGGGGTTGTCCTGCTCCACGACGAACCCCCGGACCGGCCCCTTCTCCGGCTCGTCGGTGACGTCCCGGGCCCAGACGACGACGAGGTCGGCGAACGTCCCGTTGCCGATCCAGCGCTTCTCCCCGTTCAGGACCCACTCGTCGCCCTCGCGGCGGGCGGTGGTCTCCAGGCCCTGCGCGACGTCGGACCCGCCGTGCGGCTCGGTCAGCCCGAACGCGCCGATCTTCTCCATCCGGCCCATCGGCGGGAGCCACCGCTCGCGCTGCTCGGCGGAGCCGCAGAGGTCGATGCTGCCCATCGCGAGGCCGTTGTGGATGCCGAAGAAGCTGTTCAGCGACGGGTCCGCATGCGCCAGCTCCAACGACAGGAACCCGATCAGTGTGCGCCGCGCGGCCGGCCCCTCGAGGCCCTCGTAGGGCAGCGCGGC
This sequence comes from Pseudonocardia sp., assembly GCF_025465255.1. Taxonomy (GTDB): domain Bacteria; phylum Actinomycetota; class Actinomycetes; order Mycobacteriales; family Pseudonocardiaceae; genus Pseudonocardia. The sequence goes on from NZ_JAODNI010000004.1 coordinate 45,886, forward strand.
GATGTCCAGGGCGGCGAAGCGCGGAACGATGTCGTGCGGGAACTCGGCCTTCGTCCAGGCGTCGAGCGCGATCGGGGCGATCTCGCTGCGGCAGAACTCGCGGACGCGGGCGAGCACCTTCTGCTCGTCGTCGGTGAGCGCGTCGGCGTAGTGGAAGAAGTCCCCGGGCAACGAGTCGATGGCCATCGGCCGACGATCGCACCGGCGGGGGAACCGGGCAAGGCGGGACACGGGCGGCTGAGGTGCTCGTACGCGGTAACCGTCGTGGGAACAACGTTGTTCGCGCACGGGCGGCGAAGCCGCGTCTCGTACGATCGGGGACGTGAGCACCCCCGGAGCCCCCACCGCCGCTCGCACCCCGCTGGAGGTCCTGAACCGGGTCTTCGGCTACGACGCGTTCCGCGGCCCGCAGCAGGAGGTCGTCGAGCACGTGTGCGCGGGCGGCGACGCGCTCGTCCTCATGCCCACCGGCGGTGGCAAGTCCCTCTGCTACCAGGTCCCTGCGCTGGTCAGGCCTGGAACCGGGGTCGTGGTCTCGCCGCTGATCGCGCTCATGCAGGACCAGGTGGACGCGCTGCGCAATCTGGGCGTCCGGGCCGGCTTCCTGAACTCCACCCAGAACCCGGACGAGCGCCGGGACACCGAACGCGCCTTCCTCGGCGGCGAGCTGGACCTGCTCTACCTCGCCCCGGAACGGCTGCGCGTCCCGTCCACGCTGAGCCTGCTGGACCGCGGCACGGTCGCGCTGTTCGCCATCGACGAGGCGCACTGCGTCTCGCAGTGGGGGCACGACTTCCGGCCGGACTACCTGATGCTCTCGGACCTGCACCAGCGCTGGCCGGACGTCCCGCGGATCGCGCTCACCGCGACGGCCACCGAGCACACCCGCACCGAGATCGCGCAACGGCTGGACCTGACGAGCGCCAAGCACGTCGTCGCGAGCTTCGACCGGCCGAACATCCAGTACCGGATCGCGCCGAAGAACGAGCCCCGCAAGCAGCTCCTGGAGCTCATCCGCACCGAGCACCCCGGGGACGCGGGCATCGTCTACTGCCTCTCCCGCAAGTCCGTCGAGCAGACCGCGGAGTTCCTCGCCGCGCAGGGCATCCCGGCGCTGCCCTACCATGCGGGGCTCGACGCCGGTGTCCGCGCGCGCAACCAGTCCCGGTTCCTCCGCGAGGAGGGCGTGGTCATGTGCGCCACCATCGCGTTCGGGATGGGGATCGACAAGCCGGACGTCCGGTTCGTCGCCCACCTGGACCTGCCGAAGTCCGTCGAGGGCTACTACCAGGAGACCGGCCGCGCGGGCCGGGACGGGCTGCCGTCCACGGCGTGGCTGGCGTACGGGCTCGCGGACGTCGTGCAGCAGCGCAAGATGATCGACGAGTCCGAGGGGGACCTGGCGCACCGCCGCCGGCTGGCCCAGCACCTCGACGCGATGCTGGCGCTCTGCGAGACCGTCGAGTGCCGGCGGACACAGCTGCTGAACTACTTCGGCCAGCAGTCCGAGCCCTGCGGGAACTGCGACACGTGCCTGACACCCGCGGAGTCCTGGGACGGCACCGTCCCCGCCCAGAAGGTCCTCTCCACGGTCTGGCGGCTCAAGCACGAGCGCAACCAGAGCTTCGGCGCCGGGCAGGTCGTGGACATCCTGGTGGGCAAGCGGACCCCGAAGGTCGAGCAGTCCGGGCACGACGCGCTCTCCACCTTCGGCATCGGCACCGAGCTGGGGGACGTCGAGTGGCGCGGGGTGATCCGCCAGCTCCTGGCCCGGGGCCTGCTCGCCGTCGGCGGGGCCTACCAGACCCTGGCGATGACGGCGGAGAGCTCGGCGGTGCTCAAGGGCGACCGGCAGGTCATGCTCCGCAAGGACCCGGAGCGCACCCGCACCAGGCGGTCCTCGCGGTCGAGCGCCCCGGTCGCGGACCTCGCGCCCACGGCCCAGCCGGTGTTCGAGCGGCTGCGGGCCTGGCGCGGCGCCACCGCGAAGGAGCAGGGCGTGCCCGCCTACGTGATCTTCCACGACGCCACGCTCCGGGCCGTCGCGGCGCTGGCGCCGACGTCCCTGGACCAGCTGGGCACGGTCAGCGGCGTCGGGGAGAACAAGTTGGCCAAGTACGGCGACGAGGTACTCGCCGCGGTGGCGGGAGACGCGGGGTGAGTGAGCGGATGCAGCGACGCAGTGCAGGCGGCGGGCCGGTCGTCGGGATCACGGGCTACGGCGAGATCGCCCGGTACGTCCCGTTCGAGCACGACACCGTGCTGCTCCCCCGCACCTACGTCGACGTGGTGACGGCGGCCGGGGGCGTCCCGGTCGTCCTGCCGCCGATCCCGCTGTCCGCGGGCGCCGTGGACCGGCTGGACGCGCTCATCATCTCCGGCGGCCCGGACGTCGACCCCGGCCGCTACGGCGCCGAGACCGGCCCGCAGACCGTCCCGGCGCGCACCGAGCGGGACGAGGCCGAGCTGGCCGTCCTGAGCCGGGCCCTGGAGCGGGACGTCCCGGTGCTGGCCGTGTGCCGCGGCCACCAACTGCTCAACGTCGCCCTCGGCGGGACGCTGCACCAGCACATCCCGGACGTCGTCGGACATGTGCGGCACGGCCCGGAACCCACGGCGTACGGCGAGATCGAGGTCCGCACCGAGCGGGACACCCTGGTCCGCACGCTGGTGGGCGAGGAGGCCCGGGTCCGCTGCCACCACCACCAGGCCGTCGACCGGCTCGGGGAGGGGCTGCGGGTCTCCGCCCGGGCCGACGACGACGTCGTCGAGGCGATCGAGCTCGGCGGGCAGCGGTTCGTCGTCGGCGTGCAGTGGCATCCCGAGCAGGACGCCACGGACCTGCGACTCGTCTCGGGCCTGTTGCGGGCCGCGACGGAGGCGGGGGCCGCGGCCTGAGCCGGCACAGGCTCGGCGGGACCGGCACAGGTTCGGACCTGTGCGTGGCGGCCGGCAGCTCTGCTCGATCGGCGTGGGGCTATCCGCGGCGCAGCCGCTTGAGCGCCTCGGGCAGCTCGTCGTGGTGCACCACGGTGAGCCGCTGGGTGGCGCGGGTGATCGCGACGTAGAGGTCGTTGAGCCCACGCGGCGACTCGGCCAGCACCTCGGCCGGTTCCACCAGCACCACGGAGTCGAACTCCAGGCCCTTGGCGGCCGTCACCGGCAGCACGACGACCGGGGCCTCCAGGTCCTCGGGGTCCGCGAAGTCGTCGATCTCGCCGTCGGCCGCCTCGGCCGCCGCGCGGGCGCCGGGCTCGCCGAGCAGCGCGATCCGCAGCTCCTGCACCCGGGCGTTCGGGACCAGGACCGCGACCCGCCCCTCGCCCACGGCCGCGCGCTCCTCGGCCACCAGCTCGCCCAGGACGCCGTCCGACCCCACGAGCGTCCCGGCGGCGACGGCCACGGCCCGCGGCGGGACGCCGGTGCTGCGCACGGAGCTCGGCGGGTCCAGGCTCGCGTCGATCATCGCCAGGACGTCGTCGGCGACGTCCGCGATCTCGGCGGGCGTGCGGTAGTTCACGGTCAGCTGCTCGAGCCGCCAGCGGTTCGCGACGAACGGCGAGAGCATCTGGCCCCAGCTGCCCGCGCCGGCGAGGTCCCCGGTCTGCGCGACGTCTCCGACCACGGTCATCGACCGGCTCGGCACCCGGCGCATGATGAGCCGCCAGCCCATCGCGGACAGCTCCTGCGCCTCGTCGACGATCACGTGGCCGTAGGTCCACTCGCGGTCCGAGGCCGCCCGGTCCGCCGTCGACTCGTAGGACCGGACCTGCATGCGCTCGGCGAGCCGATCCGCGTCCACGATGTCCGTGGCGCGCACCAGCTCCGGGTCCAGCTCCTCCTCCAGGTCCAGCACGTCGAGCACGCCCTGGGCGTACTCGACCTCCTCGCGCAGCGCCGCCTGGGCGGCGGCGCGGGCGGCCGCGCCGTCGTCCCCGAGCAGCTCGGCGGCCTCGTCGAGCAGCGGGACGTCCGCGGGCGTCCAGCGCAGGTCGTACGGGACGTCGTCGCCGGGGGCGGGCCGCTCCAGCAGCGCGCGCTCCTCGGCCGGGATGCGCCGGGCGATCGAGTTGAGCCGGCGCCGGTCGGCGAACAGCTCGGTCAGCAGGCGCTCCGGGGAGAGCGTGGGCCACAGCGCGTCCAGCTCGCGGTTGAGCTCGGTGCTCTCGCCGAGCTCCTCACGGATGTCCTCGACGTCCGCCGAACCGACCAGGCCACGGCCACCGAGGTTCGCCGCCACCTGGTTCGCCAGCAGCCGGATTGCCTCGGTGCGGAAGAGCCGCTTGGCCTCGTTGTGCGGCTTGCGCGAGCGCCGGGCCCGCGAGCGGGCCTGGTTGGCGACGTCCCGGTCCAGCCGCACCTGCTGCTGCTCGACGACGAGCCGGATCGGCTGCCGCGGGAGCTGCTGCCGGTCCCGCACCGCCGCGGCGACGACCGCCGCCATGTCCGCGCGGCCCTTGACCTCGGCGGTCCGGGCGCTCTCGGTGCGGCGGGCGTGCAGGCCGGGGAAGAGCTGCGCGACGGTGCCGAGCACGACGCTCGTCTCGCCGAGGGAGGGCAGGACCTGGCCGATGTAGCGCAGGAACGTGGCGTTCGGCCCGACCACGAGGACGCCGCGGCGGGCCAGCCGGTCCCGGTGCGTGTAGAGCAGGTACGCCGCGCGGTGCAGGGCGACGGCCGTCTTGCCGGTGCCCGGGCCGCCCTGCACGACCAGCACCCCGGAGGGCTTGGAGCGGATGATCCGGTCCTGCTCGCCCTGGATGGTGGCGACGATGTCCGTCATCCGGCCGGTGCGGGCCTCCGTGACCGCGGCCATCAGCGCGGCCTCGCTGGTCAGGCCCGAGCTGGTCGTGGACGCGGCCTCGGCCAGGTCCAGGACCTCGTCGTCGACCGCGGTGACGGTGCGGCCCCGGGTGCGCAGGTGCCGGCGGCGGCGGACGCCCTCGGGCGACGCGGCCGTGGCGGTGTAGAAGGGCTGCGCCGCGGGGGCGCGCCAGTCCATCAGCAGCGGCTCGTACTCGTTGTCCTCGTCGAGCAGGCCGAGGCGGCCGATGTAGCGGGTCTCCTCCGCGTCGGTGTCCAGGCGGCCGAACGCCAGGCCGTGCTCGGCGGCGCGCAGGGCGGCCAGCCGGTCCGTGTACATCGCCGCGGCGGCGTCCCGCTCGGTCAGCGCCTGGGGCGTGCCGACGGTCTCGCCGTGCAGGACGTCCGCGAGCCGGCGCGCGGTGTCCCGCCGTCGCTCGTCGAGGCGCTCGTAGAGCATCGCGACGTAGCCGCGCTCGTGCTCGAGCGCCGACTGCTCGGGCGCACCGGCCTGCTCCGGTTCAGACACCAGCGGATCTTCCTCACCTGACGCACGAGACGCGCGGCGGACATGTGTTCCACCCCGTGACGGGACTGACCAACCTACCAGCGCCCGCGTTTCCTCCTCCGCCCCGACGGGTAGCTCCTCCCGTGGCCAGCCGCCCCCGCGCATGCTCCGCGGGACCGTCGTGACCGAATCGTCCGTAGAGGGCGCCGCGCCCGATCGGCAGTACGGCGACTCGGAGTACGCCCACCTCATGCCGCTCTTCGACGAGTTCGTCGCGCTGCCCGAGGATCATCCGGCCCGGCCCGCGATCCGGAGCAAGCTCGTCACGGGCTACCTGCCGATCGTCCAGCACATCGCCCGCCGGTTCTCCGGCCGCGGCGAGCCGGTCGACGACCTCGAGCAGGCCGGGACCGTCGGGCTGATCAACGCGGTGGACCGGTTCGACCCCGAGCGCGGCATCGACTTCCTCTCCTACGCGGTGCCGACGATCACCGGTGAGGTGCGCCGGCACTTCCGGGACCGCACCTGGGCCATGCGGGTCCCCCGGCGGCTCAAGGAGCTGCAGAGCGCGATCAACGGCGCCGTCGGGCCGCTGTCGCAGGAGCTGAACCGGGCGCCCCGGCCGTCGGAGATCGCGAGCCGGCTGGGCATCCCGACCGAGGAGGTCCTGGAGGGCCTCGACGCCCAGCAGGCCTACCGCAGCACCTCCCTCGACGAGCTGGTCGCGGGGGCGGACTCGACGCTGCAGGACACCCTCGGCGTGGCGGACGCCGAGCTGGACAAGGTCGAGTACCGGCAGGCCCTCGCCCCGCTGCTGGACGAGCTCGACGAACGCGAGCGGGTGATCCTGGTGCTGCGGTTCTTCGGCAACAAGACCCAGACCCAGATCGCGGACCAGGTCGGGATCTCCCAGATGCACGTCTCCCGGCTGCTCGCCCGGACGCTCGCGCGGCTCCGGGACCGGATGGGCGGGGACCGGTGACCGGCGGGCCGGGTCAGGACCTGATCAGCCGGACCACCGCGCGCTCGACCGCGGCCCGGCTCCGGTCGTCGGACATGTCGGTGCCGCCGCCGAGGCGGCGCAGGGCGACGAGCACCGTCCTGCCCTCCTCGAACTTCTCGATCACCCGCGGATCGACGTAGGACGCCCTCGCCACCGTCGGGGTGTTGCCCAGGTGGTCCGAGACCGTGTCCACGGCCGTCCGGACGACCCTGGTCCGCGCCCGCTTGGACCCCGGGACCCGGCCCTCCTCCGCGACCGCCCCTGCGAGCGTGACGGCGGCGAGCACGGTCGCGTTCCAGGTACGGAGGTCCTTGCAGGTGAACGCGTTACCGGCGAGTTCCTTCACCGCGGCGTTCAGGTCCGAGGAGGTGACGTCGTGCCAGTCCGGCCCGGTGCGGAAGGCCAGCAGGTCCTCCCCGCCGCCCCGACGCCGCAGCAGCGAGTTGACCAGCCGGTGCAGCGCCGGGTCCCGGAGCTCGAGCGAGCGGGGGATGCCACCCTTGGCCGGGTAGTCGAAGCGCACCGCGCCCCGGTGGAGCCGGACGTGCTCGCGGCGCAGGGTGGCGAGCCCGAACGTGCCGGCCTCGTCGTCGGAGTCGCAGTCGGTGTTGGGGTCGTCGCTGCAGTCCGGGGCGTACTGCTCGCCGCCGGCCCGGAACACCCCGATGTCCAGCATCCGCACGGCGCCGGCCAGCACCCGCTCGCGGCCCAGGCCCTTCTCCCCCAGCCGGACCGCGACCTCCTCACGGACCCGTGCGAGCCGCCGCCCAAGGCGCAGGGCCCGGTCGTACTTCTCGGCGTCCCGGGCCCGTCGCCACTCGTCGTGGTAGCGGTACTGGCGGCGGCCGGCGTCGTCCGTGCCGACGGCCTGGATGTGGCCGTCCGGATCCGGGCAGATCCACACGTCCTTCCAGGCGGGCGGGATGACCAGGGACCTGATCCGGGCGAGCTCGGCGGGGTCGTCGAGCCGGGAGCCGTCGGGCCGGGTGTAGCCGAACCCGCGCCCGTACCGCCTGCGCCCGTAGCCGGGTGCGGCGGGATCCACCCGGACCAGCCCCGCGGAGTCGTGCCCGGGGGTGCTGAGGGACGCGCTCATGGCGCCCAGATACCCGCGCCCGGGCCGGGTCAACCCGCCGACGGGTCAGCCGTGGTGGCGCTGGCGCGGGGCCCGGCCGTAGGGCTGTTCCACCGGGTCGACGAACGGCGGTGCCGGGAGCTTGCGGACCTGCGGCTCCTCGGCCAGGGCGATCGGCTCGTCGTAATGGCGCAGCCGCATCGGCGGGCCGCTGACCAGCCGGTACTCGGCGTCCTCCTGCGTGATCGTCACGCGGATGTGCCGGCCCTGGTAGCGCAGCCCGAACGACACCCGCGAGAGCGCGGACGGGAGCACCGGGGCGAACGCCAGCCCGGTCGCGTCGCAGGTCATGCCACCCAGCCCGGTGGTGATCGCCGCCCACGAGCCCGCCATCGACGCGATGTGCATGCCGTGGTCGGTGTTCCCGGCCAGGTTGTTCAGGTCGACGAGCGCGGCCTCGGCCAGGTAGTCGTAGGCCAGGTCCAGGTGCCCGACCCGGGCCGCGACCATGGACTGCGTGCAGGCCGAGAGCGACGAGTCCCGCACCGTGATCGCCTCGTAGTAGGCGAAGTTGCGGCGCATCTGCTCAGGGGTGAACGCGTCCGGCCGCAGCTGCATGGCCAGCACCAGGTCCGACTGCTTGATGACCTGCTTCCGGTAGAGGTCGAAGTAGGGGTAGTGCAGCAGCAGCGGGTAGGTGTCCGCCGGGGTGTTCTCGAAGTCCCAGACCTTGTGCTTCGTGAAGCCCTCGGACTGCGGATGGACCTTCAGCTCGTCGTCGAACGGGATCCGCATGGCCGACGCCGCGTCCCGCCAGCTCGCCATCTCCTCGGAATTGACGCCCAGCTTCGCCGCGGAGCGGGGGTGCTTGGCGGCCACCTCGGCGGCGTAGCGCAGGTTCTGCTGGGCCATCAGGTTCGTGTAGACGTTGTTGTCCACGATCGCCGAGTACTCGTCCGGGCCGGTCACGCCGTCGATGCGGAACTCGCCCGCCGAGTCGTGGTGGCCCAGCGAGCGCCACAGCCGCGCGGTGGCGACCAGCAGCTCGAGGCCGACCTCCAGCTCGAACTGAGTGTCCCCCGTCGCCGCGACGTGCCGCCGGACGGCGTCCGCGATGTCCGCGTTGAGGTGGAACGCGGCGGTGCCGGCCGGCCAGTAGCCGGAGCACTCCTGGCCGCGGATCGTGCGCCACGGGAACGCCGCGCCCTCGAGGCCGAGCTGCTGGGCCCGCTCGAACGCGGACGGCAGGATGGACTGCCGCCAGCGCAGCGCGTCCGCCGCGGCGTCCGGGGCGAGGAACGAGAGCACCTGCAGGCAGAAGGTCTCGGTGTCCCAGAAGGTGTGGCCGTCGTAGCCGTCCGCGGTGAGGCCCTTGGCGCTGATGCAGCGGCGTTCGGCGCGGGCACCGGCCTGCAGCACGTGGAACGTCGCGAGCCGGATCGCCTGCTGCAGCTCCGCGTCGCCGTCGATCTCGACGTCCGCGGTCTCCCAGAAGTCGTCCAGGTAGCACTCCTGCTCGCGCAGGAGGCCCTCCCAGCCGGTGTAGCGAGCGGCGGCGAGCGCCGCCCGGACCTGGTCGTGGATCGCGGGCAGGCTGCGCCGCGAGGACCAGCCGTAGGCGAGGTACTTGACGACCTTGAGGGTCTCGCCCGGCTTGACCCGGCCGATGATCGTGGTGCGGCCGGTGTCCTCGGTCGCCTCCGAGGTGATCTTGATGCCCTCGGGCCCGTGCACCTCGTGGTCCATGGCCGCGCCGACGCGCAGCTGGGACTTCCGGGTCTGGTGCACCAGCGTCGCGCCGGCCTCGTCGCTGCGGTGCAGCTCGGGCTCCAGCGCGTTGGTCAGCGCGGCCTCGAGCCGGGGGTCGTCGTTGCCGCGGGTGGGCAGCTGCTCGTTCGCGACGAGCTCGGACTGCACGACGAGCAGCGCCTCCTCGTCCAGCACCTCGACCTCGTAGCTGATCGCGGCGACGGCGCGCTGGGTCAGCGAGACGAGCCGCTTGCTGCGCACCCGGACCACGCGCCCGGCCGGGGACTCCCACTCGACCTCGCGGGTCAGGGTGCCGGTGCGCAGGTCCAGCACGCGCTCGTGGCGGCGCAGCTTGCCGTAGCGCAGGTCGAACGGCTCGTCGTCCACCAGCAGCCGGATGAGCTTGCCGTTGGTGACGTTGATGATCGTCTGGCCGGACTCCGGGTAGCCGTAGCCGCCCTCGGCGTACGGGAGCGGCCGGACCTCGAAGAACGAGTTCAGGTAGGTGCCGGGCAGGTGGTGGGGGTCGCCCTCGTCGAGATTCCCGCGCAGCCCGATGTGCCCGTTGGAGAGGGCGAAGACCGTCTCGGTCTGGCCCAGCGCGGCCAGGTCGAGCGTGGGCTCGCGCACGACCCACGGTTCGACAGTGAACGTGCGGCCTGCATCCGGCTTCACTGGTGCTCCCGGATTTCGGGGACGGAGACGACGGGCATGCGCGAACGGTAGCGTCCCGCTGATCCCGTCGAGGACACCGCCGCCCACTCGTCACATCCTTGGCGCGATGGTGGCAACGCACCGTTCACACGACGGGGTGGAAACCTCGGTCAGGGTGCGGCCAGCGGGGTGGGAGCCGCCTCGGCCTCGGGCAGCGGGAGCCGGATGACGACCGGGTCCGGATGCCCCTCGTCCGTCACCGTGACCACGCACTGGAGCCCGGCGACGGCGGCCCGGACGGCCAGCCGGCCGCCCTCCGGACGCGGCTCGATCCGCTGCTGCACCGTGGCCTTGACGGCGTCGAGCAGCTGCAGCGGCACGATCCGGACCTCCTCGAGCCCCGGCTCCATGCCCACGCTGAACTCCAGCCGGCGGCCGAAGCGGGCGCCCTCGATGCTGAGGTAGGCGCGGACGGCGTCCAGCTCGTCCGCCAGCGGGATGTCCCCGGTGTCCGCGCGGTCCGCCGCCCGGCTCAGCTCCGCGAACCCGAGCAGCAGCTCGCGGGCACGCGCGGGGTCCGTGCGGGTGATCGCGGCGATCGTGTTCAGCGAGTTGTAGACGAAGTGCTGTTCCAGCCGCCGGTTCAGCACCGACGACACCGGGGCCGACGACACAGCGGCCGACGACACCGCGGCCGCCGGCACCGGGGCCGTCGCCGGCGGGGGTTCGGGACCGGGTTCCGGTTCGGCCTCGGCGGCCGCCGGCGCCATCGCGATCACGTCGTCCGCGACGTCCCACAGGCCCGGGTCCACCTCGTCCGGCTCGCACAGGCCGCGCCACGCCGGCAGCCGCAGCTGGCCGGTGCGGGTGAGCGCCTGGTACTCGACCTCGGCGACGAGCCGGGGCGCCACCCAACGGGCGTCCTGGGCGACCCGGTCCGGCAGCCCCTGGCCGAACGGCGTGTCGTCCTGCTGCAGCTCCAGCATCAGCTCCCGGACCGCCCGGCGCTCGCGGCCGGAGCCGATCCCGACCCGCCCGACGTAGCGCAGCCCGTCGGCGGCGGGCAGGCCGAGGAGCACCGCGCCGACCTTGTCCGGCTTGTGCGGATCCGCGGGCGTCCACCCGCCCACCACGACCTGGCGGCTGCGCCGCAACGGCACCCGCAGCCACTGCCGGGTGCGGCGTCCGGGCTGGTACGGGGCGTCGAGCCGCTTGAGGTGCAGCCCGTCCAGGCCGTACTGCTCGGCCGTCTGCATCACGAACTCGGCCTCGTCGGTGTGGAAGGAGGGCGGCACCATGATCGGCGCGGCGCCCAGCTCCAGGCTCTCCAGCCGCTCCCGCCGGGTGGCGTAGGGCGTCCGGATCAGTGAGCGGCCGTCGTGCCAAAGCAGGTCCGTGACGACGTAGCCCACCGGCACCCGGCGCATCAGCCCCTCCGACGGGCGGACCGTGGCGGTGCGGCGCATCAGCGGGCGGCGGCTGGGGCGGCCGGCCTCGTCCAGGGCGACCACCAGCCCGTCGAGGACCATGCCGGTCGACGGCCCGGCGATCCGCTCCCCCAGGACCCGCAGCTCGGGGAAGGAGGCGGTGACGCTGCGCGCGCCGGAGGACAGCAGCCGGACCCGGCCGGGCCGCACGTAGGCCAGGCAGCGGAAGCCCTCCCACGCGAACTCGACGGCCCAGTCCCCGCCGTCGCCCGAGTCCGGGAGCTCACCGGCCGCGGGCAGCATCGGGGGGACGACCTCCGGCATCCCGGTGCCCGCCGCGCGCCCCCTCATCCGACACACGGTAGTTCGCCGATGGGCGCCGTCGTCACCTGATCGGCCGTACGGTGCGGCGAACGCGCCCAGCCGCCGGTGCGGTGCGTTGTACGGCGCCTCGCAACCCGTCCGGGGAATCGTGGACAATCGGTGGGACCATGACCTCTGCGACCGCCCCGCTGCTCAGCGACCGTCTCCCTCCCGCCGCCGATCCCGACACCCTCGTCGAGACGTTCGCGGACTGGGCCTTCTCCGAACGCGGCCTGTCGCTCTATCCGGCGCAGGAGGAGGCCCTCCTGGAGATCGCGACCGGGGGGAACGTCATCCTCTCGACGCCCACCGGCTCCGGGAAGTCACTGGTCGCGATCGCGGCGCACGCGGCGGCGCTCAGCCGCGGGGTCCGCACGTTCTACACCGCCCCCATCAAGGCGCTCGTCAGCGAGAAGTTCTTCGCCCTGATCGACGTGTTCGGCGCGGACAAGGTCGGCATGCTGACCGGGGACGCGGCGGTCAACGAGGGCGCGCCGATCATCTGCTGCACGGCGGAGATCCTCGCGAACCTCGCGCTGCGCCAGGGCCGGGGCGCGGACGTCGGCTCGGTCGTCATGGACGAGTTCCACTTCTACGCGGACCCGGACCGTGGCTGGGCCTGGCAGGTGCCGCTGATCGAGCTGCCGCAGGCACAGTTCCTGCTGATGAGCGCCACGCTCGGGGACACGACGTTCTTCCGGGACGACCTGACCCGCCGCACCGGGCGTCCGACCGCGGAGATCACCTCGGTGGAACGGCCGGTGCCGCTGCTCTACCAGTACGTGCTGACCCCGCTGCACGAGACGATCACCGAGCTGCTGCAGACGCAGCAGGCCCCGGTCTACGTCGTGCACTTCACCCAGCAGTCCGCGGTGGAACGGGCGCAGACGCTGATGAGCGTCAACGTCACCTCGAAGGAGGAGAAGGCGGCGATCGCCGAGCTGATCGGCAAATTCCGCTTCACCGCGGGCTTCGGGAAGACGCTGTCCCGGCTGGTCCGGCACGGGATCGGCGTGCACCACGCCGGGATGCTGCCCCGCTACCGGCGCCTCGTCGAGACCCTCGCCCAGGCCGGCCTGCTGAAGGTCATCTGCGGGACGGACACCCTCGGCGTCGGCATCAACGTCCCGATCCGCACCGTGCTGTTCACCGCGCTCGCCAAGTACGACGGCGTGCGCACGCGCTCGTTGAAGGCCCGTGAGTTCCACCAGATCGCCGGCCGGGCCGGGCGCGCGGGGTACGACACGGTCGGCACCGTCGTCGCCGAGGCGCCGGACCACGAGGTGGAGAACGCCCGGCTGCTCGCGAAGGCGGGCGACGACCCCAAGAAGCGCCGGCGCGTGGTGCGCAAGCAGCCGCCGGAGGGTTTCGTCGGCTGGTCCGGCACGTCGTTCGAGAAGCTGCAGAGCGCGCAGCCCGAGCCGCTGACCAGCCACTTCCAGGTCACCCACGCGATGCTGCTGAACGTCATCTCCCGCCCGGGGGACGCGTTCACCGCGATGCGCCACCTGCTCGAGGACAACCACGAGTCCCGGCCGCGCCAGCGCAAGCACATCCTGCGGGCCATCGCGATCTACCGGGCGCTGCTCGCCGCCGGGATCGTCGAGAAGCTCGACGAACCCGACGCCGAGGGCCGCACCGTGCGCGTCGTCGGCGACCTGCAGCTGGACTTCGCGCTCAACCAGCCGCTCTCGCCGTTCGCGCTGGCCGCGATCGAGCTGCTGGACATGGAGTCCCCCGGCTACGCCCTGGACGTGCTCTCGATCATCGAGGCGACGCTGGACGACCCGCGCCAGATCCTGCACGCGCAGCAGAACAAGGCGCGCGGGGAGGCCGTCGCCGCGATGAAGGCGGACGGCATCGAGTACGAGGAGCGCATGGCGCTCCTCGAGGACGTCAGCTACCCCAAGCCGCTCGACGAGCTGCTCACCGCCGCGCTGGAGACCTACCGGCGGGGCGCGCCGTGGGTGGAGGACGCCCGGCTCTCGCCGAAGTCCGTGGTCCGGGACATGAGCGAGAAGGCGATGACCTTCCACGAGTACGTCTCGTACTACCAGCTGGCCCGCTCCGAGGGCCTGGTCCTGCGCTACCTCGCGGACGCCTACCGGGCGCTGCGGCAGACCGTGCCGGAGCACGCGCGCACCGAGGAGCTCACGGACATCATCGAGTGGCTGGGCGAGCTGGTCCGCCAGGTGGACTCCAGCCTGCTCGACGAGTGGGAGAAGCTCGCCGCCGGCGGCGGGACGGACACCGACGAGATCGCGCCGCCGTCGCTGGACCAGGGGCCGGCCGGTGTCACCGGCAACGTCCGGGCCTTCCGGGTGCTGGTGCGCAACGCGCTGTTCCGCCGCGTCGAGCTCGCGTCGCTGAACCGCTGGGACCTGCTCGGCGAGCTGGACAAGGACTCCGGCTGGAACGCCGACGCCTGGCGCGAGGCGTTCGAGCCCTTCTTCGAGCTGCACGGCTGGGGCGGCATCCAGATCGGCCCGGACGCGCGTGGCCCCAAGCTCATCACGATCACCGAGGAGAAGGAGCGCTGGATCGTCCGACAGGTCATCGACGACCCGGCGGGCGACCACGACTGGGCCGTCACCGCGGAGGTCGACCTGGCCGCGTCGGACGAGGCCGGCGAGGCAGTGGTCTGGGTCACGGGCGTCTCGGACACCATCGGGTGATCCGCACCCGGTAACGTGGCGCGCCGATCACCGTTCGTGCACGGTCGAGCCGTGCCGACGGGCGCCGGAGAGACGTCGACCCGCGAGGGAGCAGTTCGGGGTGCAGGGCTCGGTGGAGAACGAAGGCCGGACCGGGAACGACGGGAGGGCGGACGTGCCCGCGGGGGTCGACCCCACGCAGCCGAGCGTCGCCCGCGTCTACGACTACTACCTGGGTGGATCGCACAACTTCGAGTCGGACCGGGTCTTCGCCCAGCGGGTCCTCGCGCAGATGCCCGACCTGGTGTCCGTGGCGCAGGAGAACCGGGCGTTCCTGCGCCGGGCGGTCTCCTACCTCTGCGCCCAGGGCGTCGACCAGTTCCTGGACCTCGGGTCCGGCATCCCGACCGTCGGCAACGTGCACGAGGTGGTGCACGCGGTGAACCCCGCGGCCACGGTCGTCTACGTGGACCACGACCCGGTGGCCGTCACCCACAGCACGGAGCTGCTGCGGGACGTCCCCCACGCCGACGTGATCGGCGGGGACCTGCGGGACGTCCGCGCGATCACCGGTCACCCGCTCGTCCGGGACCGGTTCGACCGCCGGCGCCCGGTGGCGGTCCTGCTGGTGTCGGTGCTGCACTTCGTCGGTGACGACGACGGCCCGGCCGACTTCGTGGGCGAGTATCTCGCCGACGCGGCGCGCGGGAGCCATCTCGTGATCAGCCACGCCAGCGACGAGGGACGGCCGGACGCGTCGAGCGCCCAGGCCGTCTACAACCAGAACCGCTCCCCCAACCGGATGCGGATGCGCACCGGGGCCGAGGTCGAGAAGCTGTTCGGGGACCTGACGCTGCTCGATCCGGGCGTCGTGCGGATCCCGCTGTGGCGCCCGGACTCGCCGGACGACGTCCGGCCGGGCGCGGAGCTCTACCCCGGCGTAGCCGGCATGGCGCGGAAGGACTGACGGGGCGGCGCCATGGGCGGGGACCGGGTGGATCCGGCGGCGCTGGCCGCGGACTGGACCACGGCCGTCCTCGGCACGAGCTACGTCTCGATGAACCGCCGGGACCTGCGTCGGTACCTGACCGGACTGGCCACCCGGCTCGTCGCGTCGTTCGACGCGCCGGAGTGGGACCGCACGGTCGCCGCGGGCGTCGGACGGCTCATGGTCGCGGCGCACTTCACGGACGCGCGGTCCCTGGAGCGGACCCTCGCCGTCGTCGCGGAGCACCTGGCGCCCGCCGGCGCGGACCGCACGTCCCGCCTCGCCGCCCTGCAGGGCGCGCTCGCCGCCGGGTACGCCGAGGCGCTGCGCGAGCGCACCCTCGCCGAGCAGGAGCGGATCAGCATGGCGGCGTTCGCCGCCCGGGTCGCCGCCGAGGAGGCCCGCTGGGCGAGCGAGGCGCGCTACCAGGCCGTGTTCGCCGGGGCCGTGATCGGGATCAGCGTCGCCGAGCTCGACGGGCGCATAGTCCAGGTCAACGAGGCGCTCTGCGCGATGCTCGGGTACGACGCCGGGGAGATCGCGGCCCGGCCGATCTACGAGTTCATGCACCCCTACGACACCTCTGACAACTGGCGGCAGGTGCGGGAGATGATCGCCGGCACGGTGGACCACCTGCGGATGGAGAAGGCCTACTACCGCAAGGACGGCACCGAGCTCTGGACGGACCTGGTGGTCTCGCTGATCCGGGACCAGGCCGGGGAACCGCGCTACCTCGTCGCGATGGTCGAGGACATCACCGAGCGGCACCTGCTCCAGACCCGGCTGCAGCACCAGGCCCTGCACGACCCGCTCACCGGGCTGCCCAACCGCGCGCTGTTCTTCGACCGGCTCGAGGCGGCGCTGGAGGACGAGTACGGCGTCCCCGGCGTCTGCTACCTCGACCTCGACGGGTTCAAGGCCGTCAACGACACCCTCGGCCACGACGTCGGGGACCAGCTGCTGCGGACGATCGCGGAACGGCTGCGGGCCGAGCTCGCCCCCGAGGGGCATCTGGTGGCCCGGATGGGCGGGGACGAGTTCGTCGTGCTCGTCGAGGACGCCTCGGACCCGGCCCACATGCGCCGGGTCGCCGAGCGCGCGCTGGAGACGGTCCGCCGGCCGGTGCGGGTCGAGGGCAACGAGATCCGGGTGTCCGCCAGCATCGGGATCGTCGGCCGGGACCAGGGCGGGTCCGGCGCCGCGGAGCTGATGAAGGCCGCGGACACCACCCTGTACTGGGCCAAGAACGACGGCCGCTCACGGGTCGCGGAGTTCGACCGGGACCGCCACCGCACCGACGTCGCCCGCTTCGAGCTGTCGGCCCAGTTGCCGGAGGCGTTGCGGCGCCAGGAGTTCTTCCTGGAGTACCAGCCGCTGGTACGGCTCTGCGACGGCGTGGCCACCGGGGTAGAGGCGCTGGTGCGCTGGCGCCGGGAGACCGGGGAGCGGCTCGGCCCGGACCGCTTCATCCCGCTGGCCGAGGAGACCGGGCTGATCGTCGCCCTGGGCCGCTGGGTGCTCACCGAGGCGTGCGGGCAGGCCCGGCGCTGGCACGACGCGCACGGCGGCGAGCGGCCGTTGATGAGCGTGAACGTCGCGGCACGGCAGGTGCGGGAGCCGGACTTCGTCGACGACGTCCGCGCCGCCCTGGACCGGACCGGCTGGCCCGCGGGGGCGCTGCAGCTGGAGCTGACCGAGAGCGACGTCATGACCGCCGGGGGCGGGCCGCTGGAGACCCTCGGGGCGCTGGCGGACCTCGGCGTCCGGATCGCGATCGACGACTTCGGCACCGGCTACTCGAACCTGGCCTACCTGCGCACGCTGCCGGTCCACGAGCTCAAGCTGGCCGGGCCGTTCGTCACCGGCATCGGGCCGGGCGGCCGGAACGGCCGTGGCGGCACGGCGGGCACCGAGGCCGTCCTGTCGTCCGTGATCGGGCTCGCCCATACGCTCGGGCTGTCGGTCACCGCGGAGAACGTGGAGACGGCGGAGCAGCACGGCCGGCTGCGGTCGCTGGGCTGCGACACCGGACAGGGCTGGTTCCTCGCCCCGCCGGCGGGGCCGGCGCGGGTCGAGCCCCTGCTGGGCCGCCCGCTGCCGAGGCTGCGGCGCAGCCCGGTCCCGGGCGGGGAGCGCCGGCGGCCGGCTACGGGCTGACGACCTCGGTCGCGGCCGTGCCCGCGTCATGGATCTCCGCCGCCGGGAACCACGGGAACCGCGCCGCGCCCGCGCGGACCTGCACCCCGTAGCTGCGGGCGCCGGTGTGCGGGTCCGTCACCAGCATCTCGAAGACCGGCCCGGGGACCCCGGCGCGCAACGCGTAGCGGCGCAGTGCCTCGCGGCGCTGCGCGTGCACCACCCGCCGGTCCGACGAGTGCGAGCCGAGCCGCTTGTGGTGCAGGTAGGTCGCCTCGTTCAGGACGACGAACTGCCGGTCGTCCTCGACGACGCGCAGCAGCATCCGCAGGAACCAGTCGACCAGCGGGGTGTGGGTGAACTCCGGGTCGAACCGGCCCGACGCCTCGAACAGCCGCCGCGAGACGAGCCCGCCGTGCATCGGGAACACCGTCCGCGCGAGCGGGTCCTCGCTGGTCCCGTAGGCGGTCCGCCAGGTCTCCAGGTACGGCAGGTTCCAGTGCCGGCGCGGCATCCCGTAGCCCTGGCCGGCCCCGCCGCGCGGGTGCGCGATGTCGCACTGCCCGATCACGAACTCGACGTCGTCGTGGCCGGTGGTGGCGCCCACCAGGCGCTCGACGGCTTCGGCCGGGAGCTCGTCGTCGCCGTCGAGCCACAGGAGCCAGCGCGCGGACGTCGCGTCCGCCCCGGCGTTGCGCGCGGCGGCGATCCCGCGGGAGAACTCCCAGCGGTGCGGGTGCACCGTGCGCTCCCCCGCGGACTCCCGGCCGTCCATCCACTGGCCCGCGAAGCGGTAGTCGTAGGTGGCCGAACCGTCGTCCCAGAGGACGAGCTCGATCGGGCCGCGGTAGGTCTGACCGTGCACGCTGGCGACGGCCCGGCACACCAGCACCGGGTCCATGTCCCGCACCGGCATCACGACGGCGACCCGCGGCGGGCCGTCGTCCCGCCCGAACTCCTGGAGGGAGTCGTCCACGTGTCCACCACCGTTCCGTCGCGCCGCCTTTCCCCGGACAACGAGGCGCGCGGCGGACGGACGTGACCCGATCGGGCGAACGTCGGCCGGACCGGGCGCGCACACGTGACATCCCGGGGCGCGCCGTATAAATCAGCCGAGCGGGCTCCGCGGCAGCAGCCGGTCCGAGATGATCTTCTTCTGGATCTCGCTGGTGCCCTCGAAGATCGTCGTCAACCGGGCGTCCCGCCAGTGCCGCTCCACCCGGTGCTCGGTGGTGTAGCCGTTGCCGCCGTGCAGCTGGATGCCGTCCCCGGTGACCTCGGCGGCCATCTCGGTGGCGAGCAGCTTGACCATCGCCGCCTCCCGCTCGCACGGCTGCCCGAGGTCGATCAGGTGGGCCACGTGCTGGTAGAACGCGCGGGCCTGCTCGACCCGGGCGGCCATGGTCGCGAGGGTGAACCGGACGGACTGGAAGTCGCCGATCGGGTGCTCGAACTGGCGGCGTTCCTGCAGGTAGAGGATGCAGTCCTCGACGGCGGCCCGGGCCAGGCCGACGGCACGGGCGGCGGTGTGCACCCGGGCGATGTTGAGCCACTGCTGCGTCGAGGCGAAGCCCTGGTCCCCGGCGGAGAGCTGGTTCGCGACCGGGACGCGCAGGCCGTCGAACTCCAGGTTCCAGGTCACGAAGCCGTGGTAGCCGATCTTGTCGATCGGCGTGCCGGTGATCCCCTTCGGGAAGGTGTCCCGCTCCTTCTCCACGACGATCGTCGCCAGGCCCGCGGAGCGCCGCTCCCCCGGCGCCGGGTCCTCGGTACGTACCAGGACCTGGATGAAGTCCGCGGCCTTCGCGTTGCCCGTCCAGCGCTTGTGGCCGGTGACGACGAACTCGTCGCCGTCGCGCTCGGCGCGGGTGGAGACGGCGGCGAGGTCCGATCCGGCGTCCGGTTCGGAGAGCGCGATCGCGCCGATCCACTCGCCCTCGGCGCTGCGCCGCAGCAGCTCCGCGCGCCGGGACTCGTCCGCGACCCCGGTGCCCGCGCCCTGGGCGCGGGCGATGATGCTGCCGACGCTCATCCACGCGCGGGCCAGCTCCTCGGCCACCATGCAGTACTCGAAGGCCCCGAGCCCGAGGCCGCCGTGCTCGGTGGGGACGGTGATCCCGAAGTAGCCGAGCGCAGCCATCTCGTCGAGCAGGGACCGCGGGATCTCGCCCTTGACCTTGTCGAGCTCGTCCGCGACGGGCAGCACCCGCTCCGCGGCGAACGTGCGGGCCTGCGTCTGGAGCGCTTCGCGCTCCGGGGTGTGGTACTGCGCCGGGACCACGGGGATCGGGGGCTCGATGATCTCGGGCGTCTCGGGGTCGCTCATACTCTGGTTCTCCCACATCGGCGGCCGCGACGCCCGTCGGGACCCCGTGCGTCACACCGTCCTAGAGCCGGCGCAGGCCGCCGAGCACCCGCTCCATCAGCGCGACGTCCGGACCCTCGGCGCTGACCGTGCGGTGCACCACGAGCCCGCCGGTGACCGCCAGGTCCCCGACGATCACGCGCGCGACGCCGATCGGCACCCCGACCAGGGCCGCGACCTCGGCGATCGAGGTGGGCCGCCGGCACAGGTCCAGCACCGGCAGGTGCTCGGCGAGCTCCGGGCGCTCGAACGCGGCCGCGGGGGTGGAGACCAGGGTCTCCAGGCCGAGTTCGTAGCGGGAGCGGGTCCGGCCGCGGGTGTAGACGTACGGCCGGACGAAGCGGGCGCCGGTGTACCCGATCGTCGGCCCCTCGGGCTCAGCCGGGGGCGGCAGGGGCTCCGCGGCCCCGGGAGCCGCCGACACGACCGCGAAGGTGCTCGTGTCCGGGTCCGGATCGCCGGTCGAGTCGGGGGCGGCCGCGGCCTTCTCCGCCGCGCGCTCGGCCCGGCTCCTGCGCTTCTTGCGCGGGGCGCCGCCGAAGCGCGCCCCGGTGAGTCCGATCTCGAAGTCGTCGTGGGGCGTCACGGGACCACCCGGGAGAACCTGGTCATCGCCTGGGTTCACCTTCCTGCGGCTCATCACCGGTTCGGGGAGCGTGGTGTCACCGGCCCGGGACACCTGACGCCAGACCCTCGCCAGGACGCGTTACGCGGCTGTGTCCGAGCTGTTCCGCAGGCATGACGATTCGGGCCGCCCCGGCAGGAACCGCCTGGTGTGTGACGACCGACTTCCCAGCGTCACGGATCGGCGACGAATCGCCCACCGATCGGGGACGTGACCCGGCCGGGACCGTCGGCACCAGTACGGTGCCGCCGTGGCCCGGACCGTACCCCTCGCTCGCCTCTGGTCCGGCGTCGTCGCCGCCGTCTGCCTGCTCGGCGTGCTGCTCCAGATCGTGTCGTCCGCGGCCGACCCCGGGGAGCGGTTCCCGACCGCCGTGGCGAGCGCGGCCAACATCTTCTCGTTCTTCACGGTCCTGACGAACCTGCTGCTGGGGGTCACCGGCCTGCTGCTCGCCCGGGGCCGGCCCCTGTTCGGATCCCGGGGCGGCACGGCGCTGCGCGTCCTGCACCTGGACGCGATCCTCGGCATCGCCGTCACCGGCGTCGTCTACCACCTGGTGCTGGCCCCGCTCGACGATCCGCGGGGCCTGGCGGCGGTGGCCAACTTCCTGCTGCACACGCTCGCCCCGGTCCTCGGCGTCGTCGGCTGGCTGGTCGTGGGGCCGCGCGGGCTGACCACCCTGCGGACCGTGCTGCTCGCGGCGGTCTACCCCGTGGCGTGGCTCGCGGTCACCCTCGTCCGCGGCGCGATCATCGGCTGGTACCCGTACCCGTTCGTGAACGTGGCGGTGCTCGGGTACGGGCGGGTCGCGCTGAACTGCCTGGTCGTCGCGGTCCTGTTCCTCGGCCTAGGGTTCGGGGCCCTCGCCGTGGACCGGCGGCTCCCGGGCGGTCAGGCCGTCTGAGCGCGCACGGACAGCAGCTCCGCGAACAACTCGAGGGCCGCGGACACGGTGTCCTCCGCGGCGTCGACGGCGCCGAGGAACGCCGCGTAGCCGTGGATCAGCCCGGGTCCGGGCAGGTACCGGACGGGCACCCCCGCGTCCCGGAGCCGGTCCGCGTAGGCCGCGCCCTCGTCCCGCAGCGGGTCGAACTCCGCGGTGGCGACGACCGCGGGCGCGACGCCGCGGACGTCCGCGTGGAGCAGGTCCAGCTCGGGCGCCGAGCCGTCCCCCGCCGGGAGGTACTGCGTGTAGAACCAGCGCATGTCCGACTCGGTGAGGAAGTACCCCTCGCCGTTCTCCGCGATCGAGCCGCCGGCCAGGGCCGGGTCGGTCGCCGGGTAGAAGAGCAGCTGCCCGGCGAGGGCGGGGCCGGCCTCGCGGGCCCGGAGCGCCAGCCCGGCCGCCAGCGAGGCGCCGGCGCTGTCCCCCGCCACGCCCAGCGCGCGGCCCGGGTAGCGGTCCGCGGCCCACCGCAGCGCGGTCCCGGCGTCGTCGAGGCCGGCGGGGAACGGGTGCTCGGGCGCGAGCCGGTAGTCCACGGACACGACGGTGGCCGCCAGCGCGTTGGCCACCCGCCGGCAGACCGGGTCGTGGGTGTCGACGTCCCCGACCACCCAGCCGCCGCCGTGCAGGTAGACGACGACCGGCCCGTCGCCCCGAGCCGGCTCGTAGACCCGCACCGGGACGCCGCCGGCGTGGGTGTCGGTGACCGACGCGACCTCCTCCGGCACGAAGCCCGGGCCGCGCCGCGCCATCGCGAGGCTCCGGTAGTGGGCACGGGTGTCCGCCGCGTCGCCGCGGACCAGTGGGGTGGCACCCGCGCCGGCGAGGGTGTCCAGGACGACGCGGAACTGCGGGTCGAGCGACATGTCCCCGACGCTAGATCGCCGGGCCCCTCCCGCACCACCCGTCACGTCACGGTGATCCGTCCGGGGCGGCGGAATGCCATGCTCCCTCCCGGCGCTGTGTCGGGCGTACGTCGGCGGAAGGGGCGAGACACCCATGGCGATCACCCGCGGGTTCACGGGCAGACGACGGGATCGGGACGAGCGGCTGCCCCCGGGGCAGTACGACGCGAAGGACGAGTGGCCGGTCCTGCACGTCGAGGCGACGCCGAGGATCGACCCGGCGCGCTGGACGTTCGGCGTCGAGGGCCTGGTGGACACCCCGACGACCTGGACCTGGGACGAGGTGCACGCGCTCCCCCGCTCGCGGTACGAGGGCGACATCCACTGCGTGACGACGTGGTCAAAGTTCGGCATGACGTTCGAGGGCGTCTCGCTGGACACCCTGCTGGAGATCGCGCAACCGCAGGAGGGCGCACGGTTCGCGATGGCGTCGTCGAGCACGGGCTACACGACCAACCTGCCGATCGAGGACATCACCGGCGGCAAGGCGTGGATCGTGTGGGAGGCGGACGGTGCGCCGCTGCCGGAGATCCACGGCGGCCCGGTGCGGATGCTGGTGCCGCACCTGTACTTCTGGAAGAGCACGAAGTGGGTCTCCGGACTGCGCCTGATGAGCCACGACGAGCAGGGCTTCTGGGAGCGCAACGGCTACCACGACCGCGGCGACCCCTGGCTCGAGCAGCGCTACCAGGGGGACTGACATGACGAGTCCGTGGCAGGAGGCGACCGTAATCGAGGTGCGGCGCGAGACCCCGAACGCCAAGACCTTCCGGCTCCGCCTCACGACCCCGATGACGCACCTGGCCGGGCAGTACTACGTGGTCCGGCTGACGGCGCCGGACGGCTACCGGGCGCAGCGCTCGTACTCGGTGGCGTCGATGCCGGGCGGGGACGAGATCGACCTGACGGTGGAGCTGTTCCCGGAGGGCGAGGTGTCCGGGTTCCTGCACGAGGTCGTCGTGCCCGGGGACACCCTCGAGGTCCGCGGCCCGATCGGGGGCTTCTTCGCGTGGGCCGGCGACACGCCCGCGCTGGGCGTCGCCGGCGGGTCGGGCGTCGTGCCGCTCATGTCGATGCTGCGGCACGCGAGGGCGATCGGGCATCCGGAGCGGCTGAAGCTGATCGTCTCCGCGCGCCGGCCGGCGGACCTGTACTACGCGGACGAGCTGGTGGGGCCGGAGACGACGGTCGTCTACACGAGGCAGGCGCCACCCGGGGATCCGCGGCCGCCCGCACGGCTCTCGGCGGAGGACCTGAAGCCGCTGCTCGACGGCGCGCCACGAACCGTCTTCGTCTGCGGGACCCCCGGGTTCTGCGACACCGCCACGGACCGGCTGATCGAGCTCGGGGTGGGGACGGACCGGATCCGGGTGGAACGCTTCGGCCCGACCTGACCGCCGCCCCTGTGCCCTGGTGCCCGGTGCTCGAGTGGCTCAAGCACCATCCAGCACCGCTCGAGCCATTCGAGCGCCGGCTGATCAGCGGGTGGGGTCAGGCTTCGGGCGTCTGGGAGCGGCGGCGGTACATCTCCGCGGCCGCGCGGGAGAAGCCGTCCGGCAGGCCGATCGAGGCGAACGCGTCCGCGGCCTGCTCCATCTCCCCCACCCACCGCCAGCCCTTCTCCGCCGCGACGCCCGCGACGGCGCCGAGGGCCCCCGGATAGTCCACGCCCGTCCGGGCCAGCTCCCCGCGCAGCTCGGCGTCGACGCCGAAGGTGCGCGCCGCCTCGTCGAGCTCCAGCCAGATCGCGGGCAGCGCCTTGCTCTGCAACGCGAAGCACGCCTTCAGCGCGCTCGCGGTGCCCAGCTCCGGGCCCAGCACCCGCGCGTCGAACGGGGTGCCGGCGAACAGGTCCGCGATCACGCCCGCGTGGGCGCCGGAGAGCCACAGCACGGTGCGGCCCTTCTCCCAGGCCGGCGGGCCGATCACCGCGCCGTCCACGACGTCGTCGGCCCCGAGAAGCGCACCGATGCCGGCGACGGTGCCGGGCGAGACGGCGTTGGCATCGACGACCAGCGGCCGCCGCTCCCGCCCCTCGACGGCGGCGGCGATCTGCTCGGCGACGTCCCGCGCGGCGTGCGGCGGGCAGATGGAGATGATCACGTCCGACCGTCGCGCGAGCTCCGCGAGGTCCGGGACCCCGACGAGGTCCGCCAGCTCCGCGCGCTTCGACGTGGCCTGGGTCCGTCCCGCGGCCGCCCAGATCACCGCCCCGGCCCGCCCCTTGAGCGCGGAGCCCAGGGACGCGCCCATGGCCCCCGGGTGCAGTATCCCGATCACCGGACGGGCCGGCAGTTCACGAGTCACCCGATCATTCTCACCCGGCCCGCGGCAGCAGCCGCACGGCCTGGTCCCGCACGCTGAGCGCGAGCTCCAGGGCGCCGGGCACCACGTACACGGCGAGCGCGAGGGTCCCGATCGTCAGCAGCGGGGCGACGAGCAGCATCTCCACCTTCCCGCCCGCCCGGAACCGCAGCGGCCGCGGGCTGCCGACCGGGTACCAGAGCCGCCCGCGGATGGGCACCGGCCAGAGCAGCGGCGCACCGGAGGAGGTGATCGCGTCCCCGAGGGAGTGCACGACCATTCCGAGCGCGACGGCCGCGCCCAGCCAGCCGACGGTCCCGGCCGTCCCGCCCGGCACCTGTTCCTGCACCACCCAGGTCAGCCCTGCCGCGATCACCAGCGACGGCGGCCCGGGGACAAGGTGGTCGAGGCCCTTGATCGCCAGCGCCAGGCACACGAACAGCGTGCCGAGCACGACCGGGGTGCCCCACTGCGCGGAGGCCAGATTGACCGCCAGGCCGAGGAACGCCGCGCCCGCCGCGGTGTGCGTCAGGCCGCGATGGGTGCCCTTCCCGGTGTCCCGGCGGCCGCGGGTCAGGTCGAACACCAGCCCGGACAGCGGCCGCACGGCCTTCGACGCGAGCCAGGACGCCCACGAGAAGCGGCGGGTGGCCGTCGAGCCGGGGTGGTCGAGATCCGGGAGCAGCGCCGCGCCGGCGCAGACGCCGGCGAAGGTGAGCATCGTCCCGGCGGTCGGGGTCATCCCGACGAGGGTGGGCGCGAAGCCCGCGACCGCGAGCCCGAGGGCCGCTCCCGACGTGGCGTGACTGACCCCGAGCACTCCGTGACCGTACGGGTGGCACGGTGCCCTGCCGCGGCGACGCGCCGTGATCAGTGCCGGGTTGCCCCGTGCTGCTCGACCGTGCCGCGGCGGTCCTTCAGGGGCTTGGGCCAGTAGTGCTGGATCGCCGCGTTGAAGTGCGCGCCGAGCACGATCGCCAGCCCGATGAAGAACGCCGCGAGCAGGAACGCGATGGGGGCGGCGAGGGCGCCGTAGGTGTAGCCCGTGGTGGTCAGCCAGCTGATGTAGACGCGCAGCCCGGTGACCCCCACCAGGAACACGACGGCGGCGAGCAGCGCTCCGGGAATGCCCCGGTACCAGGGCGGTTTCGCGGGCAGGGCGAGCCGGTAGAGCGTCGTCAGCGCGAGCATCAGGAGCAGGCCCAGGCCCGGGTAGTAGAGCCAGCCGATGAGCGTCACGGCCGTTTCCCGCCAGGAGCTCGGCAGCAGGTCCGGCAACCGGTCCGGGCCCAGCGCCAGCAGCGGCAGGGCGATGATCCCCGCGACCAGCCCCACCACATACATCAGCAGCGCGAGGATGCGCTGCCAGACCGCGTTCCGGATGCCGTACTGGCTGTGGGCCCGGGTGATCGCGTCCACGAACGAGGACATGGCGGACGAGCCGGACCACAGCGAGATCACGAACCCGAGGGACGCCAGCTCGCTGCGCCCGGTGGTCAGGATGCTCTCGACGGTCGGGGCGATGATCTCGTCGACGGCGTTGCGGCTGAACACGTTGCCGGAGGCCCGGACGATCTCCTCCTGCACGGCCGTCAGGGTGTCCGGGCCGAACCACGTGCCGATGTAGCCGAGGCTGCCCAGGAGCCCGAGCAGCAGCGGCGGCAGCGACAGCGTCTGCCAGAACGCCGCGGCGGCCGCCTCGCTGAAGATGTTGTCGTCCCAGGCGCGGACGACCGTGCGCCTGATCGCGAGCCAGGCCCCGCGCGCGCCGCGCGGCCGGGGCTCCCCCGCGGCGGTCAGCTTCACGGTGGGATCCGCGGCGAGGACCGGTTCCTCCGGGCGGGCCGCGGCGGCGTCGGCGCTGCGGGTGTGCGGGCCGTCGCCGGTCTCGGAGCCGTCGTCGCAGGCGTCGGGGAGGCGGACGGTGCGCTCGTCCGCCCCGTGCTCGCCGCAGGGGACGAGCCCGTCGCCCGGCCCGGGCGGTACGGGGATGTCCGGGCGCGTGACGTCCGGGCGCGTGGGGCTCTCGGCGGTGGCACCCCCGGTGCTGATCCGCCGGCCGTCTCCCCCCGGGCCCGTCACGCGTACAGCATGCGCGCCGAGGCCCGTGTCTGTCGCGTGCTGCCCCCAGCGCGCCGCGGTGGCGGCTGCCGGTCCCCTCGGTCCGGCTCGGGTTCGGTTCGGGGCCGGGGCCGCCCGTGCGGCGGGTCAAGGAAAGGTGGACGATTCGACGGCGTCAATGTATCAATGACATATGAACTACGACGAGGCCCAGCGCTGGATCGAACGCATCGACCCCTCCGTCACCCGGGACCGCTCCCTGGCCGCCCAGCTCGCCTTCCTCGCCGAGCGCAGCAAGGAGGGCGCCCTCACCAACGACGCCGCCGCGGCCTGGTACGCCCTCGTGCAGGAGATGCGCCGGCAGGCGGACTACTACGAGCGCGGGCTCATCCGGAAGCTGCGCAGCGACGGGATGACCTGGGCGAAGGTGGCCGACGCGGTGCAGGCCCAGCTCTCCAGCCGGCAGGCCGCCCAGGCCAAGTGGAAGCGCCTGCTGGACCCGGGCCGCCGCACCACCACCGGCGATATGCGCCGCGGCGGCCGGCCCAAGGGCACCGGCACCCGCCCGCCGGAGAGCGGGTGAGCCTGTTCACATCCCGAGCAGGTCCAGGATCTCCTGCGCCGCCAGCGTGGGCGTCAGCTCCCCCGCACGCAAGTCCTTCGTCAGCTCCGGGAGCCTGCCCTTGATGCCCGCGTCCGACGTCAGCCGGTCCATCAGCTGGTCCCGGACCATCGCCCACATCCACTCGACCTGCTGGTCCGCGCGCCGGGTCGCCAGCTCCCCCGCCTCGTCCAGCGCGGCGCGGTGGGCCAGGACCTTCTCCCAGACCTCGTCGAGCCCCGTCCCGGTCTGCGCGCTGCAGGCCAGCACCGGCGCCCGCCACACGTCCGTCAGCGGCGTCATCATCCGCAGTGCCCCGGCGAGGTCCCGGGCGGCGGCCTTCGCGTCCTTCTCGTGCGGGCCGTCCGCCTTGTTCACCGCGACGACGTCCGCGAGCTCGAGGATGCCCTTCTTGATCCCCTGCAGCTGGTCCCCGGTGCGCGCGATGGTCAGGAACAGGAACGTGTCCACCATCCCGGCGACGGTGACCTCGGACTGCCCGACGCCCACCGTCTCGACCAGCACGACGTCGTAGCCCGCCGCCTCCATCAGGACCATCGTCTCCCGGGTGCGCCGGGCGACCCCGCCCAGCGTCCCGGCGCTCGGCGACGGCCGGATGAACGCGTTGTCGTCCACGGCGAGCGCCGCCATGCGCGTCTTGTCCCCGAGGATCGACCCCTTGGTCCGGGTCGACGACGGGTCGACGGCCAGGACCGCGACCTTGTGCCCCGCGCCGGTGAGCCGGGTGCCGAGGGCCTCGATGAACGTCGACTTCCCGACACCCGGGACGCCGCTGATGCCGACGCGGGTGGCCCCACCGGCGTGCGGTTGCAGCTCCAGAAGGAGCTGCTGGGCCGCCTGCCGGTGGTCCGGCCGGTTCGACTCGACGAGCGTGATCGCCCGCGCGAGCACCGGCCGGGAGCCGTCGAGGACCCCCTTGGCCAGCGCCGGGACGTCCGGCTGACGTGCCATCAGTCGTGGGACTCCACGTGCAGGGCCGCGGTGAGCTTCCCGAGCAGGTCCACCGCCGCCTCGGCGATGACCGTGCCGGGCGGGAACACCGCCGCCGCGCCCATCTCCAGCAGCTCGGGCACGTCCGCGGGCGGGATGACGCCGCCGACGACGACCATGATGTCCCCGCGGTCGAGCTTGGCCAGCTCCTCGCGCAGCTCCGGCACCAGCGTCAGGTGCCCGGCCGCGAGCGAGCTCGCCCCGACCACGTGCACATCCGCCTCGACGGCCTGCCGCGCCACCTCGGCCGGGGTCTGGAACAGCGGGCCCACGTCCACGTCGAAGCCGAGGTCCGCGAACGCCGTCGCGATGACCTTCTGGCCGCGGTCGTGGCCGTCCTGGCCCATCTTCGCGACGAGGATCCGCGGCTGACGGCCCTCCTCCTCGGCGAATTCGGCGACGAGCTCACGGGCACGGGCGATGGCCGGGTTGCTGCCGGCCTCCTCTGAGTACACGCCGGAGATGATCCTGATCTGGCCGGAATGCCGCCCGAACACCTTCTCCAGCGCGTCCGAGATCTCGCCCACGGTGGCCATCGCCCGGGCGGCGTCGACGGCCAGGCCCAGTACGTTCTGGTCGAAGTCCCGCCTGCCGCCCTCGGCGATCGCCGCGGCGGCGTTGGTGAGCTTCTCCAGCGCCGGGTCCACCTTGCGGGAGTCCCGCTCCCGGCGCAGCCGCTCCAGCTTCTCGATCTGCTCGCGGCGCACGTTCTTGTTGTCGACCTTGAGCACCTCGATCTGCTCGTCCTGGTCGACCACGTACTTGTTCACGCCGATCACCGGCTGGCGACCGGAGTCGATCCGCGCCTGGGTGCGGGCCGCGGCCTCCTCGACGCGCAGCTTCGGGATGCCCGCGTCGATCGCCTCGGCCATCCCGCCGGCCTTCTCGACCTCGGTGATGTGCGCCCACGCCCGCTTCGCGAGGTCGTAGGTGAGCCGCTCGACGTAGTAGCTGCCGCCCCACGGGTCGATGACCTTGGTGGTGCCGGACTCCTGCTGCAGCAGCAGCTGGGTGTTGCGGGCGATCCGCGCGGAGAAGTCCGTGGGCAGCGCGAGGGCCTCGTCCAGGGCGTTGGTGTGCAGGGACTGCGTGTGCCCCTGGGTCGCGGCCATCGCCTCGATGCAGGTGCGGACGACGTTGTTGTAGACGTCCTGCGCCGTGAGCGACCAGCCGGACGTCTGCGAGTGCGTCCGCAGGGAGAGCGACTTCGGGTTCTTCGGCTCGAACTGGTTCACCAGCTTCGACCAGAGCAGGCGCGCGGCCCGCAGCTTCGCGACCTCCATGAAGAAGTTCATGCCGATCGCCCAGAAGAAGCTCAACCGCGGGGCGAAGCTGTCGACGTCCATGCCCGCGTCGATGCCCGCCCGCAGGTACTCGACCCCGTCCGCGAGGGTGTAGGCGAGCTCGAGGTCGTTCGTCGCCCCGGCCTCCTGGATGTGGTACCCGGAGATCGAGATCGAGTTGAACTTGGGCATCTTCCGGCTGGTGTAGCCGAAGATGTCCGAGATCAGCTGCATCGACGGCTGGGGCGGGTAGATGTAGGTGTTGCGGACCATGAACTCCTTGAGGATGTCGTTCTGGATCGTCCCCGTGAGCTGCTCCGGCTTCACCCCCTGCTCCTCCGCCGCGACGAGGTAGAGCGCGAGCACGGGCAGGACCGCGCCGTTCATGGTCATCGACACGGACATCTTGTCCAGCGGGATGCCGTCGAACAGCTGGCGCATGTCGAAGATCGAGTCGATCGCGACCCCCGCCATGCCGACGTCCCCCGCGACGCGCGGGTGGTCCGAGTCGTAGCCGCGGTGGGTGGCGAGGTCGAAGGCGATCGACAGGCCCTTCTGCCCGGCCGCGAGGTTGCGCCGGTAGAAGGCGTTCGACTCCGTCGCGGTGGAGAACCCGGCGTACTGCCGGACCGTCCACGGCTGGCTGGTGTACATGGTCGGGTACGGCCCGCGCAGGTACGGCGTGATGCCCGGGTAGGTGCGCAGGAAGTCCACACCCTCGAGGTCCGACGCCGTGTAGAGCGGCTTGACCCCGAAGCCCTCGGGCGCCTCCCACGCCTCGGGACGCTCCGCGCCGCCGAGGGCGGCGGACCAGTCCGTGCCGGGCGTGGTGTCGCCGAGCAGCGGGACTCCGGTGAAGTCGGGAATGCTCACTTCTCTCCCTCCAGGGCGCCGTACACGTCACCGATCACGGCCAGCGCGTCGCAGCCGGCGAAGAGGTAGCCGTCGACGCCGGGGACCGGCTCCTTCGGCCGGCCCGCGAGCAGCACGTACGCCGCCCCCGCCTCACGCAGGGCGGCCGCCGTGGTCTCCGCCCGCTCGTCGTAGAGCTTGTCGGTCGAACAGATCACCGCGACCGGCGTGCCGACCCCCTCGAACGCCTTCGCGACGTCCTCGGCGCACTCGGTGGGCCCGGCCTCCGGCCCCGCGATCCCCCCGGCCTGCAGCAGGTTGCGGGCGAACGCGGCTCGCGCGGTGTACGCCGCGAGCGGGCCCAGCGTGGCCAGGAACGCCTGCGGGCGCTCGCCCTTCTCGGCCAGCAGCGCGTCCGAGCGGTCCCGGTAGGCCTCGTACGCCTCGGCCGGGCGGTAGAGCGGCAGCCCACCCCGCTCGACGGGCGCCGGGAGCGGCGTGCGCTCGACCGGCTTCTCGTCCAGGTTCGGGAACTCGCTGACGCCTGTCAACGGCGTCTTCCGCGTCGCGACGCCCTTCTCCCGGATCGCCCGGACCTCGGCCACCTTCTCGGCCACCAGGCCCGAGTCCAGCGCGGCGACCGCGCCGCCCGCGCCCTCGATCTCCTGAAAGAACGCCCACGCGGCCTGCGCGAGGTCGTCCGTGAGGTGCTCGACGTACCAGGAGCCGCCCGCGGGGTCGATGACCCGGGCGAGGTGGGACTCCTCGATCAGCAGCGTCTGGGTGTTGCGGGCGACGCGGCGGGAGAACGGCTCGGACTGGCCGAGGGCCGAGTCGAACGGCGGGACCGTGACGGCGTCCGCGCCGCCGACGCCCGCGGCGAACCCCGAGACCGTGCCGCGCAACATGTTCACCCACGGGTCCCGGCGGGTGAACATCGTGGGCGAGACGACGGCGTGCTGGGCCTGGCCCGGCCCGTCCGCCCCGGAGGCCTCCAGGACCCGGCTCCAGAGCCGGCGGGCGGCGCGGAGCTTGGCGATGGTCGGGAACTGCTCGCCGGTGGCGGCGTAGCGGAACTCCAGCAGCCGGGCGGCGGTCGGGACGTCCAGGTCCGCGGTGAGGGCCCGGAGGTACTCGACGCCCGCGGCCAGGGAGAAGCCGAGCTCCTGGGCGTCCGACCCGCCGGCCTCGTGCACGGGTGTCGCGTCCACGACGACGGCCTTGACGTGCGGGAACTCGTTCGCGACCCGGGTGGCCAGCGGCACCACCGACTCGACGGCCGGACCGGACCCGGTGCGGGCGCGCAGGCCGACGGGGTCCAGCCCGAGCGTGCCGAGGAGCGCGTCCCCGGCGACGCCCTTGTCCGCGGCGAGGGCCAGGAACGCCTCGGCCGCGGCCTCGGCCTCCGGGCCGGCGTCCAGCACGACGGGCGCGAGGTCCAGCAGCACCTCGTCCAGGATCGCGGCCAGCGACGAGACGGGCGCGCCGTTGGGGCCGAGGCCGAGCCAGATCGAGCTGACCCCGCACTCCAGGTCCGCCATGACCGCGAGCTTCGCGGCCTCGGGGTCGGCGAGGGCGTGCTGCTGGCGGACGTCCCAGCCGCCGGGGACGTGCCCGGTGGCGAGGTCCCCGCGGACGTAGGGGGCGCTGCCCGGCACCCCCGTCGCGGGCAGGCCCTCGACGTCCTCCGCGGCGTAGAGCGGCTGCACCCGGATGCCGTCCGGCGTGGTCCAGGCCAGCTTCTCGACACCCGCGCCGAGCGGCGCGTCGTCGGTGATCCGGCGGGCCTTGCGCAGGACGCCGTCGACGGCGGCCGTCCACTCGTCCCGGCTCGGGGTGTCGAACTCGCCGGCGAGCACGAGCTCGTCCGGGACGAGCTCGTCCGGCACGCCACCCTCGGGCACCGGCGGGTCCTCGTGGGTCGTACTCATCGCCACTCCTCTTCGGCCGCGGTGGCGAGCACGAACCGTTGTGCGCGCCGTTACCCGGGGTTGCGGGGAGTCTAGGTGAGCACCCCGGCAACGGGCAGCGCTGACATCGTGGCCTGGACCACGCCCGCGACCGGGTGATCAGGCCAGACGGATGGACTCCCCGTCGACGGTGATCGCCTTCTCCGGCAGCGGCTTCTTCGCCGGGCCCGCGGTCGGGGCGCCGTCGGTGATCGAGAACCTGCTGCCGTGACACGGACAGTTGATGGTGCCCCCGGTCACCGCGTTGACCGCGCAGCCCTGGTGCGTGCAGGTGGTCGAGAAGGCCTTGAACTCCCCCGCCGCGGGCTGGGTGACGACGACGCCCTTGTCGGCGAAGATGGCGCCGGCGCCGACGCCGATGTCCGAGGTCGAGGCGAGGACCGCGCCGCCGCTCGCCTGCGGCGCAGCACCCGTCGCCCCGGCGGCGGCCGGGGTGGTGGTGGCCGGGGTGGTGGTGGCCGGGGTGGTGGCCGGCGCCGCGGCGGGCGCCCCGCCCGAGTCGTAGGTCGCGCAACCGGCGACGGCGAGGCAGCCGGCCGCGCAGGCCGCCCCGGTCCCGGCGAGCACGGCCCGGCGGGAGACAGTGGTGTTCGGGGTCACGAATGATCCTCCTACAGCGGTCAGAACGTGAGGCCGTGGGTGCTGAGGAACCACACCGACGACGTCAGGAACAGGGCGGTGAGCGCGGTGAAGACCAGGCCGCCGAAGACCGGCATCACCCAGCGCGGGGCGTCCCGGCGGCCGAGCAGCAGCATCTTCGCGACGAACGCGCCGTAGAAGAAGCAGCCGAGCAGCGAGTGGGCGAGCACCCGGACGCTCGCGTCGGAGTAGCCGAGCGCGTAGAGGCAGTGCACGGCGACCGGGATGGTCAGCAGCACCGCGATCCGGCCGGACCAGCGGTGCGCGGCGGCGGTCCGCGGGCCGGCGGCGCCGCCGAACCGGCCGTACATCCGCATCGCCGAGTACAGCTGGACCAGGGCGAACACGAACGCGGCGGCGGTCAGCCAGGTCTTCGCGGCGAGGCCGCTGGAGAAGCCCGCGAGGTTGATCGCGGTGCCGGTGCCCTCGTGCAGCCGGGCGTAGACGCCGATGGCGACCGACACGAGGATCCCGACGCCGACGGGGACGACCAGCGCGGCGAGCCGGGGAGCGGGGCGGCCATCGTGCTGCTCGAGGCCGGGCTCGTCGTACACGCGCTCGTCGTACACGCGCTCGTCGTAGCCGGGCTCGTCGAGGGCCGGGGACTCGTAGGCGCGGGCGTCCGCGTGGGGGTGGCCGTCAAGGTCGTTCGTGAAGAGTGTGTCGCCGTAGGAGTCGTCCCGATAAGGGCCCGCGTACGGGTCGTCGTCTTGTCCGTAGGGGTCGCGGGACGGGTTGCCGTACGGCTCGGGATTGCGGTCGACGGCCGGGAACGGCCCGGTCACCACGTCGTGCGGCCCGGGGACGGGGCGCATCGCGTCGGTGGCCGGCTCGAGGTCGTCGTGCTCGTGCCCGCGGACCGCGGGGATGCCCCAGGGGTCCGTGGGCGGGTCTTCGCGGTAGGCGGCCTGGGGGTCGGGCTCCGCGCCTCCGTGGAGGCCGGGACCGGACGGCCGGGTGTCACGCACGTGGGGGTACCTCCGGGGGGTCGTGGTGGCCGATCAGGCGTTCGACAGCTCGCGCAGGGCTGCGCGGTCCGTGGTGTCCGCAGGCTGCCGCTTCGCGGCCTGTGCGGCGAACGGCCAGCTCTTGCCGCCGACGGACACGTTCCCGAGGACGGAGTCCTCCGTGGTGCCCGCCGTCATGGACGTGCCGTCCGAACCGGTCAGCGTCAGCGAGCTGCCCTCCATCGTGCCGGTCAGCCACTCCTCGACGTCCTTGCCGTCGCAGACGTAGGCGAGCACCTGGCCGTCCTTCACCCCGACGGAGAGCGTCACCTGGTTGCCGGCCGAGCGGCCGGCGAACGCGGTGTCGGCGACAGCCGGCCGGCCCGGAGCCCGAGTGGCCGGGGCTGCGGCCGCCGGGGCCTGCGCCG
>NZ_JAODNI010000011.1 GCF_025465255.1 Pseudonocardia sp.
CCGTTCCCGCTGTCCACGTCCACCGAGTACCGCAGCACCGCGACGACGAACGGGACGATGGAGATCACCGACCACACCGAGTTGTGGTGCGCGGCGCGGATCTCGAACGCCCAGAGGCAGTAGGTCATGATCACGGTCGTGGCCGAGAGCGCCCACACGAACCGCAGGTAGGACGGCGAGTAGCTCTCCAGGGACTTGCGGATCTTCGCGCCGGTCTTCTCGGCGAGCATCATCTCCGCGTACCGCTTGCCCGCGACCATGAACAGCGAGCCGAATCCGGCGGCGAGCAGGAACCACTGCGACAGCGGGATCGCGGCGGCCACGCCACCGGCGATCGCGCGGATCAGGAAGCCGGACGCGACGATGCAGATGTCCAGGACCGGCTGGTGCTTGAGCCAGAAGCAGTACGCCAGCTGAACCGCCACGTACACGCAGAGCACGATCAGCAGCTGGACCGACGCCAGCAGGCTCAGGGCGATCGCGACCGCGAACAGCACCACCGCGACGGCGTACGCCACCTTCACCGGCACGATGCCGGCCGCGATCGGCCGCTCCTTCTTCGTCGGGTGCGCGCGGTCGGCCAGGACGTCCTTCGCGTCGTTGACCAGGTAGACGCCCGACGCGGCGAGGGAGAACGCGACGAAGGCGATCAGCAGCTTGAGCGCGATCGGCCCGTGGAACAGGTCACCCGAGCTGAACGGCGCGGCCAGCACCAGGACGTTCTTCACCCACTGCCGCGGGCGCATCGTCCGGACCACGCCGGCGACCAGGGCCCTCGGGGTTCCGGCGGGGGTGCCCCCCACCTTCGGGGTGACGTCGGTGCTGGTCATGAGCGGATCTTCCTCCGGGCGGTGCGACGGCGCAGCACGCGCCGGGAGACGAGGGCGACGCCGGCGCCGAGCGCGGAGCCCGCGGCGACGTCGCTGGGGTAGTGCACGCCGAGCACCAGCCGGGACAGCGCCATCAGCGGCACGGTCACCAGGCCGATCGGCGTGCGCAGCAGCCCGCCGTAGAGGACGGCGGCCGCGGTGGTCGACGTGGCGTGGGACGAGGGGAAGCTCAGCCGGCTGGGGGTGCCGACGAGCACACGGACGGACGGATCGTCCGGCCGCGGGCGGCGTACGACGCGCTTCACGCCGATCGACGCGCCGTGGGCCAGCGCGACGGCGGCGGCGGAGCCGAGCCACTCGCGTCGTCGGGCGGGGTCCTTGCGGTGCACCGCGGCACCGACCAGGCCGATCGCGAGCCAGCCCGCGGCGTGCTCGCCGAAGTGCGACATGCCGCGCGCGACCCTGACGACCGGCGGTGCGGCGACGGCGCCCTGCACCGCGGCGAGCAGCGCGACCTCGCCCACGGGGTCGGGAGCCGGCAGGTCCGTCGTCGGGTCGAGGACGGGGATCCCGGCGGTGGTGTTCGACAGCTCGGCCACGAGCAGGCCTCCAGTGCGCACGGCTGTCACCAGCCGACGCCGATCTGCGGGGCGGATACGGGCTGTGCATCGTTACGAGGCACGGATACGGGCCGTGATGCTACGCGGTGGCGCCGCCGCCCCCGGAGGGCCTGCCCGGCCGGGGATCAGAACCAGCGCTCCAGGACCAGCGCGAGGCCCTCGTCCACGTTCGACGCGGTGACCTCGTCCGCCACCGCCTTCAACGCCGGATGGGCGTTGCCCATCGCCACTCCGTGCCCCACCCAGCGCAGCATCTCCAGGTCGTTCGGCATGTCCCCGAACGCGACGACGTCCGCGGCCGCGACCTCCAGGCGGGCGGCCACCTCGGCGAGCCCGGTCGCCTTGGTGACCCCCGCCGGCGACGCCTCGACGAGACCGCCGGGGTGGGAGAACGTCAGGTCGACGACGCCCTGGACGGACGGCTCGAGCGCGGCGATCATCGCGTCGCTGGTCATCCGCGGGTGCCGGATCAGCAGCTTCACCGCGGGCCGGGCGAGCAGCTCGGCGCGGGCCTCGCTGGAGTTGTCCGCGTCGGGCCAGGCGTGCTCGTAGTCCGGTTCCGCGGCGAACTGCGCGGCGGCCGCGTCGAACGCGCCCTCCCCCACCCGCTCGACCGCCAGCGTCGACCCCGGCAGCAGCTCGCGGGCCGCGGTGGCCAGCTCCGCCAGCGCCTCGGCGGGGAGCGTGCGGGACCACACCACGCGGTCCTCGTCGATGTCGTAGAGCACCGCGCCGTTCGCGCACACCGCGTACCGGACGACGCCGACCTGCGACGCGATCGGCGGGATCCAGCGCGGCGGACGGCCGGTGACGAGCACGAACCCGGTTCCGGCGGCGACGAGCCGGCCGATGACCAGCCCTGTGCGCGAGGTGACCCGACCGTCGTCGTCGAGGAGGGTGCCGTCGACGTCGGACGCGACGAGCCGTGGTGCCTGCACTACAGCGCCCGCCGGTCCCCGATCACGTCCACCAGACTACGTGCGCCGCACTAGAGTCGCCCACATGCGCGTGCTCGTGGTGTCCGCGCCGCTGGCCGGGCATCTGATCCCGATGCTGCCGCTGGCGGAGGCGCTCTGGACGGCCGGGCACGACGTGCTGCTCGCCACCGGCGGGGACGCGCTGAACGTGGACACCGGCGAGCTGCCGGTCATCGACGTCGCGCGGGAGACCTCGTTCGGCCGGATCGCGGCGCGCACCATGCTGGCCCACCCGCTCGACGCGCGCGCGGAGCTCGCCGGGAACGCCGGCACCCGGATGGTGTCGCGGATGTTCGGGGCGCTGAACGAGGAGCTCGCGGACGGGATGGTGACCGTCGTCGAGCAGTGGCGGCCGGACGCGGTGATCCACGAGCCGCTCGCCGTCGCCGGGGCGCTCGCGGCCGCCCGGCACGACGTCCCGGCCGTGCTCCAGGAGAACTCGTTCTTCGACGGCCCGGCACTGGTCCGGGCCACCGCGGGCTCCCGGCTCATGCAGCGGGCACTGCGCCGGCACGGCCTCGACGAGGGCCTGCCGGACCCGGAGTTCGTCCTCACGATCGCGCCGCCGAGCGTCGTCGGGCCGCGGACCGGGCGGCCGATGCGGATGGTGCCGCGCTCGGGCGGCTCGGGCGTCGTCCCGGCCTGGCTGCGCACGCCGTCGGACCGGCCGCGCATCCTCGTCAGCCGCAGCACCGTGCCCGGGCCGGGCGGGGACCCGATGCCCGCGGCGCTGGCCGTCGCCGGCGAGGTCGACGCGGAGATCGTGCTGGTCCGCCCGGAGCCGCGGCTGGAACGGAGGGCGAACGGGCGGGTCCGGACGGTCGGCTGGGTGCCGCTGGCCGAGGTGCTGCCGGTGTGCGCGGCGGTGGTCCACCACGGCGGGGCCGGAACCGCCCTCGGCGCCCTGGCCGCGGGGATCCCGCAGCTCGCGATGCCCGGGCCCGGGGACCGCCGGCTCAACGCCGAGCTCGTCGCCCGCCGGGGAGCGGGGCTCACCGGGAGGGTCACCGCGCAGGCCCTGACGACCCTGGCCCGCGACGGCGAGCTGGCCTCGGTGGCCCGGCAGGTGCGGTCGGAGATGGCCGCGATGCCGCATCCCGAGGCGCGAGTGGCGGACGTCGCGGCCCTGGACTGAGGCCCTACGCCGGCGCCTCCCAGGCCAGGAGCGCGGTCCGGAGCAGCGAGGCGAGCTGGGCGCGCTGGTCGGCGTCCAGGACCGACGCGAGCCGGCGCTCCGCCTCGACCTGCCGCGGGAGGACCTCGTCCACCAGTTCGACGCCCGCCCGCGTCAGCTCGACCAGGGCGGCGCGGCCGTCGGCCGGGTCGGGCGCGCGCAGGACGAGGCCCGCGGCGACGAGCTTGTGGATCCGCTTGGTGGTGGCCGCCGGGGAGCCGACGATCCCGGCCGTCAGGTCCCCGGGCCGCAGCCCCCGGCCGGCCCGGCGGAGCTGGGAGAGGACGTCGAACTCGCTCCGGGTGATCCCGGACGACTCCAGCCAGGCATCGGCCGCCTGCTGGAGGACGCGGGCGGCCCGCAATATCCGGCCGAGGACCTCGATCGGCTCCGTGTCCAGGTCGGGACGCAGGGCGGCCCAGTCCGCGCGGATCCCGTCGATCGCATCACGTTCCGCAGGCATGAGTGGACCTTTCATTCACCAGTGAACTATCGTCAGGTTACTACACCGGTGAAAGGAATGCGTTCGTGCGACATGGGCTGATCGAGGAGCTGATCCGCTGGGAGGCGCACGCCGGTGCGCACCGTCCCGCGTTCCGCTGCGGCGTCGCCGTCGGCGTGCCCCTCGTCCTGCTCGTGCTCCTGGGCCACTTCGAGCTCGCCGGGTTCGCCGGCTTCGGCGCGTTCACCGCCTTCTACGGCCGGTCCCTGCGGTTCCCCCTCCGAAGCCGGCAGCAGGCGCTCATCGGCGCGCTGCTCACCGCGAACGTCGGGATCGGTCTGCTCGCCGCCCACCTGCCGGGGGCGTCCTGGGGCACCCTCGGCGTGCTCGTCCTGCTGACGGCGGTCATGGCCGTGATCGCCGAGGTCGTCGGCTGGAAGCCGGCCGGCCCGATGTTCTTCGTCTTCGCGGCGGGGGCCTCGTCCGCCATGCCCGCGCACGACGCGCCCGGGATCCTGCTCGCCGTCGGGGTCACGGCGGCGTCGGCCGCGTTCTCGGTGCTCGTCGGCGCGGCGGGCGGCATCGTCCGGCGCGACGGGTGGCAGCGCCGTCCGCTGCGGGTCGCGCGGGTCCGGGACGTGCTCGCGCGCGGCAGCGGCTCCCGCAGCACGCTCGTCGACGTGGTGCTGGCGGTCGCGTTCGCCGGGCTGCTCACCGCCGGCGCGGGCCTCGGCCACGGCTACTGGGCGCTGATCGCGGCGGTCGTGCCGTTCTCGGTCCCCGGCCCGACGAAGCGCCTGGCCCGCGGCCTGCTGCGGATCGGCGGGACGTGCGCCGGCCTGGCGGTCGCCGCCGGGGTGCTCGCCCTCGACCTGCCGGCGTGGGCCGTCATCGTCGCGATCGTCGTGGCCCAGCTCGGGGCCGAGCTCTTCGTGATGCGCAACTACGGGATCGCGCTGCTGTTCATCACGCCGCTGGCGATGCTGCTCGGCACCCCGGGATCGGGCGGCGTCGACACCTGCGCGCTCCTGGCGGCCCGGCTGGTCACCACCGCGATCGGGATCGCCGCCGGGATCCTCGTGCTGGCGGTACGGCACCGTGCGACGTCCCGTACCGCTCCCGCGGCGACCGGGCGCACGGCCGCGGAGGCCGTGCCGGAGCCCGCCCGCACCTGACCGGACCGGTTACGCCCGCCCGGACGCCTCGGAAGCCCGAACCGCCGGCGGCGTCAGATGATGGCGACCGCGACGACCAGGCCCAGCGCGATGTGCGCGGCCGCGACGACCCAGGCCTCCGGCCTGCGCTCCGGGTCCGCAAGGACCGCGCCGATCCGGATGCCGGTGATCCACTCGAGCACGCGGACCCCCGCCACCTGCGCGATGATCCCGACCAGGCCGAAGATCAGCGACGCGAGCAGGCCCTCGGCCAGCGCGCCGGACGCGCCCCAGATGGCTGTGACCACGATGAACGCCATGCTGACGATGCCGGCCGACGTGACGATCACGGCGTTCGGCATGCCGTCGCGGACGAGCCGGTTGAGCTTGCCGGGCGTCGTCAGGTCGATCGCCCAGAAGCCGAGGAGCATCAGCAGCAGGCCGATGACGGCGTAGAGCAGGATCGCGCCGATCCCGCGGCCGACGTTCGAGAAGAAGCCCGGCGCGAGAGCAAGGGTCGTGAGCACTTCGATGCCTCCGGAGGCGGTGCGGGGGGAGCTGGGTCAGGGACCGTGCGGGGGATCAGGTGGGGATCCGGTGCGGGACGAACGCCGCGCCGTCGTCGGTCACCAGGCCGACGGTCTCGCGGATGCCGAGTCCGGCGGCGGTGTCGCCGACGATCCACGCGCCCAGGGCGGGGCGGAACCCGTCGAACTGCGGCAGCGGGTCGAAGAGCTGGTAGACGAAGCCCTCCTGGCCG
The DNA here is from genome assembly GCF_025465255.1 of Pseudonocardia sp. GTDB lineage: Bacteria > Actinomycetota > Actinomycetes > Mycobacteriales > Pseudonocardiaceae > Pseudonocardia. The sequence continues at coordinate 5,958 of NZ_JAODNI010000011.1, forward strand.
TACACGCCGCCCGTGGAGACCTCGGCCGTGCCGGGCGCCACGATGTCCACGTTCGCACCCTCCCGGCCTAGCAGCGGTTTGCGCACGTACTCGGTGAGCAGGCCCGGGTCACGCAGGTACGCGGGCAGCAGGTTCGGGTGCCCGGGGTACATCTCCCACAGCACCGCGAGCAGCGCCTTGTTGGACAGCAGCGTCTTCCACAGGGGCTCGATCCAGAGCGTCTCCGGCAGGCTCCGGACGACGTGCTTGCCGAAGTCCTCGCCCAGGATCCACTCCCACGGGTACAGCTTGAAGACGGCCGAGATCGGCGACTCGGCGAGGTCGACGAACCGGTCCAGGTCCACGTCCCAGCCGAGGTCCTCGATGGCCAGCCCGACGGTGTCCAGGCCGGCCTCGGCCGCCGTCTCCTGCAGGTACCCGACGGTCACGTGGTCCTCGCCGGAGGTGTCCCCGCCGGACCAGGTGAAGTGCACCTCGGAGCCGGGCAGCAGGCCCTTGATCTGCGTCCACCGCTCGACGAGCTGCTCGTGCAGGGAGTTCCACTGGTCGTCGTCGGGATGGGTGTCCTTGAGCCAGTACCACTGCAGGATCGACGCCTCGAGCAGCGTGGTCGGGGTGTCCGCGTTGTACTCGAGCATCTTCGCCGGCCCGGAGCCGTCGTAGCGCAGGTCGAACCGGCCGTAGACGTGTGGGTCGTGCCGCTTCCACGACTTCGCGACGTCCTCCCAGCACCATTCGGGCAGCGCGAAGTCCCGGTACCGCTCGGTGGTGACGACGTGGTCCACCGCCTCGAGGCACATCGAGTGCAGCAGCTCGACGTCCGCCTCGAGGGACAGGATCTCGTCCATGTCGAAGACGTAGTGGACGGACTCGTCCCAGTACGGGCGCGAGGCACCGCCCTCGCCGCGACCCGGGGCGTCGTAGACCAGCCCCTGCTCGCGGACCTTCCGCTGCCAGTCCGGCCGCGGGGCTCCTCGTTCCCTGCGCACGCCTCAGCTCCCGCTGCTGCTGCCGCCGGAGGACGACCCGCCGGAGGAGGAGCCCCCGCCGCTGACGCCCAGCCCGCCGCGGGAGATCGACTTGCCGGACGGCGTGGCGACCGAGCCGGTGCGTGGCGCCACCGTGGTGCCACCGTTGGCGACCTGGCCGATGTTGCCGGAGCCGCCGTAGTTGTAGTGGTACTGCCGGCCGCCGCCGCCGATGAAGATCGGGAAGAAGCCGCCGCCGGCGATGTAGCCCCCGTTGCCGGCCGCGGGGGTGGCGCAGTTGCTGTCGTCCACGACGACGTTGTGCTCGTCGGTGCAGCGGGCCTCGGTGGTCTCGTCGGCGCCGGTCACGGCATAGCCGACGGCGATCAGCGCGACGACGCCGACGGTGACGCCGGCGCCGATCAGGATGCGCTTGCGCTTCTTGTGCGAGGCCTCCTGCTTGAGGGCGGCCTCCCGCTCCTCGTCCCGGCGGCGCCGCTCGGCCTGCAGGCGGGCACGCTTCTCGGCGAGCGTGGGTTCGCGCGGGGTGGTGCCGGCGTCCTGGCGCTCCATTCGGCCGCGCCGCGCCGGCGGACCGTCCTTCGGCTCGTCGCCGGACCCACGGCCGGGCTCGTCCGCGGGGACCGCCTCGGACCTCGGCTCGTCCCCGGCGCCCGCACCCTCGGCGGGCTGACCGGACCCGCCCCGGCCGTCGTTCTCGCTCATCAGTCGACCACCCCTCGCGCGCACGGTACAGGCCGCCGGTGGACGGACGTCGCCTCATTGGATCTCGGCTCGATATCGCTCCTGGTAGGACGGTGTTCCGAGCCAGGCCCGGTGCCCGGCTCGACGAGCCTCGGAACCTGCCGGGCGGGCGTCCTGAGCCACGCCGCGCACTCCGCGTCCCAGCCGCGGAGCTCGATCAGCCGCCCGGCGAGGTCTCACGCCACTTCTCCCCCCGACGGGCGGCGATGATCGCCTTCGCCCGGTGTCGCTCGGCACGTCAGCCCGTCGACGACGACGCGGTGCACACCGGGGAACCGCGACGCACCGCTCGGCCGCGTGGGCGGACCCGCTCGTCGAACGATCTCCACGTCCCGGCGACGAAAGTCACCCACACGGTTCGCCCGGCGGTCCCGTCCGACGTCTCGCAGCACGTCCCCGACCGATGACCGAGTGATCACCGCACCGATTCGGGGTCCCTCTTCCGGGGACGGCATGATGGCGCTCGCCATGGACCCTCTCTTCACGCCGTCGGGCGAGCAGCCCACCCGGGCCGTCGCCGTGGACGACCGACCGGTCCGCGCTCCCCGGAGCTCCTCGTCCCCCCCGAGCTCCTCGGCGGAGCCGCGCACCGGCGCGACCCGGTCCACCCGCCCGCCCGCGAAGAGCCCGCGCAGGCCCGGCGGTCTGCCGTCCGTGCGCCAGTCGAAGCGGGTCGTTACCGCGATCCTGATCGGCGCGCTGACGATGCTCGGCGTCGCCACCCTGGACACCGTCGCCGGCGCCACCGTGCCGGTCCTCGGGTCCTTCGCGGCGCTGCCGTCCCCGGCCGGCACCGCGGCGGACGAGGCCCAGGAGGCGCCGCCGCCCCCGACGTCCCCCGGGACCTGCCTCAACTGGTCCCGCAAGGACGCCGCGGACACCGCGGTCGTGGACTGCGCCCGGCCGCACCTGTTCGAGCAGGCCGGCACCGTGCAGCTGGCGGACCAGCCGCGCCTCCCGGACGACCGCACCTGGCAGCAGCTGGTCAACGAGCGCTGCACCCCGGTCGTGCTCGGCTACCTGAACGGGAAGTTCGACCCGGACGGCAGGTACCGCGTCGGTGCGCTCAAGCCGTCGCAGAAGAAGTGGGACGACGGCAACCGCGAGCTGCGCTGCGGTCTGCAGAGCGCCTCGCACTCCGGCGCGCTGTACCCGTTGACCGGCCGCGCCGCGGACCAGGACCAGTCCGGCGTCCACGAGCCGGGCACCTGCCTCGCGATCGACGGCCGCACCGTCGGGGACCCCGTCCCCTGCGACGCGCCGCACGCCGTCGAGACCGTCGGGATCGTGGACCTGGCCGGCAAGTTCCCGGCCGCCTTCCCGGCCGTCGGGGACCAGGACAACTTCCTGCAGCCCGAGTGCTCGCGGATCGCCGGCGAGTACGCCGGAGGCCAGCAGGTCATCACGGACAAGAAGCTGACGGTCTACTGGGACAACCTCACCGAGGAGTCCTGGAACGCGGGGACCCGGCGGGTCAACTGCAACCTGGCCGCCCTGCTGCCGGACCGCAGCGGGTTCGCCCCGGTCACCGGCCCGGTCAAGGGATCGGTCTCGGTGAGCGACCAGGTCGCCCCGCCGGCCAGCGGCACCCCGGGCGTCCCCGCGCCGCCCACCGGCACGCCGGACGCGAACCCGCCCGCCCCCGCGGACCCGTCCACCGCGCCCAGCGGCG
>NZ_JAODNI010000013.1 GCF_025465255.1 Pseudonocardia sp.
GCCTGCTCGGCCGCCCGGCGTTCTCGCTGCGCTACTGGCGCGGAGGATAGGGGATTCGAACCCCTGAGGGATTGCTCCCAACACGCTTTCCAAGCGTGCGCCCTAGGCCACTAGGCGAATCCTCCGCGGAGGAGCATACCGACCGGATTTCGGTGCCCCCGAGGCGGGACCCGTCGCACGGAGGTGGCTACACTTGGCCACGGACCCCGCGCGGCGTCCATCCTGTGAACTCCCCCAGGGCCGGAAGGCAGCAAGGGTCAGCGGGCTCTGGCGGGTGCGCGGGGTCCCCTTTCGTCTTCTCCCGCGGCTGTGTGCCCGCCGCCGGGATCGTCGGTCCCGGTCGGTAGCCTCGGGGACGTGGCGCTGGCTCTGTACCGGAAGTACCGCCCGGCGAAGTTCGCCGAGGTGGTGGGGCAGGAACACGTCACCGAGCCGCTCGGCACGGCGCTCACCGCGAACCGGATCAACCACGCGTACCTCTTCTCGGGCCCACGCGGCTGCGGGAAGACGTCGTCCGCCCGGATCCTGGCCCGTTCGCTGAACTGCGTGCAGGGACCGACACCGGATCCCTGCGGAGTCTGTGACTCGTGCATCGCGCTCGCTCCGGAGGGCCCCGGCTCGATCGACGTCGTGGAGCTCGACGCCGCCTCGCACGGAGGCGTCGACGACGCGCGTGAGCTGCGCGACCGGGCCTTCTACGCGCCCGCCGAGTCCCGCTACCGCGTCTTCATCGTCGATGAGGCGCACATGGTCACCACGCAGGGCTTCAACGCCCTGCTGAAGATCGTCGAGGAGCCGCCGGAGCACCTCGTCTTCATCTTCGCGACCACCGAGCCGGACAAGGTCCTGCCGACCATCCGCTCGCGCACCCACCACTACCCGTTCCGCCTGATCCCGCCGGGCACGCTCCGGTCGTTGCTCGAGCGGATCTGCGCCGACGAGGGCGTCATCGTCGCCCCGGCGGTGTATCCGCTGGTCATCCGGGCGGGCGGCGGCTCCGCCCGGGACTCGCTCTCCGTGCTGGACCAGTTGCTCGCAGGCGCCGGGCCCGAGGGCGTCACCTACGAGCGGGCGATGGCGCTGCTCGGGGTCACGGACGTCGCCCTGATCGACGACGTCGTGGACGCCCTCGCCGCGGCCGACGGCGCGTCGGTGTACGAGGCGGTGGACCGGCTCGTCGAGGCCGGGCACGATCCCCGCCGGTTCGCCGCGGACCTCCTCCAGCGCCTGCGGGACCTCATGCTCGTCCAGGCCGTCCCCGACGCGGGGGCGCAGGGCCTGGTCGACGCGGCGGACGACGAGCTGAACCGGATGACCGAGCAGGCCGCCCGGCTCGGTCCCGCCACCCTTGCGCGCTACAGCGAGATCGTGCACAACGGGCTCACCGAGATGCGCGGAGCGACCGCGCCCCGTCTCCTGCTGGAGCTGCTGTGCGCGCGAATGTTGCTGCCCGCGGCCACCACCTCGGACTCCGCGCTCCTCGAGCGGCTCGAACGCCTGGAGCGGCGGAACGCGATCGCGCCCGAGCCGGCGGCCACCTCCGGTGGCGAGGGCGCGGACACCGGCGCTCGACGGCAGTTCGTCCGGCCGGTGGAGCGGGTGAGGGACCAGGCCCCGGAGCCGACACCCGAAGCCGCGAGCGCGCCGGTCGCCCGGGCGCCCGCCGAGCAGGCCCGTCCGGCGCAGGCCGTGTCCCCGGTGGCGCAGGCGGAGGGCCCGGCCTCGGGAGCCGCTGCCCCGCCGGGCGCTGCCGAGCCCGCTCCCTCGGGCGACGCCCCGCGGCCGGCCGAGGCCGCCGCTCCGGACTCCGGTGAGGCGGCCGGCCCGGTCGCTGCCGAGCGTCCGGCCGAGCCGCCACGCTCTGCGGAGGCGCCCCCCGGCCCTGCACCGGTAGCGCGGGAGCCCTCCCGCGTCGAGCAGCCGCCCCCCACGCCGGCACCCGTCGCGGCCTCCGCGGCATCGGCGGCCTCCACGGACAGCACCTCCGGGCTCGACGCCGGCGCCGTCCGTCGGGTCTGGTCCGAGATCCTCGCCGCCGCCCGGCAGCGCAGCCGCAGCACCGAGGCCCTGCTGGTCAACGCGACCGTCCGGGCTGTGCAGGACGACACCCTCGTGCTCGCGATCGGTTCGCCGCCGCTGGCCCGGCGGCTGTCGGACCCGCGGAACACGGACGTCATCGTCGAGGCGTTGCGGGCGGTCCTCGGCGTGCAGTGGCGGGTCCGCTGCGAGTCCGGTGACGGTGCTGCCCCGGCCGCGGCCCCCCCTCGCACCCGCGCCGCCGCGCCGCAGCGCCAGGCCCCGCAGCGGGCGTCGCGACCCGAGCCCCAGCGGCCGTCGGAGCAGGCCCAGCCGCAGCCGGGCCCGTCCTACGAGCGGCCGTCGCGGCCCGAGCAGTCACAGGGCGCGGACCCGCGCCGCCGCTCCGGCACGGACGAGAGCGGCATCCCGCTTCCCCCCGAACCGCCCGCGGACGAGCCTCCCCCGGACGACGAGGAGGCCATGCTCGCCGAAGCCGCCACCTCCCGCGGCGAGCAGGTGGTGCGCCGGGACCCGGAGGAGGCGGCGATCGAGCTGCTGGCGTCCCAGCTCGGGGCGAGCACGATCGAACCTCGCTGAACCGGTCGTGCGCGGAGCGGCTCCGCCGCTTGTGACGGGATTCGTTTGCACCGTCCGCCTCACGGTGCGACAGCGGAGCTCAGCGCGCCAGGAAGCGCATGATGCCGTCGGTGATCGCCGCGGCGTAGCGGGCCCGCCCCTCGGCCGACGACACGAGCGCCGCCTCCTGCGCGTTGCGCATGTTGGCGCATTCGACCAGCGCCGCCGGGACGGTCGACAGGCTCAGCCCGGCGAGGTCCGGCCGCGGGGAGAGGCCGTCCCGGCCGGTGTAATCCGAGGCGGCGAAGTTCCCGCCCTGCAGGGCGTCGCGGAGGTCGCGCGAGAGGTTCAGGGCGGGTCCGCGCTGGGCGTCGTTGAGCGGGGGCGAGGAGTAGGCGACGTGGAAGCCGCGGTTCCCGGCCGCCGAGCCGTCCGCGTGGATCGAGACGACGGCCGCGGCGCCGGCCCTCCGCCCGGTCGCACCGCGCTCGTCGACGCAGGGGCCGACGCCCTGGTCGCCCGATCTCGTCATAACGACGTGAACCCCACGCTGCTCCAGCGACGCCCGGACCCGCTGTGCGACGTCCCAGGCGAACGCGTGCTCGGAGTAGCCGGCGTTCGTGCTGGTCCCGGTGGTGTTGCAGGGCTTCGTGCCGCCGCGACCGTCCGGCACCCGGCGGTTGATCTCGCTGCCGTGGCTCGCGTTGCCGCCGTTGTGGCCGGGATCGAGGACGACGACCGCGCCCGCAGCCGGGGCATTCGCCCGCGGGCCAAGGGTGGCCGCGGGGCTCGCGGTGGCGGCCGGGCTCGTGGCTGCCGGGCGCGTAGGGGAGCCCTGGCCGGCGGTCGTGGGGACGCTCGTCGCGGCCGTGCTGCTCGCCGACCCCGGGGCCGGGCCGCCCGTCGTCGCCGCGGCGCAGCTGCACAGGGCGAGCGCGATGACGAACCCGACGGCGAGACGATGCGGGGCGGACACGCAGGACACCCTGGCACGGCTACGCTGCATGGTGGGCCGTCACACGCGGGGCGGGCCGATCGTGGACCGGACGAGGAGAGTTCCTGTGCAACCTGGTGGCCAGCCGGACATGGCGATGATCTTGCAGCAGGCCCAGAAGATGCAGGAGCAGCTCATGGCCGCACAGGCCGAGCTGGCCGAGTCCGAGGTGACCGGGCAGGCGGGGAACGGGCTGGTTACGGTCACGCAGACCGCGGCGGGCGAGGTTCGGTCCGTCGTCATCGACCCTAAGATCGTGGACCCGGAGGACGTCGAGACGCTGCAGGACCTGATCGTCGGCGCCATCCAGGACGCCGCGCGCGCCGCACAGGCGCTGCAGGCCGAGAAGATGGGCCCCCTCGCGGGCGGCCTGGGCGACCTCGGCGGCGGCGGTCTGGGTCTGCCCGGCGCCTGACGTGTTCGAGGGACCGGTCCAGGACCTGATCGACGAGCTCGGCCGGTTGCCCGGCGTCGGCCCGAAGAGTGCCCAGCGCATCGCGTTCCACCTGCTCGCGGCCGATCCGATGGACGTCTCGCGGCTGCAGGAGGTCCTGCAGAAGGTGAAGCAGGGCGTTCAGTTCTGCGAGGTCTGCGGCAACGTCTCGGAGCACGAGCGCTGCCGCTACTGCTCGGACGCGCGGCGGGACCCTACCGTCGTCTGCGTGGTCGAGGAGCCGAAGGACGTGCTCGCGGTCGAGCGCACCCGCGAGTTCAAGGGCCGCTACCACGTGCTCGGCGGCTCGCTGGACCCGCTGGCGGGCATCGGCCCGGACTCCCTGCGGATCCGCGAGCTGCTCGCCCGGCTCGGCGGCACCGGCCCCGCCACGGACGAGACGGACATCGTCGAGGTCATCATCGCGACGGATCCGAACACCGAGGGCGAGGCCACCGCGACCTACCTCGTGCGGCTGCTCCGGGACTTCCCCGGCCTCTCGGTCACCCGGCTGGCGTCCGGCCTGCCGATGGGCGGGGACCTGGAGTTCGCGGACGAGATGACGCTGGGCAGGGCGCTCAGCGGCCGTCGCGCGATGTAGCTACTCGGGCGCCGGGCTCTGCAGCTCCGCCCGCGTGCGCAGCAGCGCACAGCACGGGCAGCCGGTCACCGCGGCGGCGGTGACGATCTGGTTCTCGCGGATCCAGAGGTCCCAGTCCTTGGCGAGCAACGCCTCCCGCTTCTTCTCGACGTTCTTGTGGGCGATCGCGATCCCCACTGCCACGGAGATCCCGATCAGGACGGTCAGGCCGACGGCCACGACGATGCTGTAGAACATGATCCCTCCCCGGTTCGCCGGCGGGGTCGACGACGGGCCGGCCGCCGGTAGGCGACCGGACCTCGGCGCAAGAACCCCCCGGTTTTGCGCGTTCAGTCGTCGTAGTCGTCGCCCCAGGCGTCGACGCCGCCGGAAGTGCGCCCCATCAGTTCCTGGCGCATCTCCCAGTTGCGACGGCGCTCCGCGGCGACCCGGCGCCATGCCTTGTTCTGGGCGGCGTCGACGACGCCCACGATGGTGGCGATGGCGGCCAGCGCGGCGAGCCCGACCAGGATCAGCGTGACGATGTCGATCATGGAGACCACCTCCCCGAACGGCGGCGGGCGACCTTGCGGGACTCGGAACTCGAACGAACGTGGCGGATCATGACCATCACGGATTCACCTTTCTCGACGACGAATTCCGACAGCCGGCCGGAAGCTGTGGGGATGCCCAGGACTCGGGGAGTCGAGGGCGGGGAGAGGGGCACGTCTGCGAGAGCGAGGCGTGCGAGCCGGATCCGACGATCACGGCGGCCTCCTTCCCTCGTGGACCCCGGGACGGAGGTGATGCGAACCACTGGGGTCCAGCTGGGCTAAGCGTGCCCGACCGCCGTGCGCCGTGCAATTGCATGAGCCTTAAGTCTTTCCCAAGTAGCGGACGGTGCGGGGTCAACCGTTTACGTGCGGCCCGCCGTCACTCCCTGCGCCTGTCCTCGTCGCGTCGGCGCAGGTACTCGGCCAGGAGCTCGCAGGTGCCGCAGCCGCGACGTTCTGCGGCTCTGATCAGGCTCCCCTCCCATTCGTGCAGCTCACGGCGCTCTTCCGCGATCCGCTGCCACGCCTGGCTCTGAGCCCTGCTCTCGGCCAGGCCGACGGTGGTGGCGAGGGAGAACAGGCCGAGGACACCGGCAATGATGATCAAGTTCGTGACCGACATGACGCCTCCTTCAGGAGGTGACGCCGGCCGGCGGTGGCCGTACAGGCGTCGTTGCACCAGCGTCTTGCACCATGCAATGTCATGGGCTACGTTCGGTCGCTGTCCCGAAGTGACGCGGGATGGCCACCTTC
>NZ_JAODNI010000254.1 GCF_025465255.1 Pseudonocardia sp.
GCACTGGGGGGAGCTCGTGGCCGGGGCGGCCGGGGATATCTCGCGGAACCTGGGGGAGTAGCCGACGCAGGGCCTCGGCCCGGTGTCTGTCGGCCCTGGCGCCTGCGGCTTCGCTGGATGTAGCCGCGAAAGCGGCGGCGGTAGTCGCGGTCGGCAACAGCTCCCGAAGACGTCGGCGGGCCGTTCGCGGCGGCGATGGATTGACGGTACCGCCTTGGCGACGGCCGGTGCGGTGAGATGCAAACGCCGGGCGGTCGAAGGCGGCTTCGCCTGGCTGCTCGCCTTCGAACGACCAGCGCACCCGATGGGACCGCTCTCCCGACACTCACCTGCTCCAGCTCGCCTACAGCCTGTTCTGCCGCCCTTCACGGGTGGCGCGCCGCTCGGAAAGCTTCGACATGGATGGAGATCGCACATCACCGCTCTCCCGCTCGAGGCTCATACCGGCCTTCTTGGCATCTGCTCGTGGCTCGTCCGCTGGCCCTTCGAGGCCGTGGGCCCTGGCAGACGCGGCAGACCTACTTGACTTGTGTGCGGCTGTATACAACGCTATGCAGCGCGGGCCTGGCATACAGCGCCGCGGCCGGGCACCACCCCTTTCGACGACGTCCCGGAGGTACGAGCACGTGGTGGGAACAGCAGGCCCCGGGCTCCGCGAGCGCGAACGGCCACCCAGATCGACCCCAGTTCCAGCGACGCCGCGCACCAGGCCCGGCAACGGTTCCGCCCGCAGGGTGCGCGCGGGCCTGTCGCGCGGCGCCGGCGTCCTCGCCGCCCTCGCGATGTGGGAGCTCCTGCCCCGGGCAGGCGTGCTGCCGGCCCAGTACATCCCACCCACCTCCACCGTGCTGCCGCGCCTGGCAGGGTTGCTCGGCGAGACCGGCTTCTGGGCCGACGTCGCCGCCACGCTCGCCGGCTGGGCGATCGGGCTCGGCCTCGCCATCGTCGTCGCGGTACCGCTCGGACTGGTGATCGGTACCAACCCGTACCTGCACCGGTCCACCCGGGCGATCGTCGAGTTCTTCCGGCCGATCCCGTCGGTGGCCCTGATCCCGCTGGCGATCCGGGTGTTCGGCACGACGCTGGACATGAAGGTGTTCCTCGTCGTGTTCGCGACGTTCTGGCCGATCCTTGTCCAGACCATCTACGGGGTGCAGGAGGTCGACCCGGTGACCCGGGACTCGGCGCGGTCGTTCGGCTTCACCCGGCGCGACATCTTCCTACGCATCACGCTGCCCAGCGCCGCCCCGTTTATCGCCACCGGCATGCGACTGGCGTCGGCCCTCGCGATCGTGCTCGCGGTCACCGGCGAGCTGGTCGCGGGCGCTCCCGGCCTCGGCCGCGCCATCCTGCTCGCGCAGAACGCTGGCGCCTACGACCTCATGTACGCCCTCACCTTCGCCACCGGCCTGATCAGCCTGCTGCTCAGCACGGCCATCGCGCGGACCGAGCGCCACCTGCTCCGTTGGCACCCGACCCACCGGGAGGTCCGGTCATGACGCGTCGCACCGTGCTCGTGGGCCTGGAGGTGCTCGTCCCGCTGCTCCTCATCGCCGTCTGGTACGTCGCATCGGCAGGGTCTGCCTCCCTGTACTACCCCCCGCTGGCCGACATCCTCGAGCGCTTCGGCGCGGTGTGGCTCGGCCCGGGATTCGTCCGGGACGCGCTGCCCAGCCTCGGCCGCATGGCATTGGGCTACATGATCGCCGCGGTCGCCGGGATCGCCGTCGGAGTCACGCTGGGCTTGTCGTCGCTGGCCCGGACGCTGCTGGGGCCGAGCGTAGAGTTCCTGCGCGCCCTTCCCGCGGTGCTGCTCATCCCGTTCGGGCTGATCGTGTTCAGCGAGGACCTCACGCTCAAGGTCTTCGTGATCGCACTGGGCTGCTCGTTCCCGGTGGTGCTCAACACCGTGGACGGGGTGCGCTCGGTCGAGCCGCTGCTGATCGACGTCACGCGCACGTTCCGGTTGGGCCCCGTGGAGCGCGTGTGGCGGGTGGTGCTGCCGTCGGCGGCACCGCAGATCTTTGCCGGGCTACGCGCCGCTCTGTCGCTCGCGCTGATCCTCATGGTGGTCAGCGAGATGGTCGCCAGCACCAATGGGATCGGCTACTCGATCCTGCAGGCCCAGCGGCGATTCGCCACCACCGACATGTGGGCCGGGATCATCCTGCTGGGCCTGCTCGGCTACCTGATCAACGTGGTGCTCGTACTCGTCGAGCGCCGCGTCCTCGCCTGGCACCGCGGATTCCGGGCAAGCCTGCTCGACGCCGGACCGGGTGCCTGATGCCCGCGGCACCGATCGAAGGAGAGGCGGACACCATGGTCGTCGCGGTCAAGAACCTACGCAAGTCCTACGGCCTTGGAGAGACGGCGCACCTCGCCATCGCCGGGGTCACCTTCGACGTCGCGAAGGGGGAGTTCGTCTGCATCGTCGGCCCGTCCGGCTGCGGGAAGACCACGCTGCTGCGCTGCCTCTCCGGGCTGATCGCGCCGTCGGAGGGTGGGGTGGAGCTGCACGGCGAGCGCGTGACGGCGCCACCAGCTGCGATGGGGGTGGTGTTCCAGGAGTACAACCGCTCGCTGCTGCCCTGGACGAGCGTGCGCCGCAACGTCGAGCTGCCGTTGCGCAAAAAGATCCGCGGACGCGCCGAGCGCACCCGGGCGGTGGACGAGGCGCTCGCCGCGGTGGGGCTCACCGGTGCGGGCGACCGGTACCCCTGGCAGCTGTCGGGCGGGATGCAGCAGCGTGTGGCCATCGCCCGCGCGATCGCCTACCGGCCCGAGATCCTGCTCATGGACGAGCCGTTCGCCTCGGTCGACGCCCAGACCCGCATCGAGCTCGAGGACCTCATTCTCCGGGTGCGCGCCGACTTCGCGATGACCGTCCTGTTCGTCACCCACGACATCGACGAGGCGGTCTACCTCGGTGACCGCGTCGTTGTCCTCAGCCCACCGCCGTGCACCGTCCAAGAGGTGCTCGACGTGCCCCTGGCGCGGCCGCGGAACCAGACCGAGACCAAGGCGCTCCCCGAGTACGCCGCCCTCCGGGCACACGTGTACCGGGAGATCCTGGGCGATGGAAAGAGGTAGATCCATGGCACTGCTGAGCAACCGAGGGCTGCGTCCGCGCACCCGCCGACTCGTGACCGGGCTGGCAGCGCTGGCGCTCGGCGCGACCGCCGCGTGTGGCGGCCCGAACTCCGGGACCACCGCGAACGGCCTGATCCAGGTCGACGTCGGGATCCTGCCGATCGTCACCAACGCACCACTGGCGCTCGGCGTCGAGAAGGGGTTCTTCGCCGAGGAGGGCCTCGCCGTCACCACGCAGGTCGGGCAGGGGGGCGCGGCGCTCCTGCCGGCGGTAGTGAGCGGACAGTACGACTTCGCCTTCTCCAACAACGTGTCGCTGCTGCTCGCCCGCGCCCAGGGGCTACCGATCCGCATCGTCGCCGCGGCGAGCAGCGCCGGTGTGGACCCCACGCCGATCGACGAGGCGATCGTGGTGCCCGCGGACAGCCCGGTACAGTCCGTCGCCGACCTCAACGGTGCCACCGTCGCGGTCAACACGCTGAACAACATCGTCGAGGTCGCCGACCGGGTGACCCTGGAGCGCGGCGGGGCCGACCTCGGCTCGATCCGGTTCATCGAGATCCCCTTCCCCGACATGCCGGCAGCCCTGCAGCAGGGCCGCATGCAGGCCGCGCACATCGCGGAGCCCCACCTCACCCGGGCGGTGCAGGCCGGGGCGCGGATCATCGCGCACCCGTACCGCGTGGTGCAGCCGGACGTGCACATCTCCTCCTGGTTCTCCACCGACCAGTTCATCAAGTCGAATCCGGATACGGTGGAGCGGTTCAAGCGGGCGCTGGAGCGGTCGCGGACCTACGCCACCGAGCACCTCGACGAGGTTCGCGCCTTCATCCCGGGCTTCCTGGGTCTGGACCCTGCCCTGGCCGACCGGATCGCGCTGGGCACCTGGCCCGGCGGCATGCCGAGCAAGCAGTCCCTGACCAGCCTCTACGACGCGTCAGTGCATTTCGGACTCTTGTCCGGTGACGCCCTGCCCGACGTGACCGAGGTGCTCAACCAGGGATGAGTACCGGCACGTTGGGGAGGTGGTTGCGGCGGGCGCCCGCCGCAACCACTTCTCCTCATAGCTGGGTGCGTTAGCAGCCGGGTCAGCGGAACGCGCTGCAGCGGTACCAGAGCGCGACAGGTCCCACAGGGTCGTCCCAGGAGGCCAGGAAGTACGCGGCCCATCGATGGAGTCGATGTCAACAGCCGACGGCCGGCTTCACGATGCAGAAGGTGAAGGGCTAGCGGGCGCCCGAGCCGCTACTCCGACTCCCAGAGCTTGAGTCGGATGTCGCGCGCTGCGGTGAAGTGTCGGGTGGCGAGGAGTGCGGCGACCTCGGCATCGCGGGCCTCGATGGCGTTGATCAGTTCCCGGTGCTCGTCGTGCGAGGTCTCCTGCCGGCCGGGGAAGGCCAGGGTGGTGGCGGGATAGCGACCTAAGTGCAGGTTGAGCCGCTCGAGCAGGTCGATGAGCGACTCGTTGTGGCTCGCATGCCAGATCGTTCGGTGCAGCTCGCGGTTGCGCTCGGCCATCGCGTTGGCGTCGCCGTCGGCGACGCGATGCACGCGCTCATCGGCCCGGCGCATCGAGAGCAGGTCGATGGAGGTGCGGCGCTCGGCGGCTACCGCCGCGGCGCGGCTCTCGAGCACGATGCGGGTGTCGTAGAGGTCGAGGATCTCCTCGGGACTGCTCTCCCGCACGATGAGGCCCCGGTCGGTGCGCCGTACCAGCCCGTCCTGCTCGAGCCGGGTCAGCGCCTCCCGGATCGGGGTGCGGCTCACCTGGCACCACTCGGCCAGGGCGAGCTCGACGAGCTGCTCGCCCGGGACCAGCTCACCCTCCATGATTGCCTGCTTGAGCCGGTCGTACGGGGCGATCCGGCGGTTGGTCGGGGCCCGTCCGGGACGGCGTCGCGGCGAGGCCGGCGATTCTGTCATCGACGCTCCAGGGTCGTGGGGCACGGTGCCTGCGACGGTACGCGGTTGCGCGCACCAGTATGCAGATGACGACGACTCACGGCCGCAGGAGGAGGCGCTCCGAGGCTGCTCGCGACCCGAGCTTCTCGACCGCCGTGCGCCAGTCGGCCAGCGGCAGGACGGTGCTCAGCGGCGGCGTGATCCGCCCCTCGGCGTGGAACGCGAAGACCTCGCGATAGCACTGCGCCACCAGCTCCGGCATCCGCTTGCGGTAGTCGCTGATCTGCAGCCCGGACACCTCGATGTTCTTCAGCAGCGGGTAGTTGACCTTGAGGACGGGGATCCGCCCGGCTGCGAACCCGACCACCACGAGCCGGCCCCGCCAGGCCAGCGACCGCACGGCCCCGTCGAATGCGTCGCCGCCGAGCGGGTCGATCACGACGTCGACTCCCGCGCCGGCGGTGACGGCGCGGACCTGGTCGCGCACGCTGTCGCGCAGATCGGGCCCCGACAGGTCGATGACGCCGTCCACGGGCCCGGTGGGGCGCCCCGGCCGGGACACGCCGCCGAGGACCGTGCCAGCACCCATGGCCCGGGCGAGCTGCACCGCGGCCTGCCCCACGGCGCCGCTGGCGCCCAGCACGAGGACCGACTCCCCGGGAGCGAGGCGGGCCCGCTCGCGCAGGGCCATCCACGCGGTGTCGTAGGCGAGCGACATCGCGGCGGCGTCGTCGAACGAGAGCGAGTCGGGCAGTGGGTACACCTGCCGGTGGTCGACCGCGACGAACTCGGCGTACGCGCCGTACTCGGCCATTGCCAGTACCCGGTCGCCCGGGGCGATCCGGGTGACAGCCGCCCCCACCGACCGGACGATGCCGGCGGGGCCCTTGCCCGGCACATAGGGCAGCTCGGGCACGAACTGGTACTCGCCGCGCAGCGTCACGAGGTCGACGTAGTTCACCGGGACGGCCCGGACCTCCACCAGCACGTCGTGCTCGGCGGGCACCGGGTCCGGTCGTTCCTCCAGGCCGGCCGTGTCGAGGTCGCCGAACCGGTGGATCGTCACTGCGCGCACGGGATGCTCTCCTCGGGGGTGGTCAGCGGGCCGCGGGGGCCGGGGCGAAGCGGACCGGGGAGGGGGCGAGACGCCCCTCGTCGATCCACTCGACTAGCCGGCGCTTGAGGATCTTGCCCGAGGGCATCAGCGGCAGGTCCTCGACCTGGGCGAAGTACTCGGGCATGTCGAACTTCGACAGGCCGGCTTCGTCGAGGTGGGACAGCAGCTCCTGCGCGTCTATCTCCAGCCCGGGGCGGGCCTGCACGACGAGGCAGACCTTCTCCCCGAGCCGCTCGTCGGGCACCGGTACCACGGCCGCCTTCGTGACGCCGTCGTGCCGGAGCGCGAAGTTCTCGATCTTCGCGGGGAAGACGTCGAACGCCACGGCGAGGTGCGTGGGCTGCTCGTCCCGGAGCAGGTTGATGAGCATCGACGTGAAGCCGTAGACG
>NZ_JAODNI010000049.1 GCF_025465255.1 Pseudonocardia sp.
ACCCGAAGGTCAGGGCGTAGCCGGACACCACCCACTGGATCTGTTGCGGTGAGGCGTGCAGCCCGCGCTCGATCGAGGGCACCGCGACGTTGACGATGCTGACGTCGAGCAGGGTCATGAACCCGGCTATCTGGGTCACGACCAGGGCGCGCCAGCGGCGGGGATCCGGTGACCAGGTCTCCTGACGGGTGGACGGCTCGCCGTTTTGGCTCGTCACCACCTCCATCGTCCGCGCTCCGGGAGCGCGCGGCCACCCGCTCGCCGGGCCAGCCGGACCCGACATCGCCGGGCAGGGCATCGCGAACCCGCTCGGCGCGATCTGGTGCGCCTCGATGATGCTCGACCACCTCGGTCACCCCGACGCGGCCACCGAAGTCTTCGACTCGTTCGCCCACGTGCTCGCCACGACCTCGGTCCGCACCCGTGATCTCGGGACGAGCATCACTGCCGGGTGAGCGCGCACCAGTAGGGGCGCGCGTCGGGACCCGCCTCGGTCATGCCATTGAGTCGTCGTGCAGATCATGCGGCCCGCAGCGCGGCGAGCGCCCCAGCCCAAGCGACCACCTGCCCGAGCATCGTGTCGAGCACCTGCTCGTGGTGGTCGGCCGGGACGTCCGTCCGTTGGTCGGCGAACTCGTCGAGCCCGGCGAGGACTGCGTCGCCGCGCTCAACGAGTTGGAACCAGATCGATGCGTCCAGTAGGGCGACCGGGCGTCGGCGGGAAATCGAGATCTGGCGGAATCGGCCGGTCGACGAGGTCTATCCGATCGTCGACGTGTGGCAGCGCGCTTGGAACGAGTTCATCCCGTTCCTTCGACTACCCCGCAGAACTCCGCCGCATCGCCTACACCACAAACGCCATTGAATCCATCAACTTCCAACGGAGGAAAATCGCCAAGACTCGGGGTCATTTCCCGTCCGACGAGGTGGGTAGCCGAACCCGGCGCCCTGCTTCGTCTTCAACGAGCGGGGGGCTGGCCGCGCTGGACCCTTGGTGGGCGGGAGGCCGTCCCCGCCGCCTCGGCCTTCCGGGACCCGCTCAGGCGGGGGTGTAGGGCCGCTGCGCCTGGGCGGTGGCGATCTCGGTGAACTCGTGGATGAGGGGATCGGTGCGGGTGTTGTCCCAGGCGAGGCACACGTGGTTGGGCCCGATGTCGTCGATGGGAACCCAGGTGATGTCGGGGCGGGTGTAGTAGGTGGCGGTGGAGAGCGGGAGGACCACCAGCCCGCGGCCGGCCGCGACGTGCTCGAGTTTCTCCTCCACCGTGCGGATCGGCGGCGGCGGTTCTCCTCGGCCGGTACGCAGCTCCACCGCGATGTCGCGCCATTCGGGCACGGCGTCGGGGTTCTGCAACAGGTGCTCGTGGGCCAGATCGCTGATGCTGATGCCGTCCTTGGCCGCCAGCAAGTGGTCGAGGGGTACCGCGGCCACCCGGGGTTCGGTGAGCAGCGGGCGGATCTGCAGGCCGTTCTGGTCGATGGGCAGGCGTACGTAGCTGACGTCCACACGGCCGTCGTGCACGACCTCGGTCTGGTCGTCCCAGCTGGTGCGCAGCACGTCGACGGTGAGGTCGCGGTGGCGGGCGGCCAGGACACGGGTGGCGGGGGTGACGATGAGCCCGGGCATGAACCCGACGGTGAAGCGGTCGGCGGCGAGTGCGGCGCGTTGGACCCGTCGTTGCAGGGCGTCGGCGCCGGCGAGCAGGGGGCGGGCGTCGGTGAGGAGTTGCTCGCCGGCGCGGGTGAGCGCGGTGGCGCGTTTGGTGCGGTCGAACAGCTGGGTCTTCAGCTCGTGTTCCAGGGCACGGATCTGGCGGGAGAGCACGGGCTGGGCGATGTGCAGCGCTGCCGCGGCGCGGCCGAAATGCAGGTGGTCGGCGACCGCGACGAAGTAGCGCAGCTTGCGCAGGTCCACATCCATGCTCGCGCCTCCTGTGCGCGGACGAGGCTGGATGCCCCCAGGGTATTGCAGGCGCGGGAAGGAGTCTTGGACCTCGCCCCATCCATGGGCACATCGTGGAGGAGGTTCGACCAGCACTTCACCAGGAGGTTTCTCATGGATCTGCACGGGCAGCGCGTCGTCGTTCTGGGCGGCACGTCGGGCGTCGGACTCGCGGTCGCGGCCGGCGCCGCGTCCGCCGGGGCCGAGGTCGTCGTCGTCTCCAGCCGCCGCTCCAGCGTCGACAAGGCGTTGTCCGCGCTCCCCGATGGGGCCACGGGCCGTGTCGCGGACCTCAGCGACCCCTCCATCGTCCCCGGCGTGCTCGAGGAGATCGGCGAGCTCGATCATCTCGTCTACACCGCGGGCGAGTCGCTGGCCCTGATGCCGATGGCGGAGCTCGACGTGGAGCAGGCACGGCAGTTCTTCGGTCTGCGCCTCTTCGGTGCCCTGGCCGCGGTGTCCGCGGCAGCGCCGCTGGTGCGCACCGGTGGCTCGATCACGTTGACCACCGGCACGGCCAAGGACCGTCCGGGCGCGGGCTGGGCCGTTCCGGCGAGCATCTGCGGCGCGGTGGAGGCGCTGACCAAGGCGCTGGCGGTCGAGCTCGCCCCGATCCGGGTGAACGCCGTGAACCCGGGCGTGCTCCGCTCGCCCCTGTGGGCGGGGATGAGCGAGGCCGACCGCGAGCAGATGTACCGGGACGTCGCCGCGGCCATCCCGGCGGGGCGCATCGGTGAGGTCGGCGACGCCGCGCAGGCCTACCTGTACTGCATGACGCAGACCTTCACCACCGGCACG
>NZ_JAODNI010000058.1 GCF_025465255.1 Pseudonocardia sp.
CATCGCGGGGATCAAACAGGAGGGAATGGGATGGTTGCGTCAGCAACTGGAAGACTAGCGTTGATGGCTATCCATCCATGCTATGCGGACGGAATCTTGGAAGGGAGAAAGCAGGTCGAGTTCCGTAAGAGGCCTTTGGCGGCTGACGTCAAGATAGTGGTCATCTATTCAACGGCGCCAATTCAGCGAATCGTCGGCGCATTCACGATTTCAGAGACTGTCATCGGAAGTCCTGATGAAATATGGCAAAAGTTCGGCGATGTTGGTCTGATCGAGCGCTCGAAGTACGAAGCCTACTACGCGGATAGCCAGCGTGCGGTGGCGCTGGTTGTCGAGCGGGTCTTTCCTGTGGAAGGTGGCTTGCCACTTAAAGCGCTCAATCCGTCCCCGACTGCGCCACAGAGTTTCTCGTACCTGTCTCATTCGCAGGCCAGCACACTCTGTCGGTATATAAGTGGTGCCGAGGTCCAACAGACGCTGTTCGACGATGTCGCTCTATGTGCGGTCCGCTAGGTGAACGATTAGCTGCACGAGACCGCTTCTGTACCTCAGGAGGACTTTCTGTACGTCTTCAAGCCGGCCCTGGCGGGCCGGGGCGCAGCCCTCCTGCGCGCTCGGCCTTGCCGCTCCGCTCCCGGCCGGCGCGCCCGGGCAGCGCCAGGGCCACAACCGGGATGAGACGCCGAAAGGTCCCGGAGGCCAGAGGTGCCAGCTCGTCCACGCCGATCGTCATCGACCGGGCCGACCGCATCAAGGCCGCTGCGCGCACCACGCCACCGGCCCCGCCCAGGCTCCCGAGGATCGAGCACCACAAGAAGAGGGGGGCGGGGCCGGCGACGCGGTGTGTTCCAGCCTTGACCCGGCCGGCCCGGTCGATGAGGCGGCCAGGACGACGAGCAAGGCCGCGGAGTGAGCAGGGTGGGGGGAGGAGATGGTCAGCCGGGCGCCGCTGTAGCAACAGCTGTAGCAACGGGTTCGGCGAGAGACACTCGGATCGGGACGTTGTCGCAGGTGAGCGGGACGCGCTGGACGCCTACGGACTCACTGATCACGCGTGACCGTGCCTGAAAAGCGGAAGGTCGGCGGTTCGACCCCGCCCCTGGCCACACCTTCCCACCAGCCGAAACACCTGCGCTGGTCTCTCTCATCTCGCCTCGCTCTCCCAGTGGGCCCCCAGCCGTTCCGGCAGCAACCCCCCGCGTTCCGACGGCGTGCCCGTCCGCTCACGGCCGTCTGGCCGCCCATCCGGTCCTCGCGGCGCGGACCGTGAGATCGCTGCGCTGCAGGACGCCGTCGGGCCCCTCGCTGTCCACGAGGGTGTCGAGCGCGGCCGATCGTCGGCGCTCAGTCGGCCGTCGAGACCTGATCGCATGCGCCGCAGGGGCGCCTGCGCGTAGCGGCCGGCGGAGGCGGGGAGGGGTGGCCTCAGGTCGATGGCGAAGGCCCGCTCGGCCTCGATGGTGAAGCCGGCTCGGGGCAGGCGTGGGCCCCAGTCCGAGCCGAGATGCGGCACCGCGTCGGCGTGGTCGTCGGCCAGGAGGGGATGGCAGCGCGCTTCGAGCCCGGGACGGCCGAGGCCGAGGTCGTCGGGCAGGAAGCGCGGGAAGGAGCCCATCTCGATCACGGCCAGGAGACCGCCGGGGCGGAGCGCGGCGAAGACCTCGGTGAGAACCCGATCGGGATCCGCCACGTGGTGGAGGGACGCGGACGCCCACACCAGGTCGAGGGTGTCGACGGCCGGCCACGCCGGGTGCCCGCGCCGCACGGTGTGACCGGGGCCAAGATGCGCGTCACCGACCCGGCCCCTGGTCGTGGCCCCGACGGGTTGAAGGTCCACCCCGGCAAGGACTGGTTCACCGTCCTGTCGGGAACGGTCGTGCTGTTGCTGGGGGAGCGGACCATCTTGGTCGAGACCGGCCAGGCGGCCGAGTTCTCCACCATGATCCCGCACGCCTTCGGGGCCCACGACGGCCCGGCGGAGATCCTGGGCATCTTCGACCACGACGGGCGGCGCACCCATCTCCGCGTCACGAAGCCGTAGCGCCTCTGCTCCCCGCCTCGGTTCCGCTGTCAGCCGAGAGGGTCGTTCTCGCCGCTCACCCACGCGACGTACCTGTCCGCGGACCGGCGGACCGCATCCTTCGCGCCCGCGAGCACTGCACGCCCCGTGAGGCCGTACATCCGGTCGAACTCGTAGGGCTCGAGCGAGTCGACGATCCGTCTCACCAGGGTGGGGGACAGCGGTATCCCGTTGGGGTAGCTCCGCAGGAACGTCACCCAGCCCGTCGCCGGCGTCGGCATGATCGAGTCCCCGACGAGCAGGTCGTCCCGTCCGTCCGGGCTCGTCACGTGCGCCACCGCCGCCCCGGGGAAGTGGCCGCCGACCTCGATCAGCGTCACTCCCGGCAGTACCGTCTCGACGCCGCGCCACTCCGTGATCACCGGGTCGTCGCGCTGCACCCACTCCCGGTCCGCGGAGTGGACGAGCACCGGGACATCGCCGAAGCGTCGGCTCCAGCCCACCTGGCAGCCGAACATGTGGGGGTGGCTCGCCACCACGAGGCTCAGTCCGCCGAGTCTCTCGATCTCCGCAACGAGCTCCGGTGCGAGGTGGTTCGGCGGATCCCACAGCATGTTCCCGTTCGGGGTCCGGACGAGGTACGACCACTGCCCGATGCCGAAGCTCGGCTGCCGGTGGAACCGGTGCAGGCCCGGACGGAGTTCCTCGCTCTCCAGGCGGTGCTCCTCGGCGTCCAGCTCGTCGGCGGTGGTCCAGCGCTGGCCGTCGACCGGGACCCACTGGCGGTCGTCGGCACAGATCCGGCAGGTGGTGCGGGGCGGTCGTCCGGTGTCCGGGTGCTCCACGCCGCAGGTGCCGCAGATCCAGATCGTCACCGCGCCAGTCTCGTCGCCCCACCGGGGACGAGGTCAAGGCGCCGAGCAGCGGAGTGAGCGTCGACCCGTCGGCGGCACCTCCCCGGTCCGGATCGGACGGATCGTTGTCCACTCGGTCGTGCGAGCAGGATCGCCGGATCGAGGGATGGATGTGACGGTGCGTAGTTCCGGAAAAGGGTGCTCGGCCAAGCGGGTAGCGGTTCACTGCAAAGAGTGACCACGAGCGGGTGAAAGGGGTCGATCATGACGGCTACAGATGCCGCAACGGAGCAATATCCTTGCGTTGAGTAATTGGGTTAGCACGATAGTGGTAGATCGTTCGTTGTTTCGAGGTCGGGCCCGATAGCTTTTAGTCATCAGCGGGGCTCCCCAGCCACACGCTGACACACACGATGGGTCCACCCGCGGACCCAATCATGTAACAGGAGATGCACTGTGCTGAAGAAGGCCGGAATCGTCGTTGCCGCTGCTGCCGCCACCCTCATGGCCGTCAGCCCCCTCGCCTTCGCCGGCGAGAAGAGCCACGGCAACGACTGGGGTCACAAGAGCGGGCAGTCCGAGCGCCAGGTCAACTCGATCAGCGACGACAACGAGCAGGCGGGCCTGGTCAACGTGGGCGACGTCAACGCCCTGAACAACCTCGCCGTCTGCTCGCCGGTCAACGCCGCCGTTCCGGTGTCCGTCCTGGGCATCCTGGGCGGCAACCAGGGCGTCGACCAGCAGGCCGGCAACGTGGTCTGCGCCCCGGGCGACCGCCCCTCGCAGACCAACATCGACGACTGAGCAACAAGGTCATCCGACCGGGGATGACGTGCTGGGCCCGTCTCGCGGGCCCGGCACGTCCCTCCCGGTGATTCTTCTCCGCAATTCCTGCGCCGATTCCGCGTGTCCGGAAATCGGCGCAGCGCTGTTTCCGGGGTCAGGCAGCGGTCTGCGGTTCGAGCCGGTCCGGCATTCCGAACAGGGCGAAGAGCTTGGTGTCGAGGAACGTGCTGATCCCGGTGATTCGCCCGTCGGCGATTCGCAGGACCTGCAGGCCCCACGGCACGTGGTGGGTACCGTCCGCCGAGAGCCGGTACTGCGCGAAGGCCGGCGAGCCGTTGGCCGAGGTCGCGATCAGCCTCGATCCCTTGCACTCGAAGCCCGGGCCGAGCATCCAGGCCGTGATGTTCTCCGCGCCGCGCAGCCAGAGTTCCAGCGGCGGCATGTTCTGCTCCGCGTCCTCGTGCAGCAGCGCGACGAGGGACTCCATGTCGTAGCTCTCGAACGCCGCGACGTACTTGCCGAGCAGCTCGGCGTCCTCCTCGCTCGGCGTGGTGGGCTCGAGATCCGGCGCGATGCCGCGCTCCTCGAGCGTGGCCCGAGCCCGCTGCAGCGCGCTGTTCACCGACGCGACCGAGCTGCCCAGCAGCTCCGCCACCTCCGCCGCCTTCCAGCAGAGGACCTCGCGGAGGATCAGCACGACGCGCTGGCGGGCGGGCAGGTGCTGCAGCGCCGCGACGAACGCCAGCCGCACGGACTCCCGCGCCACCGCCGTCTCCGCCGGATCCGCCCCGGACGGCGCGATCCGCGCGTCCGGGATCGGCTCGAGCCAGGTGTCGTCCGGGAGGGGCTCGCGCAGGTTGTCCGCGACCGGCTCCGACGGCCCCCCGAAGTCCATCGGCACCGCGCGGCGCTTGCGGCCGTTCAACGCGTCGATGCAGACGTTCGTGGCGATCCGGTAGAGCCAGGACCGCAGCGACGAGCGCCCGTCGAACTTCTCGAGTGCCCGCCACGCCCGGATCATCGTCTCCTGCACCGCGTCCTCGGCCTCGAACGAGGATCCGAGCATCCGGTAGCTGTAGCCCGTCAGCTCGGCTCGGTACTGCTCGAGCTGTGGTTCGAGCTCTTCGCGCCGCATATCGGTGGCCGGTGCACTCATCAGTCCCCCAGGGTCATCTGTGTCACACGTCAGTGTGCCCGGCACCACCGACAATTTGGAGCGTGCTGCGGCGATGAGTCCGGTTCGTCCGGCGGCGGCGCGTGCGGCACGATCGCCCCGTGGTCGGCCACCGTCCCGCTCCGGACGTCCCGTTACCGGCCGCGGTCCGGGCGCTGACCTCGGGAGATGTCGTCGTGCCGGTGTGGCGGAACGAGCTCGGCGGGCTGACCGCCGAGGCCGGTACGGGCTCGCGCCGGCGCTTCGTGAAATGGGCGCCGCCGGGCGTCGATCCGGGGCCGGAGGCGGCCCGTCTGGACTGGGCGGCGGCGTCCCGGCCGGTCCCACGGGTGCTGGCCCGGCGCGGACGACGAGGGTTCGTGGCTGGTCACGGCCGCGCTGCCGGGGCACAACGCCATCGAGGACCCGGATCCGGCCCGCGCCGTCGCCGCGATCGGGGAGGGGTTGCGCGCGTGCCACGAGGCGCTGCCGGTAACCCGACGTCACCGTCGTCTGCCACGGGGACGCGTGGGCTCCGAACACGCTGGTCGGCGACGACGGGGGCTGCACCGGGCACGTCGACCTCGGGGACCCGGGCGTCGGGGACCGGTGGGCGGACCTCGCCGTCGCCACGTGGAGCACGGAGTGGAATTACGGTCCGGGCTGGGAGCGACGCCTGCTCGACGCGTACGGCGTCGCCCCCGATCCCGGACGGACCGCCTACTTCCGGCTGCTGTGGGACCTCGGGCCCTGACCTCTGCTCGCCTGACCTCTATCTGACGGTGTAGCCCGCGTCGACGGGCAGCGTCACCCCGGTGATGTACCGGGCCTCGTCCGAGACGAGGAAGAGGATCGCGTTGGAGATGTCGATCGGCTCCACCCACGGCACCGGCAGCGCGTTGGTCGAGGCGAAGACCGGCTCGGCGGTCTCCCGCGTCGGATGCGGATTGGCCGGGTCGAACAGGCCCCAGGTCTTCTCGTTCTGGATCATGACCGTGTCCACGCCGGTCGGGTGCACGCTGTTGACCCGGATGGAGTGCCGGGCGAACTCGTTCGCGAGCGTCCGCATGATCCCGACGACGCCGTGCTTGGCCGCCGTGTAGTGCACCGTGTTCGGTGTCCCCTTGAGCCCGGCCGTCGAGCTCGTGATGACGATCGAGCCGCCGCGACCGCCCTCGATCAGGTGCGGCAGCGCCGCGCGGCAGGTGTTCCAGACGCCGGTGAGGTTGATGTCGATCATCTCCCGCCACGCGTCGTCCGTGACCTCCAGCGCGGGCTGGATCTCGAAGACACCGGCGTTGGCGCACACGATGTCCAACCGGCCGAACTCGGCGACCCCGGCGTCGACGGCGTCGCGCAGGGCAGCCGAGTCCCGGACGTCGGCCTTGGTGGCGAGCACCCGCCGGTCCAGCTCCTCGACCAGCCGGACGGTCTCCGCGAGGTCCTCCTCGGTGGCCGGTGGGTACATCTCGATGCTCTTCACCGGCTCGCAGAGGTCCACCGCGATGATGTCCGCGCCCTCGGCCGCGAGCCGCAGCGCGTGGCTCCGTCCCTGGTTCCGCGCGGCGCCGGTGATGAAGGCGACCTTGCCGTCGACCCGTCCCATACAGACCTCCTGCTCGTCCGCGATCAGACCGGGAGGAACGTGGGATGCTGCACGGGTCCGACCGGACCGCCGCGGTGCCGTCCGGTCTTCGACGTTAACCGGTGATCGCACCGCGGAGGAAGGGACGATGTCCGAGGACGACACGGCCGTCACGGCGGACGAGCGGACGAGCGAGGGCGACCACGCCCGGCGCGCGGGCCGGCGGCCCGTCACGTCGCGGCCGGAGATCGAGCACATCGCGCTGGAGCTGTTCACCGAAAGCGGCTTCGACACCACGACCGTCGACGACATCGCGCACGCCGCCGGGATCGGCCGCCGGACCTTCTTCCGCTACTACGCCTCCAAGAACGAGGTGCCCTGGGGCGCCTTCGACGAGCAGCTGGTGCGGATGCGGTCGACCTTCGCCGGTCTGGCGCCGGACCTGCCGGTGATGGCCGGGGTGCGCGAGGCGGTCCTGGACTTCAACGACGTCACGCCGGAGGAACAGCCCTGGCATCGGCGCCGGCTCCGGCTGATCCTTCAGACGCCGACGCTGCAGGCCTACTCCACGTTGCGCTACGCGTCATGGCGGCAGGTCGTCGCCGAGTACGTGGCCGGGCGGCTGGGCGAGCCGAGCACGGCCCTCGTCCCGCAGACGGTCGGGCACGCCAGCCTCGGCGTCGCCCTCGCGGCGTACGAGCACTGGCTCACCGCGGAGGGGACCGAGCTGCGGGACCTCCTCGACGACGTCTTCCGTGCTCTCGAGGGCGGCCTCGTGGTCTCCGGCGGGGACGGCTGATCCGTCTCCCGGGGTGACCACGGCCCGCGTCGACACGCTGCGGGCGGCCCGGCAGGCTCCGGGTGGAAGGCCCCGGGGCAACTCCTCTACCGCGGTGCGCCGGGACCGGGTCACCCGATTCCTCCGCCCGTCAGGTGGCGGGAACCGGCAGGGCCGGTGCGGGCAGGGCGGGCGCGGGCAGGGCCGGTGCGGGCAGGGCTGCGGCCGGGTCCGGAAGGGCCGGGAGCGCCGGGGCCGGGAGCGCCGGGGCCGGGAGCGCCGGCGCGGGAACGGCGGGTGCGGCGGCGGGATCGGGCAGGGCCGGGGCGGGAACTGCGGCGGCGGGGACCGGGACGGCGGGGTCCGG
>NZ_JAODNI010000061.1 GCF_025465255.1 Pseudonocardia sp.
CCCGCTGTTCCTGGCCGGGATCGGCGGCGGGATGGTGGTCACCCCCAACATCACCCTCGCCCTGGAGGCGGTGCCCGTGCGGATGGCCGGCGCGGCCGGTGGAGCCCTGCAGACCGGCCAGCGGATCGGCGCCGCGCTGGGCACCGCGGCGCTGGCCAGTGTGTTCTACTCGGGGCTCACCCGCACCCATGACTACTCGACGGCCATCTCGGACGCGTTGTTCGCCGCCGCCGGGTCCATGCTGCTGGCCCTGGCGCTCGCCGTCGCCGAACTGGTCCGGCGGCGGTCGCGGCAGCCCGCGCCCGTGCCCACCCCGCACCCGGAGTGCGACCTGCACCGCATCTGACGGGACGGTCTTGCTCCGGGCATCGCCCGTGGCTCAGGAATTTGGCCGGTTGGCCTGTGGCCACGGGGCATCGGCGGTTGCTGCGGACGGGTGCCCGTGCGGATGTGGCGGCCGACGGCGAGGATCCCGCCGACGGCCAGCGAGTTGGTGATCCGCCGTCGAGCACCCAGCTGACCGAGGCGCGGGATCGGCTCGATGCCGAGCGGCGCCCGACGGGTGCGGGTCTACGCCGGAATCGACCCCGTCGCCCGCCGCCGGCACAACCTCGTGGAGATCGTCCCGGCCGGCCCGGACATCGAACGCCGGGCGCGAGACCCGAGACCGTCTGCTCAGCGACGTTCAGGCGCAAGAAGTTGGCGGAGTCACTTCAGTCACGCGCGGGCGGGGACCGGACGGACATCATGTCCGCCCGGTCCGCGAGGGGTGGAACCGTTCAGACCTTCGTAGCGAGCAGCTCGCCCAGGTGCTGGTCGATCTGCGGCATGTAGCCAGGTGCGACGCCGAACAGCCCCAGGTGACCGAGGATGTCGTCGACGACGCGCAACTCGCTGTTCTTGATGTGCTTCTGCTCGGCCTCGTGGTCGCGGACCGGGAAGAACATGTCCTCGTTGATCGGTATCACGAAGGTCCTGGCCGTGATCCGGCCGAGCGCCGCCGCGAGATCGCCGTTCGTGTGGCGGGCGACATCGCCGTGCTGCCACTTCCAGGCCATGGTCAACAGGTCGTTGGGGTCCCTGACGGTGAAGTAGGGCTCGAGGAAGCCTTCCATGAAGGCCTCCTTGGACTCGAACTCCAGCGCACGCCAGACCTCCTGCTTCCAGAACTCGGTGGAGAAGCCCATCACCGCCCAGATCCCGGCATGGCGCGTCAGCCCGTCGACGACGTCGACGTTCGACTTGTACTCGCCCTCGGCGAAGCCCGGGTCGGACGTGATCGCCTCCATCAGCGCCTTCCCGAACAGGTAGTCGTGCGGCGTGTTCTGCGCGGTGCCGGCGATCGGGGCCGCGCGCAGGACCTTGCCCGGGAACCGGACCGCCCACTCGTAGGTCTGCTGGGCCCCCATCGACCCGCCGACGACCAGTTGCAGCTGCTCGATGCCGAAGTGCTCGCGCAGTAGCCGCTCCTGCGCCACGACGTCGTCGCCGATGCGGACTCTCGGGAAATGGGACATGGAGATCTCGTCGGGGGCGTTGTGCGGCGAGGTGGAGAGCCCCGACCCGATCTGGTTGATCACCACGATGAAGTACCGCTCGGGGTTCAGCGCGTGGTCCGGCCCGATGTAGACGTCGCGGAAGATCTGGTGGGTGCCCGAGTACCAGGTGGTCACCAGAATGGCGTTGTCCTTGGCCTCGTTGAGCGAGCCGAACGTCGCCACGGCGAGCTCGCAGTCCGCGATCGAACCGCCCTCCTCGAGGTCCAGCCTGCCGACGGAGATCAGGTCGTAGTCGCCATGGAACTCGTGGGAGTAGAACGGGTTGTCGATCATGCCAGTGCTCCCTGCCTGCCGGTGTCGAACACGAACCCTTCGTAGTCATTGGCGACGATCTCGTCGCACTTGGCCCGGTAGGGGCCGACGAAGCTGAGGTGGGGCATGAACACCCGCGGCTTGCCAGGGATGTTGGCGCCCATGTACCAGGTGTCGGCGGTCTCGAAGAGTGTCGGTTTGACCAGCTCCGCGTTGTGCACCACCCAGGCGTCCTCGGCCTCCTTCGTGGGCTCGACGGTCGCGGCCCCGCGGTCGCGCACCTCGCCGATGATCGTCGCGACGAGGTCGACGTGCTGCTCGATCGAGACCGGCATGTTCGAGAGCACCGAAGGGCTCTGCGGCCCGGTGATGGTGAACAGGTTGGGGAACCCGGCGCTGGTCAGGCCCAGGTACGTGCGGGGACCGTCCGCCCACTTCTCCCCCAGCAACTGACCACCGCGACCCCGAATGTCGATCTTGTTCATCGGCCCCGTCATCGCATCGAAACCGGTGGCGTAGACGATCGCGTCGAACTCGAAGGTCGCGCCGTCCTCCAGCCGCAACCCCGTCGGTGTGACCGCGGCGATCGGGTTGGACTTCACGTCCACCAGGTGCACGTGCGGCTCGTTGAACGTCTCGTAGTAGCCGGAGTCGAGCGGGTTCCGCTTGACCCCGAACGGATAGCCCTTGGGGATCAGCAGCTCCGCGGTCTCCGGGTCCTTCACCTTCTCCCGGATGCGGTCGTGCAGGAAGTTGCGGACCTTGGCGTTGGCGTCGTCGTCGAAGAACATGTCGACGTAGCTGCCCAGCCAGATGCCGAACCCGCCCTCCTCCCAGCGGGGCATCAGCTCGCTGTAGATCTCCTCGTCCGTGGACTCCAGCGCGCCCTTCTCGAGCAGGTCGAGCTCGAAGCCGAAGTACGACTGCTGGATGCGCTCCCGGATGCCGGCGTAGTTGCCCAGGCGCGCCTGCCGGATCTCCTCGGGCACCGGCCCGTTGTTGGCCGGGATGACGTAGTTGGCCGTGCGCTGGAAGACCGTCAGGTCGGAGGCCTCCTTCGCGATCAGCGGGATAGCCTGCACGGCGCTCGCGCCCGTACCGATGACGCCGACACCCTTGCCGGTGAAGTCCACGCCCTCGTGCGGCCAGTGCCCGGTGTGGTAGGTCTCGCCCTGGAACGAGTCGCGGCCCGGAAAGTCCGGCAGGTTCGACACGGACAGCGCCCCGACAGCTGTGATGAGGTATCGCGCACTAATCGTCTGACCCTTGTCGGTCGTGACCGTCCAGCTGTTGTCCGCCTCGTCGAAGGTGGCGCCTGTGACGCGGGTGTCGAAGGTGATGTCCTTGTTGAGGTCGAACCGGTCCGCCACGTGCTCCAGGTAGGCGCGGATCTCGTGCTGCTCCGGGTAGCGCTCGCTCCATTCCCACTCCCGCCACAGCTGCTCGTCGAAGGTGAAGCCATAGACGTAGCTGTCGGAATCCGACCGAGCACCGGGATAGCGGTTCCAGTACCACGTCCCACCCACCCCGCTTCCCGCCTCGAAGACCCGGACCGTCAAGCCCATCCGGTCGCGCAGCTTGTGCAGCATGTAGAGGCCGGAGAACCCGGCCCCGATCACGACCGCGTCGACGGTGCTCGTGCGGGTGTCGTCGCTGACTGTCATCGGACGTGTCTCCCTCAGAGGTGCGGGATGGGTGATGCGCACAATCCCGGCACCGTTGCCTCCGAAGCTTGAACGCGCGGCTCGTCGGCGTTGAAGAACCTTGCTCGATGGAAGGATCAGCCGCAGCGGTAGAAGAACCTTGCGCAAAACAGCTGTGATCGGGACCACACGACATACTCTGACAAGCGGAACAGGTGGCGTCGGCGCGGACGCGGAGGTTCACATGGCGGAGGAGTTCATCGCCCCCGACCAGCTCCCGCAGTGGGTACCGGGACAGCTCACCGTGCAGAGCCCTGCGGCGGGGTGGGACGGGGTGTCCGTGCGCGGATACCGCTACGCGGGATCCGACGTCGAGGTGCCGCCGCTGCGGGACTACATGGTCGTCGCCTACCGACGGGGCGAGACCTCGATGCGGCGCCGCATCGACGGCGAATGGATCAACGAGACACTCGGGCCGGGCGACGTCTCACTGCTGACCCGCGCCGCTGAATCGCACTGGGTGTGGCCGGAGGACATCGAGGTCGTCCACGTCTACCTCACCCAGGACGAGCTCGCGGCCACCTGCCGGCAGATGTACGAACGCGACGTCCAGGAGGTCGAGCTCCACGACACCGTCAAGGCCAACGACCCCGCCATCCACCAGACCGCCATGCAGATCGCCTGTGAGGCCGCGCAGGGCGCCGCAGGCAGCAGGCTCATGGTTGACTCGCTGTCCTGCCAGCTCGCCGTTCACATCCTGCGCCGCCACGCCCACGTGCTCTTCCGCGAGCGCGGCGGGGCCGACGGCCTGACGTTCCAGCAGGACCGCGCCGTGCGCGACTACATCCACCAGCACCTCGACGAGAAGATCTCCCTCGACGACCTGGCGACCGAGATCGGCCTGAGCCGCTTCCACTTCGCCCGCAGCTTCCGCGCGACGACGGGAACGCCACCCCATGAGTTCGTCCTCCGGGAACGGGTCGACAGGGCACGGATGATGCTCGAACGCTCCAACCGGCCGCTCCTCGACGTCGCCTGCGCCTGCGGCTTCGCGGATCAGAGCCACATGACCCGCGAGTTCAAGAAGCGGGTCGGAGTGACGCCGGGCAGGTACCGGTCTCAGAACCGGTAGCCCGCACGCGGCGCGATCCGGTCGTCAGTTCGCCCGACCGACGAGCGTTGCGCTGGCAGGCAGGTTCCAGACGGTCTTGAGAAGTGGTTGAACCGATGGCTGCCTTTCGCTCAAGGGCGGAAATGTCAGCCGCAGCCGGCTCGTGCTCGCGCTCGTCAAGCACTCACGTTGTCGGCTGTCTGGTGATCCGTCGCTCCGCCGAGCGCTGCTCCTGCCGCGCGACGGATGTGTTGTCCCCAGAGGTCGGCGGCCCCCGCCGCGTCCCGGGCGGTGATCCGGTCGAGGACGCGTTCGATCTCGGTGACGCTCGCATCCGGCCGGCCCGCGCTGGAGAGCGACCGGGCGCGGAGCCGGTAGAGGCGGCTCTGGAGTAGCGCGGCCTGGTCGCGGAGTATGTCGTTGCCGGAGCCGGCGTAGAGCGCGTCGTAGAAGTCCTTCTTGACCTCGAGCATCGCTGGGACTTCGCCGGAGCGGTGGGCTCTTCGTACGGCCTCCACCGCCGTACGCAGTCGGTCGATGTCGGCGTCGCTGCCACGTTCGACGAACAGGCGTACGGCCATGCACTCGAGCGCCTCGCGCACTTCGTAGACCTGTCGGGCCTCGTCGTCGGTCAGGACGGTGACGGTCGGTCCCTTATGGGGGGCGATGGTGATGAAGCCTTCGACCTCGAGCTGCCGGTAGGCCTCGCGGAGCGTGTTCCGCCCGACATCGAGCTCGGCGCAGAGTTCCCGTTCGATGAGCCGCTGGCCGGGCTTGAGGCCACCGTTGATGATCTCTGCCCGGATCGCGTCCGCGACCTGCTCGCGGACCGGAGCGTATACGCGGGTGATCTTCATCTTGGCTCCCTCGTCCTGTCTCGGGGTCGAGCCTAACACCGTCGCCCTACGACCCCACGGCCCTATGGCCCAACTGCCCCATTGCCCGATTGTGGGGCAATCGGCTAACGTTCCTCTCGGTCACCGATTCCGAAGAAAGGCTCTGGCATGTCTCACGCCGCCGACACCGCGGTCGCCCATCCGCCGCAGGTCCCGCCCACGCGCTACGGCTTGTTCATCGACAACGCCTTCGTGGAGCCGTCGGGTCCCGGGTACGTCGACGTCGACGACCCGGCGACCGGTGAGGTCTGGGCCCAGGTCCCGGACGCGTCGGTCGACGATGTGGACCGCGCAGTGCGCAGCGCGCGTCGGGCGTTCGAGGAGGGCCCCTGGCCGACCTGGCGGGCCGCGGACCGTGCCGCGTTCCTGGTGCGGTTCGGCCAGGCCATCGGGGAGCACGCCGAGGAGCTCGCAGCGCTGCAGGTGCGGGAGAACGGGAAGCTCTACCGCGAGATGTACGGGCAGGCCAAGCTGCTGCCCGAATACTTCACCTACTACGCGGGGCTGGCGCAGATGCCCGCGGGGCACACCAACCCGCTGCACCTGACCGACATCATCAACTACACGGTCCGTGAGCCGCTGGGCGTCGTCGCCGCGATCACGCCGTGGAACTCGCCGCTGCTGCTGCTGATCTGGAAGCTCGGCCCGGCGCTCGCAGCCGGGTGCACGGTCGTCGCGAAGCCGTCGGAGATCACGCCGGTCTCGACGCTGCGGCTGGCCGAGATCGCCGCCGAGTGCGGCCTGCCCCCGGGCGTGTTCAACGTCGTGACCGGGCTCGGCCAGCCCTCAGGCACGGCCCTGACCGGACACCCGGAGGTCGACAAGATCGCTTTCACGGGGTCGACCGCGACGGGGCAGGCGATCGCCTCGCAGGCGGGCAAGTCGCTGAAGAGCCTGTCGCTGGAACTGGGCGGGAAGTCCCCGAACATCGTCTTCGCCGACGCCGATGTGGACACCGCCATCAACGGCGTGATCGCGGGGATCTTCGGCGCCAGCGGCCAGACCTGCATGGCCGGGTCGCGGATCCTGGTGCAGGACGAGATCTACGACCGGGTCGTCGACGAGCTCGCCCGGCGCGCCGAGGCGATCGTGGTCGGCAACCCGCAGGACGACGCCACCCAGATGGGCACGATCGCCAACCAGGCCCAGCTGGAGAAGGTCCTGCACTACATCGACGTGGCGAAGGCCGAGGGCGCCCGTCTCGTCGCCGGGGGAGTGCCGGCGACCGTCGCGGACCTGCCGAACGGGCTGTTCGTGCGGCCCACCGTGTTCGCCGACGTCACCAACGACATGACGATCGCCCGCGAGGAGGTCTTCGGCCCCATCGCCTCCGTCCTGCGGTTCACCGACGAGGCCGACGCGATCAAGATCGCGAACGACAGCGAGTTCGGCCTCGCCGCGGGGGTGTGGACGGGGAACGTGCAGCGCGCGCACCGGGTCGCCGGGAAGCTCCGCGCGGGCACGGTCTGGATCAACAACTACCGCAAGACCGGCTACGCCACCCCGTTCGGCGGCTACAAGCAGAGCGGTGTCGGCCGGGAGAACGGCCCCGACGCGCTCCACGCCTACACCGAGGAGAAGAGCGTCTGGGTCGACACCGGTCAGGGTGTCAAGGACCCCTTCAACCCGCGTGCCTGAGGAGCGAGGAACCATGAGCGAGAACCCCTACGACGTCGTGGTGGTCGGCTCCGGGATCGCGGGCCTGTCGGCCGCGGTCGCTGCGGCCGAAGAAGGCGCGCGCGTCCTGGTCGTGGACCGGGCCGCCGAGTCCGAGGCCGGGGGCAACACCCGATGGACCGCGGCGTACTTTCGGCTCGACGACGTCTACGAGCCGGACCCGACGTTCGTCGACGATCTGGTCGGCTTCTCCGACGGCCGCACTCCCCGCTGGTATGTCGACGAGCTGCTCGAGCGGTTGCCCGAGACGATGGAGTGGATCCAGGGGCACGGTGCCCGCTTCCGCCGGTTCCCCACGTACTTCATCAACAGCGCCCGACCTCGGCTGCAGCCCCACGGCGGCGGCGAGGCCCTGCTGGCCGCGTTGCGCCCGGCCGCTCAGAAACTGGGTGTCGAGTTCCGCTACTCCACCACCGCCGAGAGCCTCGTCATCGAGGGGCAGCAGATCACCGGGCTGCGGGTCACCGGGCCCGAGGGGCCGGTGACCATTACGGCGGGTTCGGTGGTGATCGCCTCCGGCGGGTTCGAGGGCGACCCGGAGTTCCTCACCGAGGCGCTCGGTCGGGACGCGTCCACCCTGCTGCCGATCGCGCCGAGCGTGCACGGCAACCGCGGCGAGGGAATCCGCATGGCGCTCGACGCCGGCGCCGCCCGAGCCGGGCAGTGGGACTCCTTCCACGCCGAGCCCGTCGACCCCCGCAGCGCCGACGCCGAAGCACTGGTGATGGTCTTTCCCTACGGGATCCTCGTTGACCGGCACGCCGAGCGGTTCGTCGACGAGGGCCGCGGCACGGTCGACGAGACCTACGAAGCGACTGCCCGGGCCGTCTGGGCCCGCGACGGGGGAACGGCCTGGTTCATCACCGACACCCAACTCGACCGCGTCACCGACCGCGAACGAGGGCTGCTCACCGGCGTCAAACCGGTGGTCGCCGACACCCTCGCCGAACTCGCCGACGCCACCGGTCTTCCGGTCGATGCCCTCACCTCCACCGTCACCGCCTTCAACGCGGCCACGGGGGAGGGCGAGTTCGACTGGCGCCGGCCCGACGGGCTGGCCACCACCGGGCTGGAACCGCGCAAGAGCAACTGGGCCGTGCCGCTGGCCGCACCGCCGTTCCGGGCCTGGCCCGTCTCCTGCGCGATCGTGTTCACCTTCGGTGGCCTGGCCACCGACGAGCGCGCCCGCGTCGTCCGTGACGACGGCTCCACGATCGCCGGGCTCTACGCCGCAGGCGAATGCACCGGGCTCTACCACGGCAAGTACCCCGGCGGAACCTCCGTGCTCCGCGGAATGATCTTCGGTCGCACCGCGGGCATCGACGCCGCCCGCGCCGGCGCCGCGTCCACCGCGGCCCCGGCCGCCACCACCTGACCTCATCTGGAGGGCCAATGTCGGCTCCAAGTCAGACCCCCGAGCACGTCGCACCCGCAGTCCAGCACCCGTTCCGCACCCTCCTCGGAGCCGGGGTCGGCAACACCCTGGTGTGGTACGACTGGAGCGTCTACGCGATCTTCGCTCCGTTCTTCGCCGCCCAGTTCTTCGTCGACGACAGCCCGACCGGGGCCCTGTTGTCAACCCTCGCCGTGTTCGCCGTCGGGTTCTTCATGCGACCCATCGGCGGGTTCGTGTTCGGGTGGCTGGCAGACCGTCGCGGCCGCCGGTTCTCCATGACCACCTCGATGCTGCTCATGGCCGCCGGGAGCCTCGTCGTCGGCGTCGCGCCCACCCATGCGAGCGTCGGTATCTGGGCTGCGGTCATCCTCGTCCTGGCCCGGCTCGGGCAGGGGCTCGCCCACGGAGGCGAGATCGCGGCGTCCTACACCTACATCGCCGAGATCGCCCCCCGCGCCCGCCGCGGGCTCTGGTCCACCAGCCTCTACATCTCCGTCACCGCCGGGATCGTCCTCGCCTCCCTGATCGGCGCCGGAGCCACGAGCGTGCTCGGCACCGACACCCTGCGGGACTGGGCCTGGCGAATCCCGTTCCTCGTCGGCGGGCTCCTCGGAATCGTGGGGCTCTACCTCCGCCGAAGCCTCCCCGAGACCGAGGCCTTCGCCGAGCAGGACGACGACACCTCCACCAGCCGCAGCACCCGCGAGCTTCTCCGCGGCCTGGCCCGGAACAAGGCCAGCCTCGCCCGGATCCTGGGGCTGAGCCTCGGCGTCACCGTCGTCTACTACATCTGGGCCGTCGGAGTGTCCGGATTCGCGATCAGCGCCAAGGGCGTACCGGCCAGCGGCGCGCTCTGGGGCAGCGTCATCGCCAACGTCTTCTTCATGATCACGCTGCCGCTCTGGGGAAAGCTGTCGGACCGCTTCGGCCGCAAACCGGTCTTCCTCACCTACGGCATCGCGTTCGTACTGCTGTCGTTCCCGCTGCTCAACGCCATCAACGACTCCGCGCTGCGGCTGACCCTGATCATGATGGTCGCGCTGTTCTTCCTCGGCGCCTTCGTCGGGATCATGCCCGCCTACTTCGCCGAGCTGTTCCCCACGGCGGTGCGGGCCTCCGGGATCGGGGTGCCCTACTCGTTCATCGTCGCCATCTTCGGCGGCACCGCACCCTATGTCCTGACCTGGCTGACCTCGCACGACCTGCAGTGGGTCTTCGCCCTCTACATGATCGTTCTCGTGTCCATCGGGCTGATCACCACCCTCCTCACGCCCGAAACGAAGGGACGCGAGCTGACCTGACCGTCGACTGCCAGCACGTTCGGGAGGCTGTTCGGCCGGGCGGGCTGGGGCGCGGTCAGCCCGGCGAACCCCCTTTGCTGCGCGGCTACCGTGAATCCGGTCCTGGGGCGAAAAGGTGTCGCATGTTGCTGCCATGGGCCGCGAATGCGGCTGATCTCATGGCCATGAGCGCTGGTACAGGCCCTGTTGGTCGGTTCACGGCCGCCGCAGGGACGACCACCGGGCCGACCGGCCTCAGGGCCACGGCGGGCCAGGGCCAGCACCGGCACCTCGCAGGTGATCACCGGCCTGGCCGCCGGCGACTACCAGTTCGGACCCGCGACGCAGGTCGTCGCCAAGCTCAGCACGGGGAGCGAGGGCCCGGCGGTAGCAGTGCCGTGACCACACTGCTGCCCCCGCTCACGGAGGGAACGCTGCGTCGGGGGCGAACGGTCCATGGATGACGCCGCACTGCGGTCCGGGTCAGCCAGCCGGACGCTCGAAGGTGACCAGCAGGCCCTCCACGCCGCCCGGCCCGACCCGGCCCTTCACCTCGGTGCTGGTGATCGCCTTGAGCTGCCACCCCTGGCGGGCCTCCTCGTTGAGCAGCTTCTCCAGCTTGTCCGCCGAGAGCTTCCCGCCGATCATGCTCTCCCGGATCTGCAGCACCCGGTACTCGTATCGCGTCATGGCCCCCACCCTGCCAGCCTTCCAACCTGTCGTTCGCCGTGCGCAAACAGCCTCGTGCTATTCCGGGTGTCCGGACGATCCACCTCGCCCCGGCGCGGAGAACACCCCGCCCGTCGAGTCCGCCGGCAGCTCCGTCGACGCGCACATGTGCCGCTCGTTCATCGCGTCGACGATCGGCTGCAGCGCCGCGGTGCTGTGCAAGGTCGCGGCCTGCTCGCCGTCGTGCATCGTGATGATGCTGTTCGGGTGAAGTCCTTCGAGTACGTTGCGGGCTACGACGTCCGCCGTCACCCCCGCCTCCGTGTCGTGGCTGTCGTCGAAAAGCATGTCGTCGTGGTCGCTCCACGGCATGATCAGCCGTAGGCCCAGCTTGGTGGCGATCTTGTCGACCTCGAGATTCACGGAGCCGTAGGGCGGACGGTATTGCGTCGGGGTCGGAGCGCCCGCCGCGGTGATGACGCGGTTGTCCATGATGAGCTCGAACTCGATCTGCGAGGCGCCCCACGGTGTCCGTCCCACGCCGGCGAGGTCCGTGCCCGTCACCAGGTTGAAGTGCCGGTAGGAGTGGTTCTGCACGCTGTGGCCCTCGGCGACCTCTCGCCTGATGATCTGCTCCCGGCCGGCGACACGCTCGCCCATTACGAAGAACGTCGCTTTGAGGTGCAGTGCGGCCAGGCGATCGAGCAGGAGCGGTGTGTGGACGTTCGGACCGTCGTCGAAGGTGAAATGGACGGTCCCACCGGAGCAGTCGTTCGCCAGCGGACGGGCTGCCCCCCCGCTGCTCTGCGCCGCGACCTCGTCCGTGGAGGCCTGCTGGTCGACGACCACAGCCGCTGGTGCCGAGGTACCGCCCGTAGGTGGGCTCACTGTGAGCGCGGCGGCCACGAAACCGCACGCGGCGAGGAATGCCAGCCAGGCCCAAGGCGAGAAGCCGGCACGGCCCCCACCGGCCACCTTGTGAGAAGACACGGACGACCTCCGGTGATCAGGATGGAAGGGATCTCAGGTGAGCACGAGGCGGCCGACCTCGGAGGCGAACCGCCAGCCACCGGCGTCGTCGGCCGCGGTGTTCCAGCAGAAGGCGCCTCTGACCCCTGGCACGGCCTGCTGAACCCGGCACCACGCGTCCGCGCAACGCTCGACCGTCATGTAGAGCGGCGGTCCGGAGATGATGCCGAATCCGACGTAAAGCCGGGTCGCGCCCACGAGGCCGGCCCATTCGCCCACGCTGTCCACGATGTACTGAGTGCTCGTCAGTCCCGGGTCGTCGTAGTACTGCGGTCCGCAGAGGTCGAGCAGGCCCGCTCCGGCCATGTCTCGGCAGAAGGCCCTGTCGGTGTCCCGCCAGGGCGCAGGTGGCGCACACACGGCGAACGCTTCGCCGTAGGCGGATTTGAGCCCTTCGCTGATCCACGAATACTCGTCGAGGTTCGGCCGGTGCTTGTCCTCGAACGTGTTGAGATCCACGCCGTCCACCCCGCCGAGCTCGGTGTCGATGATCCGACGGAGGCCGTCGACGAACCGGGTGGAGGTCGCGCGCGAGTCGAACGTGATCCCGTGCCCGGCGCCGCCGACGGACAACAGGACCGCGCGACCCTGGCTCTTCCGCGCGAACGCGATGTCCGTCCTCAGGTTCGTTCGCGCTCCGCGGCCGTCGCCGGGCGGTTGCCACGCGACGTCCCCGGAGGTTCCCCTCGGTGTCGCGGCGAACAGGTGCACCACGTTGTACTCGGCGGGAAGGTCCCGCACCCGGATCGCGTCCGGCACCCAGGTCGGCCAGTAGCCGGCGACGACCTTCGCCGGCAGCGGGGGCCTCTCCACGGAGGCGCCGCAGGAGAACGCCGACAGGCCCAGGCTCGCCGTCCCGGCGAGGAGGGCCCGCCGCGAGAACGCGGGGGTCACGGGACCGTGTTGAGGAGGCGGTAGACGGTCCACCGGGCCTCGGGGTCGACGGTGTCCGCGATCGGGCCCTCCTGCATGTAGTCCGCACTTCGGTTCAGGGCGTCGAGCAGCGCGTCCTGCGCCGGGGCGGCCGCGGAGTAGGGCTGCAGGATCACCATCGCGTACCTGCGGGCGGCGACGGCCCCGCGAACGGCGTCCGGGCCCGCGGCGTAGAGCGTCGACGTCCCCTCCCACCGAGGAGCGTCCAGCCGGCCGCGCGTGTAGTAACGCAACGTGTCCGACGCGGTCGAGAGGTAGAGGCCGGGGGTGCGATGGCGTTCGACGACGGCCAGGGCAGGGCGCACGTCCACCCAGCCGTGGAACATCATCTGGGACTGGGCGGTGGCCAGCACGGGCGCCACCACGAGCACGGCCAGGACCGGCACCCACCGAAGCAGGCTTCGCGACATCGCGGCCAGGGCCTGCCCGGCCAGAGGCGCCAGGAGCAGGGCCGAGTAGGCGCTGAGCCGGTTCGCAGACGTCGTCCCGCCGGCCCACATGGCGACGAAGGGGACGACCGCCCCGGTCACGAGGACGCAGACCGGGAGCAGGCGGGCGCCGCGCGGCGCGAGCGCCGTTCCGGCGAGGGCGAGGAGCCCGACGACGGTGAGATCGAGGCCGAGCCAGCCGATGGTCGGACCCAGGTCCACGAGGTGCGCAGGCAAGGTCCCCGGGGCCGTCGTCGTCACGACGAGCCCCTCGGTGAAGGCCGGGCCCTCGAGCAGGAGGAGACCGGCGAGGAGGCCCGTCAGCACCACCGTGGCGGCCAGAGCCATCTGTACGCGCTCCGACCAGGTGCCGCCTCCCTTCCATCTGCGGAGCAGCACGATCACCAGGACGACCGCTGGGAGGAGCAGCAGTGCGACGTACTCCAGCGCGACGGCGAACGCGAGGGCGCCGCCGCACAGTGCCCCGGCGCCCGCGGTCCGTCCGGCTACTCCGCACCACAGGGCGAGGGCCAACATCAGCAGGCACAGGGCGTCGGGC
Source organism: Pseudonocardia sp. (assembly GCF_025465255.1). Classification (GTDB taxonomy): domain Bacteria; phylum Actinomycetota; class Actinomycetes; order Mycobacteriales; family Pseudonocardiaceae; genus Pseudonocardia. The sequence continues at coordinate 13,433 of NZ_JAODNI010000061.1, forward strand.
GTGGCCAGCGCACCGGTGTAGACCGCGCCCGCGGTGAACGCGAACGCGGCGCCGCTGAGCAGGCCGAAGCGTGCGGACGAGGTCGCGGTGGCCGCGGTCGCCCTGAGCAGCAGGATCGTTCCGAGCAACGCGCACAGGCTCAGCATCCGGACGGCCGCGAGACCGCCGAACGCGTCCAGGACCGCGGCCAGCACGGGGTAGAACGCGGGGGCACCGCGCAGGTGGAGCGGCTCCGTGGCCGCGGCGCCCAGGCCGTACGACAACTGATCCCGGCCGATCTGGATCAGCGCGGCCTCGTCGGTGAACACCGTGTTGTCCAGCGCCAGGACCATCGCGGCGAACACCACCAGCACGGCGAGGACGGGAAGCCTGCCGATCCGCCGCTCCGCAGCCGCACCTCGCCACCGCAGCGGCAGCAACCCGGCCACCGCGGTACGCCAGGGCAGACGACGGTAGGGGATCGGGGGAGGTGTGTGGGAGCGGACCGTCGGCGCCGACACGTCGATCATCGCTGGTCACCCGGTTCCCGGCCCACGATGTCCCGAGGTCGCCGGGGCACCAGACGGTACAGCGCGAGGCCGACCACGAACAGGGTCAGAGCGGTGAACAGCCAGGTGGCGATCATGAAGAGGTCGTGGCCGAACTCGAGCAGGAGATCGGCGATGGTGACGTGGTCCATCAGGTGACCCACTCGGACTCGGTGCGGCGCAGGCTGCGGAACAGCGCCTTCCAGTAGACGAACGACTGCCGGACGTCGTAGAGCCACATCGGGACGAGACAAACCGCCCAGAGCCGAGCGCGGCCTCCCGCCTTCCAGGCCGACACGAGCTGGTCGAGCATGAACACCGGCAGCACGATCAGCCAGAACGCCTGGAAGGTGATCGACTCGAACGCCAGCGCGTAGCCCCAGTAGGCCACCATCAACAGCGGTATCAGGGATCGGAAGTACGTCCAGACCTGGATCGCCCAGGCCTTGCGCGTGTGCTGCACGAAGCCGTACCCGAACAGGGTCTCGAGGGTGCCCCGCTGCCAGCGCAGACGCTGCACGGACCAGGCCTGCCAGGTGTCCATCACGTCGGTGACGACGCGGCAGTCCCGGGCGTTGACCGGCCGGTAACCGATGCGCTTCAGAGCGACGGTCAGTTCGTAGTCCTCGGTGAGGGACTCCTCGTGGTAGACCGATCCGCGCGGCCCGGGTAGCGCGGGCGAGCCGCGGAGCGCGGCCACCTTGCGCAACGCCCCCGCCGAGAACATGCAGGCCGCCCCGGACAGGACGTGGATTCGACCACCGCGGGAGTGCACGGTGTGGAGACCCTGCGCGTACTCGATGCGCTGGAGCAGAGCGACGACACGCGGGTCGTCCCGCGCCACATAGGACCCACTGATCGCCCCGCGATCCGGTGTGCCGACGAGGTGGCGAAGTCCGATGTCGACGAAGTCCGGCATCAGCCGGCTGTCCGCGTCCATGGCCAGCACGACGTCCTCGTCGCGCAAGACGGGCAGGACCATCTCGAGGGCGAAGTTCAGCGCTCCCGCCTTCTTGTGGACATTCCCGACGGTCTCGACGACCTCGGCGCCGGCCTCACGGGCGAGCATCACCGTCTCGTCCGTGCAGTTGTCCGCGACAACGATGATCCGGTCCGGTGCGCGAGTCTGGTCGCGCAGCGAGCGGACCGTCCCGGCGATGCCCTCGCGCTCGTTGTGCGCAGGGACCAGGGCGACGACGGTCGTCGTACGCCGGACCTGAGGCGGCGTTGTCGGGCGGGCGGAAGGACGGCTGGGCAGGGGCTGGAGCCGACGCTGGCCGGGGATCGTCGGAAGCGGTGCTCGGCCGACGCCGGAACCGGGCGGGGCCTGTCGAACCATCGGACCGCTCCGCGCCTGCGGCATGTTCGGAGCTGTCCGGCGGTGCTGGACGACCGGACCCGTCCGGCCCTGCTGGCTGATCGGGTCGGCTTCGGCGAGGACATGCGCGCCGGACCGGGCGCCCTGGTGAGGATGGGGGAGCGAGGGCGATGTCTCGGATAGGCGATCATTGACGCGGTCCACTGCGGATACCTCGGTCAGGCCTTTGTGGCCGTAACGCGACTGATCCGTTTTCATCAATCTTGATGAACTCGTTCGGCCCAACCGCGCTGCCATATGCTGCCCGTTCAGAGGAGCCGTCAGGCGTAATCGAAGCGGAGCGTGAGCGTGAGCGACACTAACGAGTGACGGTCGCGGGCCCGAGGAAGATGCCGGAAGCCACTGGGTCATCGGCACCAGCCTGTTCGCAGTCGGCGCAGCGATGAATCCCGGGCGAATCGGGCGAGCGGCCGGGCGGGGCCCCGACGAGCAGGCGTGGTGGCGGCGTGCCCTAGCGGAGATCGGCGACCAGCGGCCGGTGATCCGACGAGGTCACCCGGTAGGTCTCGGGCTCCCCCACGGTGCTCAGGCCGCGCGTGAACAGGTAGTCGATCCTCTCGCCCTGCGGCTCGGACCCGCGGCCGTCGACCTGGTTGCGGCTGGTGGACCGGTTCCTTGCCCGGTCGACGTCCTCGAAGTCCCTGAGCAGCGGCGCGAGCAGCGATGTCTCGGCCGGGCTCGTGTTGAGATCACCGAGGACGACGGCGGTCGCAGACGCGCGCGCGGCCTCCGCGACGACCGCGATCTGATCCCCGCGTACCGCACCTCCGGTCGAGAGGTGGGTGGTGACGACCCGGATGTCCCGGCCGTCCTGCCTCCGCAGGGTCGCCGCGAGGTAGGCACGAGGTTCGTCGTCGTCAACTCCGCTGCGCACGGGGAGCGAGGCCACGACCGTCGATCCCGCCACGACCTCCAGCCTCGTGAGAAGGGCCTGGCCGAACGCACCGGTCCCGATCTTCCGTCGACCGCAGTCGACGCTGGCGAAGACCCTGCCGCCGTCGACGGAGGTGGGGACGGGGCCGGGGACGAGCCGGTACCCGATGCCGTAGTCGCGCCCGAGGATCGCCCGTAGCTCTTCTGCGTCACCCGAGCAGATCTCCTGCAGCGCGACGACGTCCGGGTCCTGCGCCGCGATGACCGGCGCCCAGTCGGGCGGGGCGAAGTGGATCGTGTTCACGTTCCAGGTCATCGTCCGGATCAGCTCCGGCGTGGGCGGCGAGGTGGTGCACCCGCCGGCGGAGCCGAGGAGCAGCAGCGCGGCGATGGCCGCGACGGCCGCCCTGCGCAGGCCCATCCGAACTCCTCGTGCGGTGCGTCCGGTCCTGTCTCGCGCGTCCGCTCACTCCCCGCCGAACTCGGCGGCCTCGCGCTCGGCGTCGGTGCGGTCGTCGACCCCGCTGTCGGTGGGGTACGCGGTGCCCTCGTCGGCGTCCCGGGTGTGCGCCACGTACGGGCCGCCGGGGGAGTCGTCGTCGGACCGGTCGTCGGCGGACTCGGGACGGGTGGTCGGCATGGGCCCTCCAGGATCCGTCGCCCCGGCCGGGAACCGGGGCGGGCGTGCGAGGCGTGCCCGAGCCGGCGCGTCGGCAAACCCGTGGAGCGGACGGGCCGCCGGGCATGGGTCGCCGAACGCACCGCCGGAAGTCACTTCACGAGGCACCCGGCGTCGACCGGAAGCGCGACGCCGGTGATGTAGCGGGCATCGTCGGAGGCCAGGAACACCAGCGCCTTGCTGATGTCGATCGGCTCGACCCAGGGGATGGGCAGGGCGTTCATCGCCTGCGAGGAGACGGCGAAGTCCTCGCGCGTGGGATTCGGCTTGTCCGGGACGAAGATCTTCATCGTCTCGTCATTCATGACCATGTCGGTGTCGACCTGGGTCGGGTGGATGCTGTTGACCCGGATCCGGTCCGGGGCGTACTCCACCGCCAGGGTGCGCATCAGTCCCACCACGCCATGCTTGGCCGACACGTAGTGCGCGATGTTGGCGTAGGCCTGCAGCCCCGCGGCGGAGCTCGTCAGCACCAGCGCGCCGCCCTCGCCGGCGGCCAGCATGTGCGGCAGGGCGGCCTTGCAGGTCTGCCAGACGCCGGTGAGGTTGATGTCGATCATCTGCTGCCAGACGTCGCGCTCGATCTCGTGCGCCCGGTGTGGCATCGACCCGATCCCGGCGTTGGCGGCGACGATGTCGAGCCGGCTGAGCTGGGAGACGCCGTCGTCGACCGCGGCCTTGAGGGCGTCGAAGTCGCGGACGTCCGCCTTCGCCGCGACGATCCGCCGGTCCAGCGCCTCGACCTGCTCGACGGTCTCCTGCAGCTTCTCCCAGCTGCCCGTCGGGTACGGCATCCCGTCGACCTGCTCGCAGATGTCGACGGCGATGACGTCGGCGCCCTCCCGGGCCAGCTCGATCGCGTGGCTGCGGCCCTGGCCCTGGGCCGCGCCGGTGACCAGCGCGACCTTTCCCTCGACTCTTCCCATGCCGGCGGTTCTACCGGCACGTGTTCCCGATCACAACCGAGAGCGGCCGCGCGGGTGCCCCGCCGGCGCGGTAACACCCGGGCGACGCCGCACACATCCACCCGCCGACGGGCGCGCAGGGCATGAACACCGGCATCCAGGACGCCGTCGCCCTGGCATGGCGGCCGGCGCTGGCCGTCGAGGGCGTGGCCGCCGAAGGGCTGCTCGACAGCTACGACGCGGAACGGAGGCCGGTCGGCGAAGAGGTGGTCGGGCGGACGGTCAGGCACGCCCGCGCCGGGTTCGAGGCCGGCGATCCGGCCCGGATGCTCCTGCGCGAAGCTCAGCTGCTGGTCGCGCACCCGGACAGCCCGGTGGTCGGCGAGGGCGCCGGTGTGGAGGCGCTGGACGGCGGTCCTCGCCCCGGCGAGCGTGCTCCGGACTGCCGTGGTCTGCGCCGCGCGCGGTGGCGTTCACGGGTGCGGCTGTTCGAGCTCCTCGACGGACGGCGGCACACGCTGCTGCTCTACGCGGACGAGGCGGGCCGGCTCCCCGACCTCGCCGCCGCCGCGGCCCACGAGCGGGCGCGCGGCCGGCTCGCCGTCATGCCGGTCCTCGCCGCGGGCTCGGACACCGGGGTCGTGTCCTCGACGCCCTGAGACCGGTTCCTGTTGCAGTGCGGGGGAGCGGGGTGAACAGTCACTCGGATCCGTTCGTCCGTCGGGGGAACGCACATGGTCACATCGGATCACGGGTGGCGCCGAGCGCACGTCGGCGTCGACCACGAGCGCGGAACCGCATCGCCGGGCGACGCACCCTCCGAGCGGGGATCGACGGCCACCAGCACCGGGCCGCGTCCGCCCGTCACCCCGATCGGCCGGCACCCGCGTGATCTGGTCGTCCTGGGCGTCGCCGCCGCGGTCGTGGTGCTGTGCTCACTGGTGGCGCGCATGCCCGTCGCCAACCCCGTCGAGGTGGCGATCTTCGAGCAGATCGGGCAGATCCCGGCGGCGTCGACCGTGGTGTGGAAGGTGCTCGCCATGGCCGGAGGCTGGCCCGGCATCGCGGTCGTCACCGCGGGGACGCTGTACCTGAGACGGATCAGGCTCGGGCTGCAGGTCGCGGCGGCCGGCGTCCTCGCCTGGGGCCTCGTCCGAGCAGTCGAAGGGCTCGTCGGTCCGCGACCCCTGCCCGCCGAGTTGCTGGCCACGGCCGGCGTGCGGCTGCCCGACGCCGCAGGCTTCGCGTTCCCGGCCCTGCACGCCGCGGTCGCGGCGGCGATGGTGGCGGTGGCCGGGCCCTACCTGCAGGCGCGTCACCGCAGGATCGCGTGGGGTGTGGTGGTGCTGGTCGCCGCCGCCGACGTGTACCTGGGCACCAACCTGCCCCTCGACGTGTTCGCCGGGGCGTTCCTCGGTGCCGGTGTCGGCGCCGTCTTCCACCTGGTGCTCGGCGCCCCGGGCCGTCAGACGTCCGAGCCCGCGGTGGGCCGGGCCCTGGAACAGGCCGGGCTCGCGCCGGCGGAGATCGTCCGCATCCGTGGCCACCTGCTCGGACCCCTGGAGTTCCTGGTCACCACCGCCGACGGGGACCGGCTGCGCGTGCAGGCGGTGCGCCGGCTGCACCGTCGCGCCGGGCCCCTGTACCGGCTCCGGCGGCTGCTGGCGTCCCTGGAGGTCGAGGACGAGCCCCGGCTGTCGAGCATCCACCACGAGACCGATCACGAGGCGCTCGTCACGCTCTTCGCGCAGGCCGCCGGCGTGCGCACCCCGCCTCTCGTGCTGACCTGTGCCACGCGGCACGGGCCACCCCTCCTGGTGCGCCGGCAGGTCGACGGCCGACGGCTCACCGCGCTGCCCCCCGACACGATCGACGACCGGTTGCTCGACGCCATCTGGGAGCAGGTGGCCACGCTGTGCGAGGCGCGGATCGCGCACCACGACCTGCGCGCCAAGAACGTCCTCGTCGACACCGCCGGCGACCCCTGGCTGCTCAACCTCACCTTCGGCAAGATCGGCGCCTCGACGGCGCGCACCGCCCAGGACCTCGCCGACGCGCTGGTCTCCCTCACCTCGCTCGTCGGAGTGAACCGCACGATCGACAGCGCGTGCCGCGTCCTGTCCGCCAACCAGCTCGAACCGGCGCTGGCCTACCTGCAGCCGCTCGCCCTGCCACGCCGCATCCGCACGCAGCTCAGCGACGAGCGCTACCTGCTCATCGACCTGCGGGAGACCCTCGCGGAACGCATCGACCGGCCGATCCCGACCCTGCGCTCCCCGGTCCGTCCGGCCACCGTCGTGGGTCTGCTGCTGCTCGGCGGCGCCGTCTACACGGTGCTGCCCCAGCTGTCGGGCATGCGCGAGGTGGTCGGCTCGCTCCGGCACGCGGACTGGGGATGGCTCGCCCTGGCCACCCTCACCGGGCTGCTGGCCATCGTGGCGTCCGCGGTGTCGATCATGGGTTCGAGCACGACGGCACTGCCGTTCTGGCGGACCACGGCCGTGCAGGTCGCCGCGGCGTTCACCGGGCGCACCACCCCGGGCGGCATCGGCTTCTTCGGCATCAACATCGCCTTCATGGAGCGCCTCGGCATCCGCCGCTCCAGCGCGGTCGGCGCCACGGTGCTGAACATGACCGCCACCGCGGTCGTCGGCGGGGTGTGGTGCGTCATCGGCGTGCTCGGGATCGGTGTGTCGAACTCGCTACGCGGCCTTCGGATCCCGCTGGGATGGCCCGCGGCGACCGTGGCCGTCGTGGTCGTGGTCGCCGCCGTCGCGGTACTCGCCTCGCCCTTCGGGCGGCGCAAGGTCGTCCGTCCGGGGCTGCAGGTGACGCGCGAGCTCCTGGCGACCCTGCGCCGACCCGTGCGGGCGGCTCAGCTGTTCGGCGGGGCGACGGCGCACCTGCTGCTGTCCGGGCTGGGCCTCGCGGCGAGCCTGGCCGCCTTCGGCTCCCACGTCCCGCTGTTCGGCGTGCTCGCCGTGTTCATGGTCGGGCAGACCCTGGGCCACATCGCCCCCGTCCCCGGGGGCCTCGGCCCCGTCGAGGCGCTGATGATCGGCGGGCTGACCGCGCTGGGCATCGCGCCGACGGCGGCCGTGGCGTCGGTCCTCGCCTGCCGACTGCTGACCTACTGGCTGCCGGTGCTGCCCGGGATCGCGGCCTTCCGGTACCTGCAGCACCGCGGCGTCATCTGACGCCGGGCGCCCGGGGAACCGCGCTCCGCAACCTGACGGACCCCCGCCCGCCCGCCGGGGCCCAGCCGCCCACCCCGCATCGCCGGAGCGTGAGGAGGAGGTCCCCGCTGCCGCGCTTCACCTCGAAGATCAGGCGGTTGTCGAGCATGCACTTCCAGTTGCTCGGCAGCGGCGGGAGCGGGCGCATCTGCGTCGGGATTCGGCTGTCGTCGAGGGCGTTGTCACCGATGACGATCCTCATGACCGGGACCTTGTAGTCGGGGTCGGCCGAGGCGCGCGACGAGGTGGACCACATCCGCCCGTCGGGCATCTTCATGACGTTGGTCAGGTAGATCACGTCGCCCTTGGTCGTCGGCGAGCCGTCCTGGTACCGGGTGAAGTCGACGACGAACATCTTCGGTAGGTAACTGTGTGACTTCGGTCCGTACTTCATCGTGTAGTGCGGGTTGCCGTCGCTCTCCGGCGCGGTGTGCCCATTGTGCAGACGGGTCAGAGAGGACCAGTCCGGAGCGCCGAAATCCTGGCGGTCGAGGACCAGCGGGTTCTCGTCGAGGTGGTTCTCGAAACGGACGAGCACGGGCTTGCCGTACTCGGCGTTGATCCGCTGGCCCCGGGAAAGGTGCCGTTGAAGCCGTAGATGGTGCTCAGCGGCAGGTCCGCTGGGTGCCTGCGTCAGCCGTTGTTGGAGTGGGCGAGACACCCGCAAATACGGGTACAGGAATCGTCGAAAAAGGACGATTCGGCGGTATTTCCGGGATGCCATGTCCGGATCGACCGTGAGACGGTCCGTCGGCCGGCAGCGGCGGGGACGACCCCGAAATTTGGGTGTCCGGCCCGCCACCGTTTGCGGGTTCCCGCAGCTCCGCGTCCCCCGAAGCATGCAGACAACAGGTTTTCGGAGGGATCGGATGGCCGATGGCCTCGACTACCGGTGCGACGCCGAGGTCGCACTCGACCGGTGCGACGACGAGTACGAGGAGTACGAGGAGTACGAGGAGTACGAGGAGTACGAGGAGTACGACGGGTCGCTGCACAACGACTGGTGGGGCACCTGCGACCGGCGGCGCCCCGATGTGGACGAGGTGGGGCCGCCGCTCCCGCCGCCCGAGAGCTCGCGCTACGCGCTGCTCGCCGGGGCGGTGGCCGTCGCGGCCCTGATCGGCCTGCTCGCGTTGCCGGTCGCGGCGACGGCTCCCGGCGTTGCCCCGTCGGGAGCCGTGGCCGATGTCGTTGCCGGGCCGGTGCCGGGCCCGGAGGCGCCGCTGATCGTGGCCCTCGCGGCCGAGAACAGCGGTCCGGGCGCCGACGTGTCGGTGACGACCGCCGATTCCGACGCGCGGGCCCAGGCCGCGATCACGTTCGCGATGAAGCAGATCGGCATCCCCTACGTGTGGGGCGGCGACGGGCCGGCGAGCGGGGAGGGCGGCTTCGACTGCTCCGGGCTGACCAAGGCGTCCTACGACTCGGCGGGGATCGACCTGCCGCGCACCGCGCACACCCAGTTCTACGCCGGGCCCCACGTGCCCGCCGACGCCGCGCTCAAGCCCGGTGACCTGGTCTTCTACGGCACGCCGCGACGCGTGCACCACGTCGGGCTCCACCTGGGCGGAGGGCGGATGGTGAACGCCCCGCACACCGGCGCGCTCGTGCAGGTCGCGTCCGTCCGGTGGGAGGGCGACGACTATCTCGGCGCCACCCGGCCGGCGGCCGGACCGGGCTCGCTGATCACCGGTCCGATCGACGCGGTCGTCGTCGCCCCGGTGCCGGGGCCGACCGCACCCGTGACCGACGAGTTCGTGGCGCCCCCGGCGGCGCTCCCGCCGGCCGCTGCGCCGGCCCTGCCGGCGACCGCGCTCCCGGTGGCTCCCGCACCGGCGCCGGTCGTGGCCCCCGCGGTCGTCGCCCCGCCGGCTGCGGCTCCGGCCGGCACGGTGCCGGCCCCGGCTGCCACGACGCCGCCGGCCACCTCGCCGGTGGTAGTCCCGAGCCCGACGACACCGGCGACCACACCGCCCGTCGTCGTGCCGGTGCCGCCGTCGCCGGCCACCACTCCTCCGCCGGTGTCGTCGACCACGTCGTCGTCGTCGCCGCCCCCGCCGTCGGCCCCGGTGGTCGTGCCCCCGGTGGTCGTGCCCCCGGCGGCCGTGACCGCCGCGGTCACGACCACGACCACGACCACGGCCGCCCCGCCCAGCCCGTAACCGGGCCGGGCGGCCTCGGGACGGCGGACGCCGCGATTCCCGTGGCCGGACGCCGGAGGGCCGGCCCGCAGGAGCCGCGGGCCGGCCGTTCAGAGGACGCCTCAGGAGGCGGGGACCACCACGGGCGCCCCGGCCAGCCGGAGGAGGTCGCCCATCCGGAACGACGGGCCGCCGACGGGGGTGAAGCCGGCCGGGGAGTTCCAGTACGACCCGAGGTCGATCTGCATCAGGCCGAGGATGACCTCGGCGACGATCCGCCCGCCCACGGGGCCGAGACGGCGACCGCCATCGAGCTCCGCCTCCCGGAGGCAGTAGAACCACAGTGGCGCCTTACCTCCCCACCGCGGGTCGGCCAACCCGAGCCGGTCGTTCGTGAGCGGGGCGGGCATCGTCGGAACCCGGGTGCGCATCGCGGCGGCGACGTCCTGGCCGGACGGGAGCCCGAGCCGCTTGCCCCGCAGCAGGTTGCGCTGGGCCAGCGCGATGATCGCGCCCGGGGTGTGGGCCACCACGGAGTCGGGGAGATCGTGCAGCGGCCGGGCCACCTGGGTGTCGATGAGCCGTGCCATGTTGCGGTCGTCGGGCGGCCGGACGCCGGGGATGTCGAAGAAGTAGTTCCAGTCGACGGTGGCGTCGGTGAAGAGCGGGCGGGAGCCTCGCAGGTCGCGGGGGTTCGGACCGGTCTCGGTGCTGAAGATGGGCAGCACCGCGGGATTGGGCGACAGCGACGTGTCATGCATCTCGTACTCGGCGCGGATGCCGCTGTGCCCCCAGCGGTAGGCGGCCACGGAGTACTCGATCGGCATCATCGGCCGCAGCGGGTTCCCCGGCCGGTAGAACAGCGTCCGGGCCCGGGTCCGCCGGCCCAGGGCGAAGATCATCTCGTCGAGAAGCTGCCGGCCGACGACGTGCGGCAGGAAGTCGTTCACGATGACCCACTGGTAGTGCCAGCGGGTCTGCTGCCGGGCGCGGGTGAAGTTCTTCTCGGTGTCCATGAAGTGGTTGTGCAACTTGATGAACGCCATCTGCATCTGGGCGATGATCAGGTTCTCGTCGTTGCGCGGGTCCCCGACGAACGCCGAGCCGTTCGCGCCGCGGGGCAGATCCTCGAGGCCGTTGGCGTTCTGGCGGAGCAGCAGGTAACCGGGCCGCTGCGGGTCGTAGAGCTCGGGGTTCGCGGTGGGACCGCCGCCGTAGACGGAGCCGAGATCGAACCGCGGGGTGTCGAAGTTCGTCAGCCCACGAGGGTCGACGCGCTGGTCGGCCAGCGGCGTGGCGTCCCGGGTCATGTCGTGGTCGATGAACTGGCCCAGGTAGATGAACCCGGCCGGCATGTCCGGGTTGTCCAGCCCGTCGGGGCGGATGTCGTCCTCGGCGCCGCGGGCCTCCACCATCCTCTCCGACAGCCCGACCAGCAGGTCGTCGTCCGGCGCGAACCCGGTGAGCTGCTTGAACATGGTGCCGAAGCGGGCCTCTCGCGCCCGGCCGAACCTGGCCACGACGTCGCTGCCCCGGGGGTCGCCGACGGCGTGCCTGCTGCGCGCCACACCCGGCAGCGGGCTGCCGTCCGCCGGTCCGACGGGCGGGCGCGGCGTCGGCGTGGGGGTCGGTACCTGCACGGGACCGGTCGCCGCCAGGGCCTCCGACGCGCCACCGGTGATGACCGTGGCCGCGGCCAGCAGCGCGGAGCCGGCAAGCATCCGCCGGCGCGACAGTCCACGGCGGCCGGGGCGGGAGTCGTGCCCCCTCGTGGCGTCGGCTCTTCCGCCGCACGTCTTGTCGTCTGTCATCGCCTGCCCTGCCCTGCTGTGGTGCGAACGGTCCCGATGCCAGGACGACTGTCGCAACCGGACGGCGCCGGGGGCAGCCCGACGGAGGGGGTTGGCCGGCCCTGAAAGCAGGGGGTATCGGCCGGTCACCCAGAGGCACCGGCTCCGCGAGTGCCCCGGTGTGCGGTGGAGGGGACGACCGCACACCGGGCTCTCGACGGCCGGCGGAGCGGGCCCGCCTCGAGGGGCGGGCGGGCCCGGGGAACGGGCCGGCCGAGAGATCGAGCCTGACAGCTGCGGCCCGACCGGCCCAGTGGACAAAGGTCCTAGTACCAGCCGGGCGACCACGGCGGATCCGGCCGCCGGACGTCGTCTCCGGGGCGAAGGACCGGGCCGGAATGCTCCGCCGCGGTCCTTTGCAGGATGCTCAGGCCAGGTTGATGCTGGTGCCCTCCACCGTCACCGGCATCGTCGGGAGCGGGGCCTGGGCGGGCCCGTTCGCGACGGTGCCGTCGAGGTGGAACTTGCTGCCGTGGCACGGGCAGTCGATCGTGCCGTCGGCCACCTTGTTCAGGACGCAGCCCTTGTGCGTGCACACCGCCGACAGCCCGACGAAGGTACCGGCGGTCGGCTGGGTGACCACGACCTTCCGGTCGGCGAAGATCTTGCCGCCGCCGACCGGGATGTCGGCCGTGGAGCCGAGTTCGCCCGCGCTGCCGGAGGCCGCGGTCGGGGCTCCCGCCGTCGGGGGAGCCGCGGCCGGGGTCGTGGCCGCCGAGCCGGGCGCGGCCGAGCTCGCGCACCCGGCGGCGAGGAGTCCGGCGCCGAGCGCGACGGCACCCGTCCCGGCGACGACCGCGCGCCGGGGCACGGGGCGCCGGACGTCCGTCACGGGAGGGAGAGGGGTGTTGTCCTGGGGCATCGAATCTCCTCGTGGTGGAGGGAGGGGCGAAGCCGGCGCCTGTCAGGCACGCGGAAGGAGGGGGCGCGGCGGGCGAGGACGGCTCCGCAGGCGATCGCGAGCGGGACGCTCGCCACGACCCAGGCGGCGAGCACGATCAGCAGGGTGGTCATCGGCCGGTGCGCCGACGCCCGGTGGACACGACGACCGCGAGGCCGGGCCGGACGAACGCCGCCGGGCCCTCGGTCGAGGACGTGCGAGGCATCTTGTGCTCCTGATCGTGACGGTGGGGCCGGCAGGTCCGGGCCTACTCGGGCGACCCTCGCCCAGCAGTGTGGACGGCGGCCATTGGCCATTGGTCCTACGACCCCGCCCGGGCGAGGTGCTCGCGGCCCCGGAGCGCGGCCTGGACCCTGTCCGTCGCCCCCAGGACACGGAAGACGCGGTGCAGATGGGCCTTGACCGTGCGCTCGGTGATGCCGAGCGTGCGGGCGATCTCCCGGTTGGAACGGCCCACGGCCAGCAGGCGGAGGACCTCCCTCTCCCGGGGGCTGAGACCGTCGCGCGGGGCGGCCGGCGGCCGGGGATACGCGAAGCCGCCGCCCGCCGCGCGCCGGATCGCCTCCAGCAGCACGTCCACCTCGGCGTCCTTGAGCACCACCTCGCAGGCACCGGCGTCCAGTGCCTCGGAGACCCGGTCGTCGGCAGAACCCGTCAGGACGACGACCTGGACCCGCGGGTCGTGGTCGACGATCAGCCGGGTCGCGCCGACGCCGTCGAGGACGGGCATGCCGATGTCCATGAGCACGACGTCCGGCCGGGTCCTGGTGACGAGATGCAGCGCCTCGATGCCGTCGGCCGCCGTCCCGACCAGCTCGATGTCCGGGGCGGTCTCGACGACCCGGACGAGTCCTCGTCGGACGATGGCGTGGTCGTCGACCACCATGAGTCTGATCATCGCGGTGGCCCCCGACGTCGGGTGGTCCTGCCGGCCGGGAGCCGACAGAGGCAGGGCCGGATGGCCCCTTGGTATACAAGATCGCGGTCGCGGGCATGATCCGTCCAGCCCATCGGTGGGGGGCCACGGGCCCTCAATGCGAGGGGGAGACGCGCCGTCCACGCACCGGGCGCCGGGCCCCCGTTCCCCGGTCACAGGGGCACCTCCAGCCGCAGGGCCGTTCCCCGGCCCGGGGCGGAGTCCAGGACGAGCACGGCGCCGTGCTGCGCGGCCAGCCCGCTCAACGCCTTCAGCCCGAGGTGTCCGGACGCGACGGGCCGGTCGGGCGCGGACCCCTTCCCGTCGTCGGTGACGCACAGGACGAGGACGCCGCCGTCCTGGCCGAGAGCGATCTCCACGGTGCTCGCCGCGGCATGCCGCACGACGTTGCGCAGGCCCTCCTGGGCCACCCGGAAGACCAGCTCGACCTGCTCCCGGCCGAGCGGGGGCAGCGGATCCCGGACGTCGAGGACCGACGTCGTGCCCGGCGGGACGAGCCGCGCCGCCAGGTCCGACAGCGCGGCCGGCAGGCCCTCGTCGTAGAGGTTCGGCGGGTAGATGTCCGCCAGGAGCGAACGCAGTGCGCGGACCGAACGGCGGACGGTGTCGGCCGACTCGGCGAGCTGTGCGGGTTCGACCCGGGCAGGGGCGCCCACCCGGGCGGCCGCCCCGAGTGCGAACGCGACGCCGGCGAGGTCCTGGACCACGCCGTCGTGCAGGTCGGCGGCGATCCGCCGGCGCTCGTCCTCGAGCGCGGTCAACGTCCGGCGCAGCATCTCCTCCCGCTGGACCCGGGCCCGGCGCAACCTGCGGGCCAGTACCGCCGAGATCGGCATCTGCAGGAGCTCCAGGAGGACGAGAGCGCCCACGCCGAGCGGGATGAACCGGGTCCAGACCTGCTGGGTCGCCTCGGTGACCCCCGCGTAGCGGGAGTAGGCCTCGAACAGCACCGGCACCCCGCCGGAGGTGCGCAATGGGAGGTAGACCTCGAGGAGGGGCACGCTGCGGTCCTCGAGCCGGTTCTCCGGGGCCGAGAGGTCCGACATCTCGGCGTCCGGGTGCCCGCCGTGCAAAGCCTCGATCTCTTCCGCACCGAGCCCGAACCGCTCTCCGATCAGCGCGGGCTCGTCGGAGTAGAGGATCCGCCCGGTTCCGTCCCAGATCTTCACCCGCACCATCGAGACGTTCAGGACCTTCTCGCGGACCGCCCTGTCGAGCCCCTCGAGCGCTGTCGGGTCCCCGGTGAGCACGCCGTCGGTCAGGACCGGGGCCACCGCCTCGTCGGCGGCGAGCTGGGTCGCGGCGATCGCGCCGTCGACGGCGTAGTCGGCGGCGACGATCCGGCTCGCCCACACGCTGCACAGCGCCACGACCAGCACGGAGATCAGCGCCGTGACGACGTACTGGACGGCGATGCGGGACGTCCGCACGGCCGGTTCGGCGCCGCGGACGTCCGAGGCGGGGCGCATCGACGCGGCCGGCGGACCCGGGAGCGGACCGGCGCCCGCCTCGCCCCTGCTGTGACGTCCGGCCGACCGGGATCGGCGAGTCCCCGTGTCGACGATCCGGAGCCCGGGCGGACAGGGCGGGACGCGCCCCGCGACATCGGTCGTGCGGTGTCCGGGGCGGGCCGTCGGCCCAAGGGTCGGACCGGACCGGCGACCCGGTTCGGGACCCACACACGAGCTCACGACGACACATGATCGGCCCGGCCGACTACACCGAACAGCCCAAATCGAGCGGCCTGTCGGCCCCCAAACGGAGGGGGCGCGGGGCACTCTCCGCGACGGACCCCCCAGGTGCGGGGGGCTCCGGCCCCCCTCCTCGGTCTGCCGCCGGAGCAGCCCAGGCAGCAGCGTGAGGGTCGATGTGTCCGATCGGCCGGACGCGCGAGGGGGGGAGTACCGATGGTCCTCAGGTTCGCGGTGGTCAAAGGGGTGGCAGCAGCGGTCTGCGTCGCCTCCGGGTCGGTCTCGCCCACGTTGCCCGCGACGTTCGCCCCGGCCGGGACCTGCTCCGCGGCGGACCCCGCCTCCACGTGCACGGTCCCGGCCGCGGCGCCGTTGCTCGCCGAGGACGCGACGGCGAGCACCGCCACGGACCCCGCGCCGGCCGCGGCGCTCACGGAGACACCCGCCGCTCAGGACACGGGCACCACCGCCCCCGAGACCGCGGCGACGGCGGACCCCTCGTCCGAACCGGCGACCGCCGACCCGAGCACCTCCGCCGACTACCAGGCCGGGTACGCCGCGGGATATGCGGACGGCCTCGCGCCGGGACAGGGGACGACCGGCGACGGCACCACGACGTCGGGCACGACGGGCACGTCCGGCACCACGTCGTCGTCTCGAACCGTGACGGCCACCTCCGCCCCCGGCGTCACCGCGGCGGCGAAGTTCGGCTGGGGCACGCCGTCGCGCAGCGACGAGTTCACGGGGGACCTGAGCCAGTGGGGCCTCTACGACGGTCCCGGGCACGCCGGCAAGGGCACCCGCAGCCCGGGTGCGGCGTCGATCCAGGACGGGGTGCTCGCCATCAACGGCGACTCCGCGGGCACCACCGGGGGAATGGCCTGGGGCAAGGGCGCGCAGTACGGCCGCTGGGAGGGCCGGGTGATGGCCCCGGCGAGCGACCCGTCCTACAACGCCCTCCTGCTCCTCTGGCCCGACGCGGAGAACTGGCCCGAGGGCGGCGAGGTCGACTTCATGGAGATGTCGGACCCCGCCCGGCAGAAGACGGACATGTTCCTCCACTACGGGGCCGGCAACTCCCAGCTCCACGGCCAGGTGAACATCGACGCCACGCAGTGGCACAACTGGGCGGTCGAGTGGACCCCCGACCACATCGCCGCCTTCGTCGACGGGCAGGAGTGGTTCCGCACCACGGACACCTCGACGCTGCCGCCCGGCCCGATGCACCTGACGATCCAGCTCGACTGGTTCCCCAAGGGGGGCAGCGCCACTCCGTCGGCGATGCACCTCGACTGGGTGCACTACTACCCCCTCACCGCCACGGGCTGACCGGCAGCACGCCCTGAGGACCGAGGCAGGGGACAGCCGGATGGGCCGCGCGCACAGGAGCGACGCCGGGTACGAGTCGCCGGACCTGCGCGGTGCCCGGATCCCTCGGGTGCGGCGGCACCGGCATCTACGTCTGGGGCGGCGACGGCCCGGCCGAAGGCGGGTTCGACTGCTCGGGCCTCACCACGGCGGCCTACGCTCCGTGGGGACGGCACCTCCGTCGAGGAGCGCCCCGCGTCGGGCACCGGTGAGCGCCCCGTCAGCGGCTGTCCCGAGCGGCCGGGTATCCGCGTCCGCAACCACGCCGACGAGCCCGCCGACGACGTCGTCGGCCGTCGTCACTCCGGCCGGTACGACTCCCTGACCGGGCGTCGACGGCCCGAACGGAGCCGGGGCTCAGCGTGCGGGCTCGTCCAGCGAACCCGGCCGCGGCCAGACCCGGACGTCCACGGTGCCGACGACGTCGGTGGCGGGCACCGGGCCGAACGCACGGGAGTCGACCGAGACCGCGCGGTGGTCCCCGAGCAGGAACAGCCGGCCGTCCGGCACGGGGTAGGGGCCGTAGTACACCCCGTTCTCCAGGCTCCGGTCCGCGTAGGGCTCGTCCACGGCACGGCCGTCGACCTCGAGTACGCCGTCCGAGATCCCCACCATGTCTCCGCCGACGGCGACGACCCGCTTCACGATCAGCGTCCCGTCCTGCGGATCGGGCACGACCACGAGGTCCCCCCGGGACACGGCTCGGCCGCGGTGGTCCAGCACGACATGGTCCCCGGGCTCCAGGGTGGGAGTCATGCTGTCGCTGGGTATGCGGACCAGCTCGAACGGCACGACACCGGTGGCCGAGCCGAGCCCGACCGCGACGACGGCCGTGACGGCGAGGGCCGTCACGACCGTCCGGAACCGCGGCCGGGTCAGCCGACCACGCCGGTCGCCCACAGCACCCAGACGCCGATTCCGACGACCAGCACCGCGTTGCCCGCCACCGAACGCAGCCGGTCGGGCAGGAGGGTGATCATCGCCGCGATGGTGGCCAGCTCGCACACCACGACCGTGATGCCCAGGAAGTCGGGGTCCTCGGGCCGGTCGGCGTGCGGCCCGATCTGCAGTCCGATCGTGCGGCTGTACACGTAGAGCACGACGAGCCCGACCAGGGCGGCCAGGCCGAGGCCGACCCGCAGGGGCGTCGAACCCCGGCGCAGCCCGGCGCCGGCGCCCGTCTGCACCAGGCCGACCACGATGAAGAACACCGCGAACGTCATCTGGTGCTGCACGTGTTCCAGGGCGGCGAGCAGGTGCAGCACCCCTGCGACGGTCACCGCGCCGGCCGCGACGAGGCCGGCGGTGACGGTCGGTACCGGGGAGCGGAGGGCTGACGAGCCGTCCTCGTCGACATCTCCGGGGTGGGCGGGGTGCGGGTCCACGACGGCCCGGGCCGCCGTCGTCCGGTCGGTCACAGCTTCAGCCCCGCGGTCCAAGGGAGGGCCGGCGCGGCCGTCATCGGGTCCGGCCCGGCGGTGCCGACCTCGAACTGGGTCATCATGTCGTGGTCCTCGTGCGGCAGATTGTGGCAGTGGACCATGTACCGGCCGGTCTGGTGCTCGAACTTCATCAGCAGCCGGACGGTCTCGTTCTCGCCGACGTAGACGACGTCCTTGGGGCCGAGCTCCTCGGGTCGCGGCGGCTTTCCGTTGCGGGAGAGAATCTTGAAGTCCACGAGGTGGATGTGCACCGGATGGAACCAGCCACCCGACTTGTTCGTGATCTCCCAGACCTCGACGGCGTCCTTGGCCGGGTTGGCGATGACCTTCCGGTAGCCGGAGGCGACGATCTGCTCCCACGTGACACCGTTGACGGACCACTCGCCGTTTCCGCGGATGACCTCCAGCTTGCGGGTCGCCGTCGACATCGACTCGGTGAGCCCCATCGCGGACGGGTTCGGGTTCAGGACCGACGGGACCTCGTTCTTGGTGCCGTCGGTCGGCTCCGCCGCCACGTCGAACGCCATGATCTGCTTCGTCGTGTCGTAGTCCGTGGAGTTCTTCACGCCGAGGTTCTGCAGGACGACCCGCTGCCCGATCTTGTACTTCGCGAAGTCGATCACGATGTCGTAGCGCTCGGCCATGCCGTGCCGGATCTCGGAGACCTGCTGCGGGGCGCCCATCAGCCCACCGTCCGTCGCGATCACCGTCATCGGCTCCCCGGTGGAGAGCTTGTACCGGAACCCGCGCGAGAGGGACGCGTTGAGGATCCGGAACCGGTACTTGCGCCGCTCCACGGGCATGCGCGGCCAAGGCTTGCCGTTCATTGTGATCACGTCGCCCCAGAGCCCGGAGTGGCTCTTGTCCTCGTACATCAGCTGGCCGTCCGCCGTGAACATCTTGTCCGACAGGATCAGCGGGACGTCGTAGCGGCCGGTGGGGATGGGCAGGCCCCGCTCCTGCGCGTCGGTCAGCTGGTACATCGCGGCGAGGCCCATGTAGGCGTTCTCCGCCGTGTGGGCGGCGCCGTGGTCGTGGTACCAGAGCGTCCGTGCGGGCTGCATGTTCGGGTAGACGTAGTCCTTGTACTGGCCCGGCTGGGTGATGTCGCTGGCGTAGCCGTCGTACTGCGGGAGCGAGGCCGACCCGTGCAGGTGCACCGACGTCCACGGCGTGTACGACCACCGCGGGTGCTTGGCGGGCAACCCGTTGACGTGCCGGACGACGACCTGTCGGCCCTGGCTCGCCATGATCGTGGGACCGGGGACCTGCCCGTCGTAGCCGAAGAGGTCGGTTCCGACGCCCGGCAGGATCTCGGCCTGCACCTGGCGCATCGACATCTGGTAGTAGTCCGTCGTCGCGTCGCTGCGGATGGGCTTGGCGACCGGGGGCACGACGAACGGGACGGTGAACGGCTTCGGGAGCTTGCTCTCGGCGATACGTGAGATTCCCTTCGCGCGCACCACGCGCTCGAACGGGAGCGCCAGCGCTGCGGCGCCGAGTGCGGAGACCTTCAGCAGGTCGCGACGGGAGACGGCCCGGGTGGACATCGTCGTACTCCTCGACTTGGTTCGAACTGTCGGTTTCGTCGAGTCTGCGGCGAGGAGGCTGTGCCGGGGCAGCCGTGGTTGGGGGGAACCGTGCCCCCCGACTCTGGGGGGTCTATGCGGTCAGCACTGCGTGACAGGAGGAGGCGAGGGCTCTGTCGAGGCGGGCGTCGCCGCGCCGGATGTCGTTGTCGCAGTTGAACAATCGCGCGCGGGCGAGCTCGGCGACACGGCGGACGCAGAGGTCGAGGGGGCCGGCGTGGTGCGCCGGACGGGCGGTGCGGACGTCGACGCGGCCGGGGGCGTGGACGACGTGGCGGGTGCGGACGGAGGCGCGGACGACGGGGCCGGCGGGGTGGTGACTGCCGGCGCCGGGGGCACCTCTGCGGGGACGGACGGCGGCAGAATCTCTGCGAGGACCGGCGCTGCGGGAACGGGCGCTGCGGGAACGGGCGCTGCGGGAACGGCCGTGGCAGGGGCGGCCGCGGACACCGGCGCTGCGGCGGGGAGGGGCACGGCGGGCACCGGGGGTGCCTCGGCGGCGAGGACCTTGGCGGCGCTGGCCGACACCGCCGGAATCGGCGCCGGTGGCAGGACGAGGCCGCCCGCGTAGGCGGCTGCGGCCGCGAGGACGTCCCGGACGTACTCCATGGAGGCGTTGTAGCGCAGCAGCGCCGCCGTTACGCCGTCTGCTGTGGACAGATCCCGGCCGCCCGAGCAGAGGAAGCGTCCCGCGGTGAGGGCGGCGTCGAACACGTTGTTCGGGTCGGCGGTCCCGTCACCGTTGCCGTCCGCCGCGTACGTGCGCCAGGTGCCGGGCAGGAACTGCATCGGGCCGACCGCGCGGTCCCACGCCGGGTCGGTGTCGAGGGATCCACCGTCGGTGTCCGACACCGTCGCGAACCCGTCCGACCCGGAGAGCTGCGGCCCGAGGATCGGGACGAGCGTCCTCCCGGCCGCGTCGATCTCGCCGCCCCCGGCATGGCCGGACTCGATCCGGCCGATGCCGGCCAGCAGCGACCACGTGAGCCTGCAGCCCGGAACCGCATCGGCGAGCGTCCGCTCCGCGGAGAGGTACGCGTCCTGGACCATCGGCGCGATCCCGACCGCGGTCACCGTCCCGCCGGTCGCTCCACTCCCGACGGGTCCCCTCTCGATGAGTCCACTCTCGACGGATCCTTCGCCGGTCGCGCCTTCCCCGGTAGGGAGGGAGGCGGGCAGGGCCGACGCGGCCCGGGTGCCGGCGCCGGTACTCGTGAGGAGGGCCGCCTTCACGGCGTCCGCGGTCGGGGCCACGACGCTCCCGACCGACGGATGCGAGGCGGACGCCGGACCGAGGACCAGCCAGACGACGAGCGCGATCCCCATCCGACGGCGTAGCACGCCTGCCCGCTCGAGCATTCGTCTCCCACCGTCGCACCGTGTCGTCGCGGGCGATCTTGGTCGGGAACGCGGCCGGGTGGCAGCCGAGGGTGGGGGTGGGTCGGACCCCCAGTTCTGGGGGACGCTCCTATGGATGGTCAAGCCGTGGCGGGTGGGTTTTCGAGCTGTCGGTAGAGCTGTCGGGTGTCGGTGGCCGCGACGATCGGTCCGACCCCGGACACGGCCAGCAGGTCCGGCCGCCAGGACCGCACGATCGCCCGGATCGCCGTTCGTGCTCGGCGGCCTCGTCCTCGCCTGGAGGGACGTGAAGGTCCCGGTCCCAGGTCGGAGCCGGCAGGACCGTGATGAGACACGCCGGCGGCTACTGGCGGTCAAGCTCCTGATCAGGGCAGCTACTCCGGGCGGGGCCGGTGCCGACAACAGCAGGTGGGCAAGTCCCCTGCAAGGCACCACAGCCAGCCAGACGAAGGGCCACCTACCGCTGTCACACACCAACCCGGCATCACCGGGCTGGTCACGCCATCCTCACAATCAGACGACGATCGCCAGCGGGAGTACCGCCTCGGCGACGGTGCCGCCGGCGGGCCCGGGCATCACGGAGAAACGGCCGCCGAGATCCATGAGCCGGTCGGAGAGCATCCGGATGCCGAAGTGACCGTCGTGCTGCCGGTCCGCCTCCGCGGCGGGGATGCCGACGCCGTCGTCGCACACCCGCAGCCGCACGGCCTCCTGCTCCGGCCCCAGGACCTCGAGGAGCACCTGCACGTGGGACGCCCCCGAGTGCTTGGAGACGTTCATCAGGGTCTCGCGGGCCACCCGGTAGATGCTCGCCGCCGTCTCCGGATCCAGCGTGGGCAGCGGCGCGACGTCGACGAGGACGTCGACGTTCCGTTCCCGCAGAGGCCGGACCAGGCCCTCGACGGCGACGGCGAGGCCGGGCCCCGACAGGTCGGGCGGGTAGATGTCGACCATCAGATGGCGAAGCTCGTCGACCGCCGAGCGCACCGCGCCCGCGACCGTGTCGGCGACGCCGCGGCGCCCGGGAGCGACCGACGTCCGGAGCGCGGCGAGCGCGTACCCCGCCCCGGCGAGGTCCTGGACGACCCCGTCGTGCAGGTCGGCCGCGATCTTCGCGCGCTCCTTGTCCGACGACGACAGCGCCCGCTGCAGCAGCCGCACCCGCTCCGCCTCCTGGCGGCGGACGCGCCGGGCGAGGGAGAGCGCGATGGGCAGCTGCACCAGCTGCAGGACGACCAGCGGGACGACGGCGAGCGCGACGAGCGTCCCAACCAGCGCCGCGGCCTGGCTGTCGACGCGCGCGGAGCTGAAGTAGGCCTCGAACGCATACCGGGTGCCGTCGGCCAGGGCCAGCGGCACGTACACCTCGACGAACCGCTCGTCGCCCGGCAGCACGCCCGCCTCGTCGGAGTCCTGGAGCTCGGCGCTCACGGTGTTCCGTTCGATCGCCGCAACGGCCTCGGCGGGCGGCGTCTTCCGCGTCCCGATGATGCGGGCCTGGTCGGCGTAGACGATCGTGCCGTCCCGCCGCCACACGTTGACCTCGCTGATCGAGCCGTCGCTGAGCCGGTTGTAGATCGCCACATCGAGCTCGTCACGGGCACGGGGATCGTCGGCCATCACACCCGCCAGCAGCGGTTCGACGACGAGGTGGGCCAGCCGGTCGGTGACGCGCTCGGCGTCCCGGAGCGCCTCGGCCCGCGCGACGGTCCGGCTCGCCAGCACGGCGCCGAACGCGATCACCGCGAGGACGATCACTCCGACCGTGATGAACGTCGTGACCTGGCGCCGGACCGGGGAGACCGGAGACCCGGCCCTCATCGCGGCTCGTCGAGCATGCCGAGCTCCTGCGCCTTGACGACCGCCTCCAGCTGGGAGCTCACGTCGAGCTTGGACAGCAGCGACTTCACGTAGCCGCGGCAGGTGTGCACGCTGATGCCCAGGACCCGCGCGATCGCCTTCGGCGCCATCCCGCGGCCCAGGCAGGCGAGGACGTCCCGCTCGCGCTGGGTCAGGCTCGGCATCGCCGGGTTCTGCCGGGTCGTCGCGCCGGTCAGGGCGAACGCCGACGGGGCGATGAGCATGCTCCCGCTGCGCGCCCGGCGCAGGACGTCCAGCATCTCGGTGAGCGAACCGTTCTTCGGGATGAACGCCGAGGCACCCGCCTGGGTCGCCCGCACCACCCAGTCCGGCTCACGGTGCGCGGTCACGACGGCGATCACGGTGTCCGGGGCGACCTCGCGGATCCTGCGGCAGGCGGCGAGCCCGTCCTGGCGCGGCATCTCGATGTCCATGATCACGATGTCCGGGCGCAGCTCCTGGACCAGCACGATCCCTTCCGCGGCGTTGGAGGCCGTGCCGACACAGCTCAGGCCCTGTTCGGTCGAGAGGGCGAAGGAAAGCAGCTCGGCGAAGGTCGTGTGGTCGTCGACGACGAGCACCCGCAACTCGGCGGGCGCCGCCTCCACGGTGGTCGTTTCCACGCTCGCGTCGTCCATGTGCCCCCCTCCGTCGCAGACGCGTCAAGGGAAGGCTCGGCCCTGGAACGAGGGTGTTACGTTCTGCCCCGTTTGCCGACATCAGCTTGCCCGGATCGGCCCCCGCGAAGTGCACTGGCGCCCGGCCGGCCGTTGGGGTGGGATCCTGTTTCGCAGGTCCTCGGGGAGGTGATCGGCATGGACACCGTCGCGGACGTGGGAGGCTCACCGGGCTCCGCCACGGGTGACGCCCCGGCTATCCGGGTGCTGCTGGTCGACGACAGTGCCGCCGTCCGCTTCGGCCTCAGCTCGCTGCTCGACTCGGTCGGCGGATTCACCGTGGTGGGCCAGTGCGCCGACGGCGCCGAGTGCGTCGAGGCCGCGAAACGCCTGGCACCGCACGTGATCGTGATGGACGCGGCCATGCCCGGTGTCGACGGCGTCGCCGCGACCGTCCGGCTCCTGGCCGCGGCTCCCGGTTCCCGGGTCCTCTTCCTGACGTCCTCGGTGTCGGGCGACACCGTCCGCCGGGCGCACGCCGCGGGCGCCGTCGGCTACCTCTCGAAGTCGGCCCCGCCCGACGACGTTGTGGACGCCATCCGGCGGGTGGCCTCGGGCGGTACCGCATGGTCGCCCGCGGCGGCCGCCGCGCTGGGCCGCGAGCGCTGACCCCTCCGATTGGGGGACGGCGGCCCCCTTCGGCGCGGCTCCCGCGCCGGGGTGGATCGGGCGGATTGTCGATGAGCACGCTCATCGCCGCCTTTCTCCCGAGGAGCCGCCATGACCACCCCACGACGCCCGGCATTCCCCCGGTGGTGACCCCGCCGCCGCGGTCCCGCCGTGGCCGGGCAGCCGCGATCGCGGGCCTCACCGCGGCACTGACCCTGGCATCGGCGGCGGTGGGCGCCGGCGTGGCATCGGCTGCGCCCCCCGCCTTCCCCGACAACGTGGTCGTGTTCCCCGACCGTGACTTCGTGACGATCGAGGGCTACCAGGACCGGATCGGGCAGACCGCGCTCGTCGAGGTCACCCGCGCCGGCCAGGTCGTCGGCTCGGCGCAGGGCGTCGTGGAGACCGGCGACGTCGCGTTCGAGATCAACCACCCCGGTGGCTACTGCTGGGGTGCCGGCACCGACCTCGCCGTCACTCCCGACATCAAACCGGGCGACACCGTCTCGATCCGCTTCGCCGGGGCGCTCGCGGGTGACACCGTCGTCCAGGACACCTTCGTGGACACGAAGTCCAGCCTGAGCGGGAACACCCTGACCGTCACCGGGCGCATCGCCGCCGGCATTGACCGGACACGGCTCGAGCAGCGGATCGTCAACCCCGATCTCACCGACCTGCCCGACGTCGCCCGTCGGGACGTCCGCGCCATCCCGGGTGGGCCGGCGCAGTCGGCGAAGGGGAACTACCGGTCCGCGCTGTTCGTCGTGAGTGACCGGTTCACCGCGACCTACGAGTTCACCACGCCCGAGGCCGCGCAGACGGCCGCGAACGGCGGCGGCGAGCGGATGATGGCCTGGCAGGTCGAGGACGAGGACGGCAACCGGCAGGGCCTCACGATCGCGGAGTACGGCGAGCAGGGCGGGCCCGGCATGGGCGGCTGTCCGGTCGGGCCGTCGCAGCAGGGTGCGCCGAAGCCCGGAGACGCTGCGGTGGTCCGCTCCGGCGACCGCACGTCGATGCAGGTCAGCTGGACTCCGGCATCGGCAGTTCCCGGCGCGGCCGCGGTGACCGGCTACAGCGTCGTCGCCGTCGCGAAGACGGCTGCTGCGGGCCAGCAGGTGCAGGTCGGGACGCGAACCCTGCCCAACGCCACGTCGACGACTATCGCCGGGCTCGCCCCGGGCGAGACCTACGACGTCGAGGTCCGCTCGCTGGCGGGGCCGGCGACCGCGCCAGCGCTGCAGATGAGCGAGACGTTCCCCGTGAGCTCGCCCGCCACACCGCCGAACCCGGACCCCGGGCCGGCAGGGCCCACACCGAACGCCACGTTCGACAAGCCGACGGCCACCGCGGGTTCGACGGGCGTGACCCTCGCGAGCACGACGACGGGAACCGAGATCTACTACACGACCGACGGCTCCGAGCCGCGGATGGGAGACCTGCCGTCGAACAATGCTCTGCTGTACAAGACGCCCGTCGTGATCACCGCGGCGAACACGACGCTGAAATCCGTGGCGTTCGACAAGGACGGCAACTTCAGCGACACCGCGACGGCGGGGCCCTTCCAGCCGACCGCCCCGGCCGCCCCGGCCTCGCCCACCGCGGTCGCGGCCACCGCGCTCGACCGCTCCGCGAGGGTCACCTGGACGGGCACCCCCGCGGCGACGAAGTACGTCGTGACCGCCACCCCGGCGTCGGGCGCCACACCGACGCCCGTCACGCAGGAGGCGCCGGCGGGGGCCACGTCGGCCACCGTCGCGGGTCTGACGAACGGCGTGGACTACAGCGTGACGGTCATCGCCTACGCCGGCACGGCCCTCAGCCCGGCATCGGGACCGCCGGTGACGGTCCGGCCGGTCGCCACGGTGGATCGTTTGACGATCACCACGGCCCGGTGGAAGGCGGGTGACTTCCGGGTCGGCGGCACGGGCTCGATGGCGGGAGCGAACCTCACCGTCCACCGGGTGAACGCCGACGGCACGGCCGGCGCGGCGATCACCGGTGCCACGGCGACGGTCACGGCGCCGGTCGCACCCGCGACCGTGGGGGACTACTCCGTGCGCGTCCGCGCGGGCGGACCCACCACGAACCCCGGACGGATCATCGTGAAATCCGACAAGGGTGGTGCCACCGCTCCGTTCACCGTCACGAACGGCTAGCACATGAACACGAGGGGCCCGCTGCGACAGTGTCGTGGCGGGCCCCTCCGCCGTACCCTGGCGAACCTGGGTCGGCGACGAGGGCCGTCGAGTGCGGGTCCTACGACCAAGGTCCGATGGTGTGTGACGCGGTGACGGGTCACGCTGGAGTACGCCTCCGTTGTGGGGCGCCGTCTCCCCAGTCCTGGAGTTCCGATGTGCGCTGAGCCTCACGCCTCTCCCGTCCCCGACAGACGGACGAGTCTCGAGTCGCCCCGTCTGGTGGTCACGGACCTGGGGCAGCGTGGCGTCCGCCTGATCGTCGACGCGCTGGAGGCGAACTACCACGTCACCGCCCTCGGGGAGGACGCCGGATGGATCCGGGAGGTCGTACGCGGCCTGTCCGCGAACGACTGGGCGGCCGGCGTGCTTCGGCGAGCGATGCGCCGCGGCCGGTGCGTGATCACCGGCGACAGCGTCGCGTGCGCCGGTCTCGGTGTCGCGATCTGCCCGCTGTCCGCCGCCGCGCCGGAGACGGACGCGGAGATCGCCGCGGCCGCGCTCGCCCCGTACCTGCGCGCCGGGGCCCTCGTGATCCTCGAAGGTGACACGCGGTTGCGGCAGGCGGCGGAGGTCTTCTCCGCCACGGCGGAGCTGCTCACCCCGCTGCAGGTGGGACGGGACGTGTCCCTCGGGTACGTCATGGAGGACATCGAGCTGCCCGGCTGCGTCGTCAGCGGCGTCGATCCCCGCTCGGCGGACCGCACCGAGGAGTTCTACCGCGGTCTCAACCGGTCGGTGAGCGCGGTCGGGACGTTCGAGACCGCCGAGCTCGCGATCGCGGTCCGGAACGCGCTGCGCGCACAGGCCGAGGACGGCGCCGCCGCGACCATGATCGCTGCGTCGGGCCGTCACCCGTCGTCCCCCGGGCGGCCGCGGTGAGCGCGGGTTCCTTACCGCGACGATGAGCGTCCGCAGCGCGTCGCGCACGAGGTCCGGCCGTGTCGACGCGCCCGCCGGCGAGCCGCGGACCCGCAGCCGCAACCTCCACGACGAGCGGCAGCCCTCGAGCGCGGGCCTCGCCGTGCGCTACGCGGTGACCGGCCTCGTCACACTCCTGGTCGTCGCCGTCGCCGCCGCCTACGCCGGCCGCACGATGAGCACGGAGGTGGCGATCGACGCCGCGGTCCGCGCCACCGCCCTGGTCGGCGACCTGGCCGTCCGGCCCGCCCTCGACGATGCCGTCCTGAGGGACGATCCCCGGGCGGTGGCCGCCCTCGACGAGGTCGTGCGCTCCCGCGCCCTCACCGGTTCCCTGGTCCGGGTGAAGATCTGGGACCGGAGCGGCAGGATCCTGTACTCCGACGAGCCGCGCCTGCGCGGGGAGCAGCTCGCGTTCAGCGCCGACGAGCGCCAGGTGCTCGCGACCGGCGAGCGGCACGCGGAGCTCAGTGACCTGACCCGTCCGGAGAACCGGTTCGAGGACCACGACATCGCGTTGCTGGAGGTCTACGAGCGGCTGACGACCCCCTCGGGCGTGCCGGTGCTGTTCGAGGCCCACCACCGCTACGAGGCGATCACCGAGGAGGGCAGGCGCACCTGGACGAGGTTCGCCCCCTCCCTCTTCGGCGCGCTCGTCCTGCTCGCGCTGCTCCAGCTGCCGATCGCCCTCGCCCTCGCCCGCCGGCTCCGGCGGGCCCAGCGTCAGCGTGAGACCCTGCTGCGACGGGTGATCGAGGCGACCGACACCGAACGTCGCCGCATCGCCGGGGACCTGCACGACGGCGTCGTGCAGGACCTCGCCGGGGTGGCGTTCGCGCTGGGCGCCGTGGTGCGCGCGGGAGGTGCTGTGAACGTCGCCGAGGTGGACGGCGCGGCGTGGCGGATCCGGCACACGGTGCGGTCCCTCCGCTCGCTGCTGGTGGAGATCTACCCCCCGAACCTGTACGAGGAGGGCCTCCAAGCGGCGCTGTCGGACCTGCCCGCCCGCCTGAGCCACCGCGGGATCGAGGCCGAACTCCGGGTGGAGGTGCCCGTCGAGGTCCTCGGCCGGGAACAGATGGAACTGCTGTACCGCGTCGCCCAGGAGGGCGTCCGCAACGTCGTCGTCCACGCGGACGCGCGCCGCGTCGTGGTCACCGTGGGCCGCGCGGGTGATGCGCTGGTGATGACCGTCGCGGATGACGGTCGTGGCCTCCCGGGCCCGGTGCCCGGCAGGCCCGGCCATCTCGGGCTGAGGTCCCTGGGGGACATGGCGAAGACGCTCGGCGCCGTCCTCCAGCTCGAGTCCGTGCCCGGACGCGGCATGGTGCTGCGGTTGGAGGTACCGCTCGGATGATCAGAGTGATCGTCGCAGACGACCACGCCGTGGTGCGGCACGGCCTGCGCCAACTGCTGGAGACCGCGCCGGACATCGAGGTCGTCGCGGTGGCCGCGGACGGCGAGGAAGCCGTCGCCCTGGTCGGGGAGCATCTGCCGGACGTGGTGCTCATGGACCTCGCCATGCCCGTCACGAACGGCATCGAGGCGACCCGGCGGATCGTGTCCGGGCATCCCGACGTCCGGGTCGTCATCCTCACGTCGTTCGGCGACGAGGCCCGCATCCTCGAGGCGCTCGACGCGGGCGCGCGGGGCTACCTCCTCAAGCACCTGGAGCCGGACGCGTTGATCGACGCCGTCCGCGCCGTCGACGCCGGGGAGGCCCCGCTGGACCCGAGGGCGGGCCGGGTGCTGCTCGACCGGCAGCGCGCGCGCTCGGCGGTCACCGACCTGTCCCAGCGCGAACGCGAGGTCCTGACGCTCGTCACGGAGGGGCTCGCCAACAAGCAGGTCGCCCGCCGGCTCGGCATCAGCGAGCGCACGGTCAAGGCCCACCTGACGAACGTGTTCCAGCGCATCAAGGTCACCGACCGGGTCCAGGCGGCGATCTGGGCGCGCGAACACCTCCG
Source organism: Pseudonocardia sp. (assembly GCF_025465255.1). GTDB lineage: Bacteria > Actinomycetota > Actinomycetes > Mycobacteriales > Pseudonocardiaceae > Pseudonocardia. Next base: position 42,541 of record NZ_JAODNI010000061.1, read on the forward strand.
GTGAGCCGCCGCCTCCTCGCGCCGGAAGCGGCAGCGCGGTTGTTCCCCAGGGGGTCCTGGTACACCTCGAACTTGCCCGCCGTGTCTGCTCCTCACGATCGCTCCCACGTGCTCCGACGCGGCCGGAAGATGGGGCGAACGGTGCGCGAGCTGCGGCGACGCGCCGGCGCCCGGCCTCGACCGGTCCGATGTGTACCAGAATCACGAACCGCGGCATCCGGCCGTGATCGAGGTTCACCTGAGAGTGGCCGAGAGTCTTCCGCATTGTTTCTCCCGGTCGATAATGTGAGTCTTCTGCCGGAGAGTCCGATTTCGCCGGCACGGAGACGGAGGGCCCCTTCGATGGCCACGAACTGCGCAGTCCCGATGCCCGGCGAGGCGACCGGATGTCCGGGCACGCCCCTCGGTCGGTGCGTCGGATGTGGCGTCGAGTTCTGTCTCGAGCACGCGGATCGCCTCACCCTCGCGGCGAAGCGCGGTGGCCCGTCGATGACGGAGTACTCGTCGAACGTCTGCGTCTCCTGTGGAGCCGACGCGCGCCGCGGCACCCCTCGGCCGCGGGCCGCGCAGCCGCCGCGTATCCGCACCTGACGCCCGGCTTCCGTCCAACGGAAGCGCGCCCTGACAGGCTGGACATCGGCACCCATACTTCCCCGCACCTGCTCACCGGGGAGGGTGACCGTGACCGAATCAGTGTCGATGTCCGGCAAGAAGGCCGGTTCGGGAGGACGGGGGTCGCCGCGCTGGGTCGCGCCGCTGTGCTGGACCGCCGTGGCGCTCGAGGGGTTCGACCTCGTCGTCCTCGGCGTGGTGCTGCCGTCCCTGCTGCGTGACCCGGCCTGGGGACTGAATCCCGCGACCGCGTCGCTGATCTCGGTCGTCGGGCTGCTCGGCGTGATGGTCGGCGCGCTCGGCATCGGTCCGCTGACGGACCGCTTCGGCCGCCGCCGGATGATGCTGATCACTGTCACGTCGTTCTCGGTGCTCACCCTGCTCTGTGCCTTCGCCACCGGTCCGGTCATGTTCGGGGTCCTGCGGTTCCTCGCGGGGCTCGGCCTCGGCGGTGTGTTGCCGGTGGCGCTGGCGATGGTCAACGAGTTCGCCCGGGTGGGGAAGGGTGGCAGCGCGACCACGACCATGATGACGGGCTACCACGTCGGGGCCGTGGTGACCGCGCTGCTCGGGATCCTGGTGATCCCGTCGTTCGGGTGGCGGGCGATGTTCGTCATCGGCGCGCTCCCGGCACTGGTCCTGGTCCCGCTGATCGCGGCGCGGCTGCCCGAGTCCTTGACCGGGGACGCCGTCGCCGAGACCGCCGAGGTCACCGGCACCCGCAACCCCGTCGCGGCCCTGTTCCGCGGCGGCTACCTGCGCGCGACGCTCGCCTTCTGGGTCACCTCGTTCATGGGCCTGCTGCTGGTCTACGGCCTGAACACCTGGCTTCCGGAGATCATGCGGTCGGCGGGCTACGAGCTCGGTGCCGCACTGGCTCTGCTGCTCGTGCTCAACGTCGGCGCGGTCGTCGGGCTGCTCGTCGCCGGCCGCGTGGCGGACCGGATGGGCCTTCGGAAGGCGGTCATCGGCTGGTTCACGGCGGCGGCGGTCTTCCTCGCGCTGCTCAGCATCAGGCTTCCGGGCATCGGCGTGTACGTCAGCGTGCTGCTGGCCGGCGTGTTCGTGTTCAGCTCGCAGGTCCTCGTCTACGCGGCGATCAGTCGCCACTACCCGGCCGCGGTGCGCGCCACCGCGCTCGGCGCGGCGAGCGGCATCGGCCGGCTCGGCGCGATCACCGGGCCCCTGATCGGCGGCGCGCTGCTCACAGCCGGGATCGCCTACCCCTGGGGCTTCTACGTGTTCGCGCTGGTCGCGGCGCTCGGCGCGGTCGCCGTGGCGGCGGTCGGCCGGATCGGCGCGCCCACCCGGAAGGCCGACGCATGAGAACCGTCCGGGACGCCACCTTCGACGTCCTGCGCCGCCACGGCCTGACCACGATCTTCGCCAACCCGGGCTCCACCGAGGTCGCGTTCCTGACCGACCTGCCCGACGACATCGACTTCATCCTGGCCCTGCACGAGGGCTCGGTCGTGGGGATCGCGACCGGCTGGGCCACCGCGAACGACCGCCCGGCCCTGGTCAACCTGCACACGACGGCCGGGCTCGGCAACGCCGTCGGTGCCCTGGCGACGGCGCGGGTCAACCGGGTGCCGCTGGTCGTCCTCGTCGGCCAGCAGGACCGCCGGCACCTCGCGTTCCGGCCGTTCCTGGCCGGCGACCTCGAGGGCCTCGCCGGCAGCTACCCGGTCTGGACGACGACGCCGGCCCGACCCCAGGACGTCCCGAGCGCGGTCGCGCGGGCCTGGCACGAGGCGCGCGACGGCCGCGGTCCCGCCCTGGTCGTCGTGCCGTCGGACGACTGGTCCGCCGAGGCCGGGGACGGCGAGGTCGCCGCGCCCGCGGTGCTGCGCCACGGGACGGCCGTCGACCCGTCGGTCGTCGACGAGCTGGCCGCGCTCGTCGGTGACGCGCGGTCCCCGGCGCTCGTCGTCGGGGCGGACGCGGACGGTGCCGGGACGTGGTCCGCGCTGGTCACGCTCGCGGAGAAGCTGGGCTGCCCGGTCTGGCAGGAGCCGTTCGCGGCGCGCGCGGGCTTCCCGCAGGACCATCCGCAGTTCGCCGGACACCTTCCTGCGGGCCGGGCCCGGTTGCGGGACGCGCTGGCCGCTCACGACGTCGTCCTGGCCGTCGGCGCGCCGGTGTTCCGCCAGTACCCCTACGAGCCCGGGCCCCTGGTCGCCGCCGGGACGAGGCTCGCGATGATCACCGACGACCCGGAGGACGCCCGGCACAGCCCCGTCGACCTGGCCGTCGTCGCCGGTCCGGCGGCGGTCTGCGCGGCCCTGGCCGAGCGGTTGCCGGAGCCGGCCGGAACGGCGTTCTCCCCGGTCCGCGCCTCGGCGCCGGAACCACCGGCGGCGGGGGAGCCGCTGCGGGCGGCGCACGTGCTCGCCGCGCTGGCGGCACGGGTCCCGGCGGAGACGGTGGTGGCCGAGGAGACGCCGTCGAGTCGGCCGGACCTGCATCGCCTGCTCCCGGCACGGCGCCCGCTGGGGTTCCTGAGCGCGGCGATGGGCGGGCTCGGGTTCGCGCTGCCCGCCGCGATCGGGGTGCGGATGGCGCGGCCGGACACGCCGGTGGTCGCGGTCGTCGGGGACGGGTCGTCGCTCTACGGCATCCAGGCGTTGTGGAGCGCGGCGCACTACCGGGTGGGAGTGCTGTTCGTCGTCCTCGCCAACGGCCGCTACGCGATCATGGACCGGCTGGCCGAGAAGCAGGGCGACGGGAAGGCGCCGTGGCCCGCGTTCACCGAGGTCAGTGTGGGTGGACTGGCCGAGGCGCTCGGCTGCCCGGCGCGCCGCGTCGACACCTGGGACGCGCTGGAGGAGGCGCTCGACGACGTCGTTCCCGGGTTGGCGGGGCGGGAGACGCCGCTGGTGCTCGAGGTGACCGTGGAGCCGGACGCGGTGTTCGAGCCTTAGGGCTCGAGCCCTGGCCTCCGCCGAACCATACGGGGAGGTCGAGCCGGAACAGCGGGCCGTCGGTGACCGTGCGGAGGTCGTCCTCCAGCGCGTTCACCCGCTCCTCGCCGAGCTCGGCGACCCAGCGCGCGCAGCTCGTCGAGGATCCGGGCGGAGCGGGGGGTGCCGGACTGGATCGCCTGATTCGGTCAGCCCCGGACTCGATCAGCCCCGACGAGTGTCCGGATGTCGTCCCGGCGGACGTAAGCGATCAGCGCGAACAGGACGCCCAGCGAGATCGGCGTGATCGCGTAGACCGGCGCCGAGTCCAGGATGAAGACCTGGGTGACCAACGCGCCGACCATCAGGGCGGCGAGGCAGGCGCCTGCGAGACCGGCCAGCCGGGGGATCAACAGGCCGATCCCGCCGGCGACCTCCAGGGCGCCGACGAGGAACCGGAACCACTGGCCGGCGCCGATCTCGGTGAACATCTCGACGGCGGTGGCCTCGCCGAAGAACTTCGGCGCACCCGATCCGATGATCATGAACAGGCCGAGGAAGATCTGCAGGGCCCAGAGGGCGATGCGGCCGCGGCTGCGGGTGATGGTGGCGGTGAGGGCGGTGCCGGTGGTCATCGCGGGCTCCTGTGGTCGTCGTTGCCCTTATGACCGGTGGTCGTCGCCGAACTCATCGCCGCTCGTCACCGTGCTGGCGCGGGCCGCTCCAGGGCGGTCTCGTCGGGGGCGCGTCCGCGAGGTAGGCGAAGGAGACGCCGTCCGACACGGCGCGGGCGAAGCCGACGGTCCTGCCCGTTCCCGGTTCGTAGAGGGAGAGCACCCGCCAGGCGACGGCGACCTGGGTCTCGAGGTCCGCGCGGGCGCGCCAGCGCCCCCAGTAGGCCTGGGTGGAGAGGAACTCCCACACGGCGTCGCGGTCGATGCGGGCGGGATCGTCGTCGATCTCGTAACCGTCGTGCAGCGTGATCACGGGTGGAAGGGTGCCACGGTGGCGGGGTGGGACCGGAACGGGTTCTCGGCTCGGGTGTCCAGGACGGCCTTCATCGGCCCTCACCCAGGATCTCGGTGTCGAGGTAGCTCGTCGGCCTCAGCGGCTACGGCGCCGCGCTCGTGGTGCTGCTCGCGGCGGCCGCGCTGCAGCTCTACGCCACGATCCGGATCGGCGACTCACGTCCGCACGGGTAGCCGCTCCGCCCGCAGCGCGCTCCGCCGGAGCTTGCCCGCGTCGTCCCGCAGCGGGTCCGTGCTGAACTCGACGGTCCGCGGGATCTTGTACGGCGCGAGCCGCTCCCGCAGGTGCTCCTGCAGCTCCTCGGCGCCCACCTCGGACGAGGCCTGGACGATCGCGTGCACCACGTTGCCGAGGTCCTCGTCCGGCAGCCCGATCACGGCCGAGGACACGACGGCCGGGTGCTCGGCCAGCGCGGACTCGACCTCCGCCGGGTACACGTTGGCGCCGCCGACGAGGATCATGTCCGAGCGCCGGTCCGCCAGGTAGAGGTAGCCGTCCGCGTCGAAGTGGCCCATGTCGCCCAGGGACTCCCAGCCGTCGCGCTCGTTCGCCCGGGCGCCGAGGTAGTAGTACGTCGGCGGGGTGTCCGCGGCCCGGCGCATCCACACCTCGCCGACCTCGCCGGCGGGCAGCTCGCGCCCGTCGTCGTCGCAGACCCGCATCTCGCCCGACGCCACCCTGCCGACCGAGCCCGGGTGCTCGAGCCACTCCGCGCCGTCGATCACGCAGCCGGCCTGGGACTCCGTGCCCGCGTACAGCTCGATCAGCGTCTCCGCGCCGGCCCACTCGATCCAGCCGCGCTTCACGTGCGGCGGGCACGGCGCGCCGACGTGCAGCACGGTCCGCAGCGACGAGAAGTCCGACGCCGCCCGGACCTCCTCGGGCAGCCGCAGCATCCGGCCCATCATCGTGGGAACGACGTAGAGCCAGGTGACGCGGTGCTCCGCGACGAGCCGGACGGCCCGCTCGGCGTCGAAGCGCCGCATGACGACGACGTGGTGCCCCTGCAGCAGCGCCATCAGCGAGAACATGTTGGGGCCGTTGTGGTACATCGGCGCGGTCGCGAGCATGACGCCGTCGCGGTCGAAGCGCAGGGACTCCGCCTTCGTGCCGAGCACGGACTCGATGTCGGCCTCCTGACCGGCCACGATGAGCTTCGGGCGGCCGGTGCTGCCGCCCGAGGTCGGCGCCTTCCAGGACGGCCCGACGACGTCCGGGAGCGGTGAGTCGTCCTCGTCCGAGACGTCCTCGGCGCCGGTCAGCCACGCCCGGCCGTCGGCCGGCTCCAGGCCCACGACCAGGGACGGGTCACCGACCTCCAGCAGGGCCGCCAGCTCGCCGCCCGGGAGCCGGTGGGAGAGCGGCTGCGGGATCGCGCCCAGCTTCCACGCGGCGACGGACGACTCGGTGTGCCGGATCTGGTTCGGCAGCGCGATCGAGACGAGCGAGCCCTTCGTGACGCCGAGCCTCGCGAACCGGCGGGCGAGCTGGTTGGTGCGCGCGTCGAGCTCCGCGCGGGTGATCGTCGCGTCGTCGTCGGTGACGGCGGGGGCGTGCGGGTTCTCGGCGACGAGCTCGCGGAGGCGGACGGCGAGGGCGGTACGGGTCTCCGGGCTCGGCTCGGCCGTGGTCATCTGTGCTCCCTTGCACCGGTGGTCACCCCCGACACTAGTTCCCGCGGCGGCCGTCGGCGGCCACCGTTACCCTCCCGTTCATGCCGTTCCTTTGACGCCCGCTGTCGCCGTCTGGTCGGTCACCGGCCTGCTCGCCGAGGTGCCCTCCGGTGCGCTCTCGGACCGGTTCCCCCGGCGGTACGTGCTCGGGCTGGGCGGCATGCTCCAGGCCGCCGGCTACACGGTCTGGCTGCCCCTGCCCGGCTTCGCGGGCTTCGCCGCCGGCTTCGTGCTCCGGGGGATCGGGACGTCGTTGTTCTCCGGCACGGTCGAGGCGCTGGTCTTCGAGGGCCTGAGCGAGGCCGGGGTCAGACCGAGGCGAAGCCGGGCACCCAGCGCTCGACGATCCCGCGCGCGGCGACCGTGCAGTCCAGCTGGGCGAGGATGTTCATCCAGCCGGACAGCACCCGCAGGACCAGCACGAACTCCGCCGGCATGGCCAGCGCGCGCCCGGTCTCGCGGTACGCGCGGTTGCCGGGGTTCGCCACCCGTGAGCCCTGGCGCGCCATCCACTCGCGGGTGAAGTGGAAGCGCTCCTCGCGCAGCGGGTCCGCCAGCGCACCGACCCAGCGCAGCACGTCTGCGGCTTCGGCGTCCGCGGCGAGGAAACCCTCGTCCCGCAGCAGCGCGGTCAGGGCCTCGGACTCGCCGCGGGCGGTGAGGACGAGGATCCGCGCGAGGACGGGCGGGATCCCGCCGGGCAGCTCCGCCACGGCGCCGAAGTCGATCATTCCGAGCCGGCCGTCCGGGAGGACGAGGAAGTTGCCGGGGTGCGGGTCCGCGTGCAGCAGCCCGATCCGCGCGGGGGAGGCGAACATGGACTCGACGATCGTGTGGCCGTAGCGGTCCCGGTCCGTCTCGTCACCCACGCCACCCAGGAGGTCTCGCAGCGGGACGCCGTCCAGCCAGTCCGTGACCAGCACCTTCGGGGCCGACGCGACGACGCGCGGCACCACGAGGGCGCGGTCTCCGGTGAACTCCGCGGCGAACCGCCGCTGGCGGTCGGCCTCGATGCGGTAGTCCACCTCCTCGAGCGTGCGTTCCCGCAGCTCGCGGATCAACGCCCGGACGTCCAGGGCGGGGAACACCGCGGCGAAGAGCCGGGAGAACCGTTCGAGCGTGCGCAGGTCCGAGTCGAGGGCGACGTCCGCGCCCGGGTACTGGATCTTGACGGCGACGTCCCGGCCGCCGCCGTCCGCGCAGCGCCAGGTGGCGCGGTGCACCTGACCGAGGCTCGCGGCGGCCCGCGGCTCCTCGTCGAAGTCCGTGAAGCGCTCCCGCCAGCCGCGGCCGAGCTGCTCGGCGAGCATCCGGTGCACGTCCCGTGGGGGCATCGGCGGGCTCGAGGTCTGGAGCTTCGCGAGCGCGTCGTGGTAGGGCGCGGCGAACTCCGAGGGGATCATCGCGTCGTAGACCGAGAGCGCCTGGCCGAGCTTCATCGCGCCGCCCTTGAGCGTGCCGAGCACGGCGAAGAGCTGCTCGGCGTTGCGCGCGACCGTCGCGGCCGCGATCTCGTCGGAGTCCGCCCCGGCCAGCGTGCGGCCCCAGCCCGCCACGGCCCGTCCGGTGAAGGCCAGCGGCAGCGACGCCAGCCGCGCCGACCGCCCGATGCCGCCCTGCGGGACGCCCCGGTCCGTCATGATCCCCCGATCCGTCGTGCCCTGCCCTCGGCGGAGCGGCTGCCAGGCGGACCTTATCTGCTCGTCCCGGCGGGCCGGGCGGCGAACCCGGGAACCCACTCCTCCGTGAGCCCGCGTACGTCGACCGTGCAGCCCAGCTGCGCCAGGATGTTCAGCCGGCCGGAGAGCACCCGCACGACGAGCCGGTGTTCGGCCGGCAGCGCGAGCCTGCGCCCGGTCTCCCGGAACGCCCGGAGGGGCCACCGCCGTCAGGCGCCGAGCAGCGCGAGCAGCTTCTCGACGGTGTTCCAGTTCCGGCCGGTGACGGACACCTTCCAGCTCTTCCGGACGAACGCCGCGACGTCCGGGGCGTTCGAGATCCCGTCCGGGCACCACTGGTAGATCACCCGGTCCGTCACCCGGATATGCCGCGGGTCCAGGTCGACGGGGTCCGCGGCACCGGGCGGCGCGGGGTCGAGGAGGAACAGGGCCGTCATCCGGGAGCCGTCGTCCGCGACGTCCCGCAGCGGGTGCGCGTCCGCGATCTCCCGCAGCTCCGGGCCGGCGAGCACCAGGCAGCGCACGTCCATGCCGAAGGCATCGGCGATGGCGACCTCGCAGCGCTTCGCCACGGTCGTCGCGGGCTCGTCCGTGGTGACGACGGCGTTGCCGCTCTGCAGGTACGTCCGCACGTCGGCGTAGCCGAGGCCCTCGAGCAGCGTCCGCAGGCCCGCCATCGGAACCTTCTTGTGGCCGCCGACGTTGATGCCTCGGAGCAGGACGGCGTATCCGGTCACGCGCGGAACGTACACGCGGCCCGACACTCCACCGTTCGTCGCACACGACGGGCGTGTGGCTGACCGCAGGTGAAACGCGGGGGGTAGCCCCACCGAGTTTCCCGGCAAGGTCTGTCACTCTGGAGTGCGTCCCCCGACGGGTCGGCTGCACGACGAAGGTTGACCGGCGCGCCACACCCGATGCAGGAAGGGCCCCGTGCACGAACTGTTCGGTGTGATCGCGGCCTTCGACGCCGTCCTGCACAGCGTCTGGCTGCTGCCGGTCCTCGTCGTCCTCATCGCCCTCGACGGTCCGTTCCCGGTGCTCCCGAGCGAGACCCTGCTGATGTCCGCCGCCGCGGCTGCCTTCGGCACGCACGACCTCGCCGCGGTGGTCGGCCTCTTCGTCGCCTCGATACTCGGATCGGTGCTCGGGGACGTCCTCGTGTACTCCCTCGGCCGCTCGTCGAACCGGATCCTCCGCGGCGCCGAGAAGAACTGCGGCATCGGCGCCTGGGTGCGCCGCAACCTGCACTCCCGGCCGGAGGTCTCGCTCGTCGGGGCCCGGCTGGTGCCCGGCGGCCGGCTGGTGAGCACCGCCGCCGCGGGCCGGGTGCGGCTGCCGCTGCGCCGCTTCCTCCCGGCGACGACCGCGAGCTCGGCGGTGTGGAGCCTCTACATGCTGCTGGTCGGGCTGGCCCTCGGCCCGATGACTCGCGGGAACCCCCTGCTCTGCCTGGCGGCGGGCATCGCGATGGCGATCCTCACCGGCGGTGGCTTCGAGCTGGTCCGCCGGATCCGCGGGGTGGTCCGCCGTCGCCGCGGACTGGATCGCGAGCTCGCCGCCGTCACCGCGGCCGCTGCCGAGCCGGCGGTCGCCGGGCGCTGAGGTGCGGGTCACCGTCTCGATCTGAGACGCCGGAAGCCCGCTCCGGCATCGACACTGCGCTCGTGCGCAATGACAGCTGGGTCGTCGACGTCGGTGAGGCGAACGCGGAGTGGCTCGCCACGGAGAGTCGCACCGCGCGGCTGGCCCGTGAGTACAGGCCCGTCGACCTCGGCGGCGGCCGGATCGCGTTCTCCGCCCTCGCCCTGGGGGCCTCCCGCGAGCTGGGTGAGGAGGAGGACGGCTTCATCACCGACGACGCCGAGGGCGTGCGCGTCTGGATCGGCGACGACGCCTTCGAGCTCGAACTCGCGGAGAACAGCCGTATGTGACGAGAGCACTGCTCTTGACCCGATGTCGTCCTGGGTGTTCACTCCTCTCATCAGAGAGCACTGCTCTCGAGCTTGAGGAGGAGCAACGGCCATGGACGCGAAGCCCCGGTACCTCACCCCGAAGCGCGCCGACGAGCTGTTCGGCACGGTCGTCGCCCGGCTGACGAGGATGGGCCTGACCGTGGCCGGCAGCCGCGTCCTGGCCGTCAGGGGCCGGACGAGCGGCGAGTGGCGCACCGTCCCGGTGAACCCGATGACGGTCGACGGCGAGCGCTACCTCGTCGCGCCCCGCGGGCATACCCAGTGGGTGCGCAACATGCGGGCCGCGGGCGGCGGGGAGCTGCGGCGGGGACGCAGGGCCGAGGCGTTCACCGCGGTGGAGCTGCCGGATGCGGACAAGCCGCCGGTGCTGCGGGAGTACCTGCGCAGGTGGGCCTGGGAGGTCGGCCGGTTCTTCGAGGGGATCGACGCGACGTCCTCGGACGAGGAGCTGCTCGCGGTCGCACCGGGCTTCCCGGTGTTCCGGATCGCGTCCTGATCCCGGGTGGCACCGCGCGATTGCTGTCCGGTGCCGGTGGGGGCTCCCCAGTTCCACCGGCACCGGTGATCAGTTCAACGCGTGGGGCGCACGGGAGTTGTGGGTCGATTCGTCCTCCTCACCCCTTCGCAGCGAGCGGCCGTCCACACGCGACGACCGGTAGTACTCGCTGGTAGGTCCGAACGCGCGTACCGGTCCTCGGGCCTCAGCTGTCCAGCGCACGGGCGAAGTCGATCAGCGCTTCACTGACCTCGGCCGGGCGTTCCTGCTGCGTCCAGTGCCCGCACCCGGGCAGGATCTCGGCGCGCCGCAGGCCGGGCACGCTGCGCCGCAGCACCGCGACGACGGCCTGCGGGTCCCGCCCGGCGAGCACGAGATCCCGGTCCCCGGCGAGGTAGAGCGCCGGCACCCGGACCCGGGCGTCGCGCCAGGGGGCGCTCAGCTCCCAGTTCCGGTCCAGGTTGCGGTACCAGTTCAGCCCGCCGGTGAAGCCCGTCCCCGCGTACTCGTCCACGAGGACGTCCAGGTCCTCCTCGGTGAGCCAGCCGGGCAGGGGTCGATCCGCGCCGAGCGCGTCGAGGAAACCGCCACCCTCCGGGACGACGGGGACGGGCGGTTCCTGCTCGCCGCCGGTGCCGCCGAGCAGCCGCCGGAACGTCTCGCGGGGGTTCGCGCCGAGCTCGGCGTCCGCGACGCCCCGCTGCTGGAAGTGGACCATGTAGTAGCCCTCGCCGAGGGACGCGCGCATCGCCGCGAGCGGCGGGACCGGGCTGCGGGGGACCAGCGGCACGGACAGCCCGGCGACACCGCGGACGCGGTCCGGGCGGAGCAGCGCGGTGTGCCAGGCGACGGGGGCACCCCAGTCGTGCCCGACGACCACGGCCCGCTCCGCGCCGACGGCGTCGAGCACGCCCAGCGCGTCGCCCACGAGGTGCAGGATCGAGTACCGCTCGACGGCCTCCGGCGCGTCGCTGCGGCCGTACCCCCGCTGGTCCGGGGCCACGGCGTGGAAGCCCGCCGCCGCGAGCGCGACGAGCTGGTGCCGCCACGAGTACCAGCACTCGGGGAACCCGTGGAGCAGCAGCACGGTCGGCCCGGTGCCGGCCTCGGCGAGGTGCAGGCGGACGCCTTCGACCTCGACGTCCCGGTGGGTGATCTCGGGGTTGGGCGTGGCGGTCACGCGGCGGACGCTACGCGCGGTCGGCGACGATCTGCGGGGCTACAGTCGCCGCGTGGCGGGCGCCGAGGCGGACGACAGGACTCAGGACGACGAGAACGGCGGCGGCGAGAGCACCCTGACCGTCCTGATCGCCGGCGGGGCGAACCTCGCGATCGGCGTGCTGAAGCTCGTCGCGGCGCTGTTCACCGGCTCCGCCGCGATGTTCGCCGAGGCCGCGCACTCGGGCGCGGACACGGCCACCGAGGGACTGCTGCTCACCGCCCTGCGCCGCTCCGCGAGGCGCGCGGACCGCCGGCATCCCTTCGGCTACGGCAAGGAGCGGTTCTTCTGGTCGCTCATCGCCGCGGTGTCGATCTTCGTCTCCGGCGCGGTGTTCGCGATCTACGAGGGCATCTCGACCATGGTCGGCGAGGAGAACGAGCAGACGCTCGCGTGGGTGGCCTACGCCGTGCTCGGGGCGTCGTTCCTGCTGGAGGGGGCCTCCTGGCTGCAGGCCGTCCGGCAGGTGCGGAACGAGGCCGCCGCGGAGAACGTCGGCTTCCGCTCGTGGCTGCGCACCACGGACGACCCGACGGTGAAGACGGTGTTCTTCGAGGACAGCGCGGCGCTCCTCGGGCTGCTGCTGGCGTTCGGGGGCGTCGGGCTGCACCAGCTCACCGGCTCCGCGTTCTGGGACGGCCTGGCGTCGCTGCTGATCGGGCTGATGCTGGCAGGCGTCGCGTACGTCCTGGGCCGCACCAACAAGGGTCTGCTGATCGGCCGGCAGGCGGACCGCAAGCTCGTGTTCGCCATGCGGGACCGGCTGACGGAGCGCGCCGAGGTGGAGGCCGTCGTCGACCTGCTGACGATGATGCTCGGCACGGACAGCGTGCTGGTCTGCGCCCGGCTCGACTTCGCGGACACGCTCGGGGCCGCGGACGTCGAGCGGGCCTGCGTGGAGATCGACGCACAGCTGCGGGCGGAGTTCCCGGACCTCGAGGAGATCTTCCTGGAGCCGGTGCCGCGGAACGACGAGACCGTCCGGGCGAGGGTCCTGGAACGCTACGGCCGGACGTTCACCACCCCCGACGTCTGAGTCCCCGGCCCGCGTGCACCGCCGCTCGAGTGGCTCAAGCGCCACTCTGCGCCGCTTGAGCCACTCAAGTACCGGAGGCCGCCCGGAACGCGAGAAGACCCCCGGTCCTGGGGACCGGGGGTCTTCTGCGCAGTGCCGTCAGGCGATCTGGCGGTCCGTCGGGTTGATCGGGCGCGGGAGAAAGTCCCGGCCCGTCAGGTACGCGTCCACGCCCGCGGCGGCCGAGCGGCCCTCCGCGATCGCCCACACGATCAGCGACTGGCCGCGGCCCATGTCCCCGGCGACGAACACGCCGTCGACGCTGGACATGTAGCTGTCGTCCCGCGCGACGTTGCCCCGCTGGTCCAGGTCGACGTCCAGGTCCGTGAGGAGCTTGCCCTTCTCCGGCCCGACGAAGCCCATCGCCAGCAGGACCAGGTCCGCCGGGATCTCCCTCTCGGTGCCCGGAACCGGGTCGAAGCCCTTCTCGCCCCGGGTGACCTCGACCAGGCGCAGCGCCTTGATCTTGCCGGTGCCGTCGTCGACGAACTCGGTGGTGTTGACCGAGAACAGCCGCTCGCCACCCTCCTCGTGCGCCGAGGAGACCCGGTAGACCATCGGGTACGTCGGCCAGGGCATGCCCTCGGTCCGGTGCTCCGGCGGCGTCGGCATGATCTCCAGCTGGGTCACCGAGGCGGCGCCCTGGCGGTGCGACGTGCCGAGGCAGTCCGCCCCGGTGTCACCGCCGCCGATGATCACCACGTGCTTGCCCTCGGCGGTGATCTTCGGGGCGTCGATGTCGCCCTGCTGCACGTGGTTGGCCCACGGCAGGAACTCCATCGCCTGGTAGACGCCCTCGAGGTCCCGGCCCTTGGCGGGCAGGTCCCGCCAGGCCGTCGCCCCGGCGGCGAGCACGACGGCGTCGTAGTCCTCGCGGAGCTGCGCCGCCGTGACGTCCGTCCCGACGTCGACCGAGGCCCGGAAGTGCGTGCCCTCGGCCTGCATCTGGGCGAGCCGGCGGTCCAGCCGCGACTTCTCCATCTTGAACTCGGGGATGCCGTAGCGGAGCAGCCCGCCGATGCGGTCCGCCCGCTCGAACACGACGACGTCGTGCCCGGCGCGGGTGAGCTGCTGGGCGGCGGCGAGCCCCGACGGACCCGACCCGACGACGGCGACCTTCTTGCCGGTCTTCGTCTCGGCGGGCTGGGGCGGGACCCAACCCTCCTCCCAGGCCCGGTCGACGATCTCGATCTCGACCTGCTTGATGGCGACCGGGTCGTTGTTGATCGCCAGCACGCACGCCGCCTCGCACGGGGCGGGGCACAGCGTCCCGGTGAACTCCGGGAAGTTGTTCGTGGCGTGCAGCCGTTCGATCGCCTCGCGCCAGTCCTTGCGCCACACGAGGTCGTTCCACTCGGGGATCAGGTTCCCCAGCGGACAGCCCTGGTGACAGAACGGGATGCCGCAGTTCATGCAGCGCCCGGCCTGCATCTCCAGGTGGTTGTGCGGGAAGTCCTCGTAGACCTCGCGCCAGTCCATCAGGCGCAGGTCCACCGGCCTGCGCTTCGGGGTCTCCCGCGGGGTGGTCAGGAAGCCCTTCGGGTCAGCCATGAGCCGCCTCCATGATCGCCTCGTCCACGTTGCGGCCGTCCTTCTCCGCCTGCTCGCGGGCCTGCAGGACCCGCTTGTAGTCCTTCGGCATGACCTTGCCGAAGCGCTCGCAGGCCGCGTCCCAGTCCGCCAGCAGCGCGTGCGCGACGGGGGAGTCGGTCTCGGCGTGGTGCTTCTCGACGGCGGCCCGCAGGAACTCGCGGTCCTCCTCGTCGAGGGGGTCCAGGTCCACCATCTCCGGGTTGACGCGCTTGGCCAGGAAATCGTCGTCCGCGTGCAGGTCCAGCACGTACGCGACCCCGCCGGACATGCCGGCCGCGAAGTTGCGCCCGACCTTGCCCAGGACGACGACCTTGCCGCCCGTCATGTACTCGCAGCCGTGGTCGCCCACGCCCTCGACGACCGCGACCGCCCCGGAGTTCCGGACGCAGAAGCGCTCGCCGACGATGCCGCGGATGTACATCTCGCCGGACGTCGCCCCGTAGAGGATGACGTTGCCCGCGATGATGTTCTCCTCGGCGGCGAACGGCGCCTCCGGGTCCGGACGCAGGGTCAGCCGGCCGCCGGAGAGGCCCTTGCCGAAGAAGTCGTTCGTGTCCCCGACCATCCGCAGCGTGATGCCCTTCGGCACGAACGCCCCGAGCGACTGCCCGGCCGAGCCGGTCAGCGTGATGTCGATCGTGTCGTCCGGCAGGCCCTCGCGGCCCCACTGCTTCGTCAGCTCGTAGCCGAGCATCGTCCCGACGGTCCGGTTGACGTTGCGCACCGGGAGGTCCAGCCGGACCTTGTCCCCGGAGCGCAGGGCGCCCTCGGCCAACTGGATCATCGTGTTGTCCAGCGCCTTGTCCAGCCCGTGGTCCTGGCTGCGGGTCTGGTGCCGGGACGCGCCCTCCGGCAGCTCCGGCGTGTAGAACACCGGCCGCAGGTCCAGGCCCTCGGTCTTCCAGTGGTGCACCGCCGCGTCGGTGTCGAGCAGCTCCGCGTGCCCGACGGCCTCCTCGAGGGACCGGAAGCCGAGCTGCGCCAGGTACTCGCGCACCTCCTCGGCGATGAACCGCATGAAGTTGACGACGTACTCGGGCCGCCCGTCGAACTTCTCCCGCAGCACCGGGTTCTGCGTCGCGACGCCGACCGGGCAGGTGTCCAGGTGGCAGACGCGCATCATGATGCAGCCCGACACCACGAGCGGCGCCGTTGCGAAGCCGTACTCCTCGGCCCCCAGCAGGGCCGCGATGACGACGTCCCGGCCGGTCTTGAGCTGGCCGTCGGTCTGCACGACGATCCGGTCCCGCAGGTTGTTCGCCAGCAGCGTCTGCTGGGTCTCGGCCAGGCCGAGCTCCCACGGGCCACCCGCGTGCTTGATCGACGACAGCGGCGACGCCCCCGTCCCGCCGTCGTGCCCGGAGATGAGCACGACGTCGGAGTACGCCTTCGCGACGCCCGCCGCGACGGTCCCGACCCCGAGCTGGCTGACCAGCTTGACGTGGATGCGGGCCTTCGGGTTGGCGTTCTTCAGGTCGTGGATGAGCTGCTTGATGTCCTCGATCGAGTAGATGTCGTGGTGCGGCGGCGGCGAGATCAGCCCGACGCCGGGCGTCGAGTACCGGGTCGTCGCGATCCACGGGTAGACCTTGCTGCCGGGCAGCTGGCCACCCTCGCCGGGCTTGGCGCCCTGCGCGATCTTGATCTGGATGTCGTCCGCGTTGACCAGGTACTCGCTCGTCACGCCGAAGCGTCCCGACGCGACCTGCTTCACCGCGCTGCGCCGGCTGTCGCCGTTCGCGTCCGGGGTGAAGCGCTCCGGGTCCTCGCCGCCCTCACCGGTGTTCGACCGGCCGCCGAGGCGGTTCATCGCGATGGCGAGGGTCTGGTGCATCTCCTGGCTGATCGAGCCGTAGGAGATCGCGCCCGTGCCGAACCGCTTGACGATCGACTCGACCGGCTCGACCTCGTCGATCGAGACGGGCTCGCGGGCGCCCTCCTTGAAGGTGAACAGTCCGCGCAGCGTCATCAGCCGCTTCGACTGGTCGTCGACGGCCTTCGTGTACTCCTTGAAGATCTCGTACCGGCCGGAGCGGGTCGAGTGCTGCAGCTTGAAGACGGTCTGCGGGTTGAACAGGTGCAGCTCGCCCTCGCGCCGCCACTGGTACTCGCCGCCCGTGGTCAGCGCCCGGTGGCTCGCCCGGGTGCCGTCCGCGGGGAAGGCCCGGCGGTGGTGCTTGAGGACCTCCTCGGCGAGCACCTCGAAGCCGACGCCGCCGAGGCGGGACGTGGTGCCCGCGAAGCAGGCCTCGACCACGTCCTTGCCGAGCCCGACCGCCTCGAAGATCTGCGCGCCGGTGTAGGACGCGACGGTCGAGATGCCCATCTTCGACATCGTCTTCCGCACGCCCTTGCCAAGCGCCTTGACCAGGTTCTTCGCCGCGGTCTTCGCGTCCACGTCGAGGTCCCCGCGCTCGGCGAGGTCCTCGACGGTGGCCATGGCCATGTACGGGTTGACCGCCGACGCGCCGTAACCGAGCAGCAGCGCGATGTGGTGCACCTCGCGGGCGTCCCCGGACTCGACGATCAGGCCGACCTGCGTGCGGGTCCGCTCGCGCACCAGGTGGTGGTGCACGGCGCCGGTGAGCAGCAGCGACGGGATCGGCGCGAACTCGGCGTTGATGCCGCGGCTGGACAGCACGATCAGCCGGGCGCCGTTCGCGATGGCCTCGGAGACCTCACCGCGGATCTCCTGCAGCCGCCGGACCAGGCCCTCGCCGCCGTCGGCCGCGAGGAACACACCCTTGACGGTGTAGGAGGCGAAACCGGGCAGGTCACCGTCGTCGTTGACGTGGACGATCTTCGCCAGGTCGTCGTTGCCGAGCACCGGGAACGGCAGCACGATCCGCCGGCAGGTGGCCGCGCCCGCGTCGAGCAGGTTCTGCTCCGGGCCCAGCAGCGAGCGCAGCGAGGTGACGAGCTCCTCGCGGATCGCGTCCAGCGGCGGGTTCGTGATCTGTGCGAACAGCTGGATGAAGTAGTCGTAGATCTGCCGCGGCTTCTCCGAGATGAAGGCCAGCGGGGCGTCGTTGCCCATCGAGCCGATCGGCTCCGCCCCGGCGGTCGCCATCGGCTTGAGCAGGAGGGTGAGCTCCTCCTCGGTGTAGCCGAAGGACTGCTGGCGCAGGGTCAGCTCGGTGTGCGCGGGAATCTCGCGCTGCCGCTCGGGGAGCTCCTCGAGCTTGATGCTGCCCGCGTGCAGCCACTCCTCGTACGGCTGCGCCGCGGCCAGCTCGCCCTTGATCTCCTCGTCCGCGACGATCTTCCCGGCCTCGGTGTCCACCAGGAACATGCGGCCCGGCTCGAGCCGGCCCTTGCGCACGACCTTCGACGGCTCGACGTCCAGGACGCCGACCTCCGAGGCCAGCACGACCAGGCCGTCCTCGGTCAGCCACCAGCGGGCGGGCCGCAGGCCGTTGCGGTCCAGGACCGCGCCGATCTGCGTGCCGTCGGTGAAGGCGACGAGTGCGGGCCCGTCCCACGGCTCCATCAGGTTCGAGTGGAACTCGTAGAACGCGCGGCGCTTCGGGTCCATCTCGGCGTGGTTCTCCCACGCCTCGGGGATCATCATCAGCACGGCGTGCGGCAGCGACCGGCCCGAGAGGTGCAGCAGCTCCAGCACCTCGTCGAAGGTCGCCGAGTCCGACGCGTCCGGCGTGACGATCGGGACCAGGCGGTCCAGGTTGCCCGGCAGGACCTCGGACGACAGCAGCGCCTCGCGCGCCTTCATCCAGTTCCGGTTGCCGCGCAGGGTGTTGATCTCCCCGTTGTGCGCGACATAGCGGTACGGGTGGGCCAGCGGCCACGCCGGGAACGTGTTCGTCGAGAACCGCGAGTGCACCACGGCCATCGCACTCGTGACGCGGGCGTCCGACAGGTCCGGGTAGAACGCCTCGACCTGCGGCTCCGCGAGCATGCCCTTGTAGACGATCGTCCGCGGGGACAGGCTGGGGAAGTAGACGCCGGTGGCGTGCTCGACCCGCTTGCGCAGGCAGAACGTGCGCCGCTCCAGCTCGATGCCGACGGGCGGCGGCTTCACGATGCCGGTCTCGATGCCGGCCACGAAGAGCTGCCTGAACCCGGGCATGGCGGCCAGCGCGCTCGGGCCCAGGTCCGCCTTCTCCGGGGCCGTGGGGAGCTCGCGCCAGCCCAGCACGCGGAGGTTCTCCTCCGCGGCCAGCTCGTTGATCGTGGCGACGGCCTTCTCGGCGTCGGTCTCGTCCTGCGGCAGGAACGCGATGCCGGTGGCGTACGCGCCCTCCGCGGGCAGGTCGAAGTCCACCACGGCGCGGTAGAACTCGTCCGGGACCTGGATCAGGATGCCCGCACCGTCGCCGGTGTTCTCCTCGGCGCCGCGGGCGCCGCGGTGCTCCAGGCGCAGCAACGCCGTGAGTGCCTTCTGCACGATGCCGTGGTCGCGTCGCCCCTTGAGGTCGGCGACCATCGCGACGCCGCAGGCATCGTGCTCGTCTTGCGGGGAGTAGAGACCGCCCTGCGTGATCTGGTCACGCACGGTCCGGTCGTTGGTCGCAGCCAACAGCTCCTCCTGTCGTCTCGGTGCACCCCGACGGTCGCATCGGGACGACGTGGATCCCTCGGTTCACAGAGCTGTCTCAGCTCGGTGGATCCTGAAGGGGCCCAGGGTACAGCGATGCTTCCGCCGGATCGCGTGGTGCTAGTCCGTTCGGGTGCACCGTTCGGACTGGTCGCGGTGCCGGCGTGGGTGGTCCGGACACCCGTGTGAAGACCGGGAGCGATTTTACGGCCCCGGTCCCTCCGTTGCACGGTGCGACCGCGCGCAGCGCCGAGCGCGGTCTCTCTCCGCAGAGAGTCGCACGTAGGGGTGACGAAAAGCCAGACGAAGA
Organism: Pseudonocardia sp.; assembly: GCF_025465255.1. Lineage (GTDB taxonomy): Bacteria > Actinomycetota > Actinomycetes > Mycobacteriales > Pseudonocardiaceae > Pseudonocardia. Next base: position 61,661 of record NZ_JAODNI010000061.1, read on the forward strand.
CCCCAGGACGCCTGTGACCTGTATGACCTACACCCTAATGGCGGTACCGGAACCGCCCGGCCGGACAATTCGCCGACGGTTGTCGGCCCTACGTGTGATCTGCGCGGCTCACTCATCCGGCCGAACATCGCGGTCGTCGTGCCGGAGCGTCCGTCGCGGCCGGGACCTCACGCGGAGGACACTCCCCGGCATGGACCCGACCCCGACCGTGAGCGGTGCGCTCGCCGACGCCGCCCGGGTCGGGCCGTTCTTCGAGATCGGCGCGAACCCGGCCGAGGAGGCCGACCCGACGTGGCGGCCGTTCCGGGACCTCGTCGAGGACCCGGAGCCGCTGCGGGCGCGGATCGCGCACGTGCGGTCCGTGCTGGGCGGGGCCGACGCCGTCGAGGAGCGGGTCGCGGCGTCGATCGCCCTGCAGGGGCTGGCGGCGCGGCTGGTGTCCGGTCCGCTGGCGGTGGCGGCGCTGCACGGGCTCGTGCCCGCGGTGACCGCGGACGCGCTGCACTGGCGGGTCTCGATGACGGGCCCCTGGCCGCTGTGGCTGGCGTCACCGGGGCCGGCCTCGACCGGGCTGCCGGACGTGCTCGTCGACGAGCTCCTCGCGCCCCTGATCGGTGCCGTCCGGGCCCGGGTCGGGGTCTCGGCGAAGGTCCTCTGGGGCAACGTCGCGTCGTCCGTGGCGGGCGCGAAGCGGGTGCTGGCGGCCGATCGTCCGCGCGGCGCCGAGGCGGCGGCGCGGGTGGCCGCGGAGATCCTGGACCATCCCGCCCTGGGCGGCGCCGGGGACCGGCTCCCCGCCGCGCCTCCGGACGTCGGCTGGAGCTTCCGGCGGCGGTCCTGCTGCCTCTACTACCGCGTCCCCGGCGGCGGGACGTGCGGGGACTGCGTGCTCACGGGCCCCCGGACCGGGGCCCCTCGATCAGCACGTCCGCGATCGTGACCCGCACCAGCACGTCGAGACCGGTGTAGGCGGCGACCTCGGCGGTGACCGCGCGCTGCACCGCGGCGGCGAGGTCCCGGCAGTTGTGCCCCAGCCGCGCGACGACGGTCAGCGACACCTCCGCGTGCCCACCCTCGACGACCGCCGACGCGCCGTCCGCCGAGAGCGGGCCCCGCTCCTGACCGAACACCGTCCCCGCGATCCCGAGCAGCGCCTGGGTGAGGTCCGGCCGGAGCGCGACGACGCCGGGCACGGCCCGCGCGGCCCGCGCCGCGACGCGCGCCACGACCCGGTCGCCGACGTGCAGCACGCTCATCGCTCCTCCCACAGGTCCACCACCGTGATGTCGACCCGGGCCACCGGCGTGCCGAGCGCCTGCTTCCCGGCGGCGACCACCATCTGCCGCACGCGCGCCGTCACGGACGCGAGGTCGACGCCGAACCGGGCGGTCACCGTGATCGCCACGCTCAGCGCGAGGCCGTCCTGCTCGATCCGGCAGCTCCGGGCCCGCATCCCGTCCATCCGGTCCACGACGTGGCGCAGCACCCGCGCGGCGGCGGGCCGGGAGAGCCGGGCCGGGCCGGCGGGGGAGTACAGCGCGAGCAGGTCCTGCGGGCGCAGCTCGGCGGTGACCGTGTTCAGGACGGCCTCCATCACGGTGTCCACCAGCGACGGCGGGGGCGGCGGCACCTCGTCCGCCATCCGGTGCACGATGCCGTCGAGCCCGCGCGCGTCCGCGATCGCGGCGGCGCAGTGCGGGCAGCTCCGCTCGTGCTCGTCCGGCACGCCGTCGGCCGCGTGGTCCCAGACGTCCGCGGCGTCCCGGCCGCAGGCGAGCGGTTCGATCTGGTCCTCCGGGCTCAGCCCGGGGGGGAAGGCGTCTAGCGCCATGACCGCATCACCTCCGCCAGCTCCTTGCGGGCGCGGTGGATGCGTCCGCGGACCGCCGTCCCGGTCGCCCCGGTGATCTGCGCGATCTCGGTATAGCCCAGGCCCTCCAGTTCGCGCAGCACCCAGCAGACGCGCTGCTCGTCGGGCAACCGGGCCAGGGCGACGCGCAGCGCGGCCATCCCGGCGTCCACCTCCGCGGCGTGTTCGGGCCCGCGGGAACCCGGCGCGGCCAGGCCCGACGCGACCAGCCGGTCCTCGCCGATCTCGTCGACGGGCACGACGGGTCGACGGCGCCGGAGCAGGTCGAGGCAGCGGTTGGTGACGATGCGGTACATCCAGGTGGAGAACGCCGAGTCCCCCTGGAACCCCGCGATCCGCCGCCACGCGTCCAGCAGCGCCTCCTGCAGGGCGTCCTCGGCGTCGGCGGGGTCGCCGACGACCCGCACCGCCACCCGGAACAGCACCCCCTGGTGGCGACGGGCGAGCAGCTCGAACGCCCGGACGTCGCCCTCCTGGGCGCGGACGACGAGCGTGACCTCGTCCAGCTCCCGCTCCGGCGGCACCACGACCGGCTCCGGGACGCGGACCTGCGGCGCCGGACGCGGCGCCACGTCGTCGGTCGGCCGGATGGCGTGCACCGTCCTCCGCTCGGGTCGTGCGTCGGGGGGAATCCGTGGGCGGCGGCCGAGGGCCGCGCCGACGGGTAGGCGGTCACCAGTGGGGTTGACGGTAGTGCTCGGCCGCCGCCGGTGCCCGTCGACACGAGGAGCCGGGAGGCGAGCGGGTTCGCCCCCTACGCTCTGCCGATGCCGACCTCCGCCGATCCCGCCGAGCGCGCCGCCGCCGTCGCCGCCACGGTGCTGGCCCATCCCGGCGTCGCCCGGCTCGACGGCGGCCCGTTCGGCAGCATCGCCTCGCACCTGCCGGGGCGCCGCGTGCTCGGGGTCCGGCTGGGGATCGGGGACGAACCCGTCCAGATCGCGGTGGTGGTCCACGTGGGCGGCGGCCCGCTGCCGCGGCTCGCCGAGCAGCTCACCGGCCTCGTCCGGGGGGTCCTGGGGGACGTGGACGTCGAGGTGACGGTCGCCGACATCGCCGGATAGGCCCACCCGCCGTCACCGGTCGGACCGCACTGTGCCCAGGTGCGCAAACCCGCTTCGAACGCGGGGGTCCGCTCTCGCCTAGACTCGCCGGAGCACGTTTCGCCAGCGCCGGTCCACACCGGCCGCAGCGGCTCGTTCGCGCCCGGTTCCGGCCGGGTGCCCCATCGCGCGCCGCAGGACCATTGCCCGAAAGCAGTCCGAGGAGTTCCACCGTGAAGAGCACCGTCGAGCACATCGGCCCGACACGCGTCAAGCTCACAGTCGAGGTGCCGTTCGACGAGCTCAAGCCCGACTTCGACCGCGCGTACAAGGCCCTGGCCAAGCAGGTCCGCATCCCCGGCTTCCGCCCGGGCAAGGCGCCGGCCCGCATCCTCGACGCCCGGCTCGGCCGCGGCGTCGTCCTGGACGAGGTGCTGAACCAGGCCGTTCCGGCCAAGTACAGCGAGGCCGTCGCCGCGTCCGACGACGTCAAGCCGATCGGCCGCCCGGAGATCGAGGTCACCGAGCTCGCCGACGGGGACAAGGTCAGCTTCACCGCCGAGGTCGACGTCCGCCCGGAGATCACCCTCCCGGACCTGGACGGCCTCGCGGTCTCCGTCGACGACGTCCAGATCGACGAGGACGACGTCACCGAGCAGCTGGACCAGCTCCGCGCCCGCTTCGGCACCCTCACCGGGGTCGACCGGCCCGCCGCGACGGACGACTTCGTCCAGATCGACCTGTCGGCCTCGGTCGACGGCGAGGAGATCGAGGAGGCCACGACCACCGGGTACTCGTACCAGGTCGGCCAGGGCGGCCTCATCGACGGCATCGACGAGGCCGTCGAGGGGCTGTCGGCGGACGAGTCGAAGACCTTCACCTCCAAGCTCGTCGCCGGCGAGTACGCGGACAAGGACGCCGAGGTGACCGTCAAGGTCACCGCGGTCAAGGAGCGCCAGCTCCCGGACGCGGACGACGAGTTCGCGCAGCTCGCGAGCGAGTTCGACACCCTGGACGAGCTGGTGGCGGACCTGCGCGAGCGGCTGGGCCGGGTCAAGCGCATGGAGCAGGTCACGCAGGCCCGGGACAAGATCCTCGACGCGATCGTCGACGGCACCGAGGTCCCGCTCCCGGAGAGCGTCGTCGAGGCCGAGGTCGAGTCCCGCGCCCACGACGCCGTCCACGCGTTCGACCACGACGACGCGAAGTTCGCGGAGTTCCTCGAGACGCAGGGCAAGACCCGCGAGGAGTTCGACGCCGAGACCCGCACCGAGGCCGAGAAGTCGGTCAAGACGCGGCTCGTGCTCGACGCCCTCGCGGACGCCGAGGAGGTCCAGGTCAACGACCAGGAGCTCACCGAGCGCATCGTCTACCAGGCCCAGCAGTACGGCATGCAGCCGGAGCAGTTCGTCCAGCGCATCCAGGAGGCCGGCCAGCTCGGCGCGATCTACTCCGACGTGCGGCGCAGCAAGGCGCTCATCACGGCGGTCCGCGCGGCCACCGTGACGGACGAGTCCGGCGAGCCCGTGGACCTCTCGGACCTCCTCGGTGACGAGGACGAGGCCGCGGAGCCGGAGATCCTCGAGGTCTCCGGGGCCGAGGACGCGGCGGACGAGGACGGCGCCACCGCCGAGGCCGGCGACACCGTCGAGGGCGAGGTCGTCGACGCCGGCGACACGCCCGCGAAGGCCTGATCCTCCGGCCACCATCGTCGGGCTGACCTGGCCCGACACGGTGTTCGCTGCGCTGTGGGCGAACATCTTCCCCGTTCGCGGACGCGGGTCACCGCGTCCGCGTAGGGTCGGCCCGGAATCGGCCGAACTACCCCGAGCGAGCCAGCAGAAGGCAGGGTGAAGTGAGTCAGCAGGACCGACTCGAGATGCGTTCCGCATCCGCGAGCATGACGTTGGGCGACTCGGTCTACGAGCGGCTGCTCGCGCAGCGGATCGTGGTGCTCGGCCAGCAGGTCGACGACGAGATCGCCAACCGGATCGCCGCGCAGATGCTGCTGCTCTCCGCGGAGGACGCCACGGCGGACATCTCGCTCTACATCAACTCCCCGGGTGGATCCGTGACCGCGGGCATGGCCATCTTCGACACGATGGAGTTCATCGAGTGCGACGTGGCCACCTACGGGATGGGCCTCGCCGCGTCGATGGGGCAGTTCCTGCTCTCGGCGGGGACCCGGGGCAAGCGCTACGCGCTGCCGCACTGCCAGATCCTCATGCACCAGCCGTCGGCCGGTGTGGGAGGCAGCGAGTCGGACATCCGCATCCAGGCGGAGCTGTTCCGGCGGCACAAGCAGGAGATGGCGGAGCTGATCGCCGGGCACACCGGCCAGACCGTCGAGAAGATCACCGCGGACTTCGACCGTGACCGCTGGTTCTCCGCGCAGGAGGCCCTCGAGTACGGCTTCGTGGACCAGGTGATCTCCCGCGCCGGTCAGCTGCCCGACGCCGGTTCGCCGTCCAACGGGAACGGGAGCTGACCGTGAGTGGTTTCCAGATGCCCGAGAGCCGGTACGTCCTCCCGTCCTTCGTGGAGCGCACCAGCTACGGGGTCAAGGAGTCCAACCCCTACAACAAGCTCTTCGAGGAACGCATCATCTTCCTCGGGGTGCAGATCGACGACGCGTCCGCCAACGACGTCATGGCGCAGCTGCTGTGCCTGGAGTCGGCGGACCCGGACCGCGAAATCTCGATGTACATCAACTCGCCGGGTGGTTCGTTCACCTCGCTGATGGCCATCTACGACACGATGCAGTTCATCCGCCCGGACATCCAGACCGTCTGCCTCGGGCAGGCGGCCTCGGCGGCGGCGGTCCTGCTCGCGGCGGGCACCCCGGGGCGTCGCCTCGCGGTGCAGAACGCGCGCATCCTGATCCACCAGCCGGCCACCGAGGGCTTCTACGGCCAGGTGTCGGACCTGGAGATCCAGGCCGCGGAGATCACCCGAATGCGGTCGCTGCTGGAGAGCACGCTCGCGCACCACACGGGGCGCACGTCCCAGCAGGTGCACGACGACATCGAGCGGGACCGGATCCTCACGGCCACCGAGGCCAAGGAGTACGGGATCGTCGACGAGATCATCCAGAGCCGGAAGCTGTCCGCTGTCGGCTGATTTTTCGGTACTGCCGTTCTGGTCTCCGGCATCTACCCTGGTGGATGCCGGAGACACGGCTTGACGCGAACAGTTTCTCGACCGCCTGCCGAAACGTGGTCCGCCGGAGCGACTCATCGCTCCCCGGGAAGCGGGTCGGGCAGGTACCGTCACGAAGTGGCGTCGCCCTCGGTGGGCGCGCCGGATGGGACTGGGGTCTGCACTCATGGCACGCATCGGTGACGGCGGTGACCTGCTGAAGTGCTCGTTCTGCGGGAAGAGCCAGAAGCAGGTCAAGAAGCTCATCGCCGGACCTGGCGTCTACATCTGCGACGAGTGCATCGATCTCTGCAACGAGATCATCGAGGAGGAGCTGGCCGAGGCCGGCGACGTGAAGCTCGACGAGCTCCCGAAGCCCGCCGAGATCCACGACTTCCTGGACCAGTACGTCGTCGGGCAGAGCCAGACCAAGCGGACGCTGTCCGTCGCGGTCTACAACCACTACAAGCGCATCCAGGCCGGTGACAAGAACGGGCGCGGGCCGGACGGCGACGGCATCGAGATCGCCAAGTCGAACATCCTGATGCTCGGCCCGACCGGGTGCGGCAAGACCTACCTCGCGCAGACGCTGGCCAAGATGCTGAACGTGCCGTTCGCGATCGCGGACGCCACGGCGCTCACCGAGGCCGGTTACGTCGGCGAGGACGTCGAGAACATCCTGCTCAAGCTCATCCAGGCGGCGGACTACGACGTCAAGCGGGCCGAGACCGGGATCATCTACATCGACGAGGTCGACAAGATCGCCCGCAAGTCGGAGAACCCGTCGATCACGCGCGACGTGTCCGGCGAGGGTGTCCAGCAGGCGCTGCTGAAGATCCTGGAGGGAACCACCGCCTCGGTGCCGCCGCAGGGTGGGCGCAAGCACCCCCACCAGGAGTTCATCCAGATCGACACGACGAACGTGCTGTTCATCGTGGCGGGCGCGTTCGCCGGCCTGGAGCGCATCATCAGCGACCGGGTGGGCCGCCGGGGTCTGGGCTTCGGGGCTGAGATCCGCTCCAAGAACGACCTGGAGTCCACGGAGAACTTCGCCGAGACGCTCCCCGAGGACCTGATCAAGTTCGGCCTGATTCCCGAGTTCATCGGTCGCCTGCCGATCGTCGCCTCGGTGACGTCGCTGGACAAGGACGCCCTGGTCAAGATCCTGACCGAGCCGCGCAACGCCCTGGTGAAGCAGTACCGGAAGCTGTTCGAGATGGACGGCGTGGAGCTGGAGTTCACCGACGACGCGATGGACGCGGTGGCGGACCAGGCGATCCTGCGCGGCACGGGCGCCCGTGGCCTGCGCGCGATCATGGAGGAGGTCCTCCTCCCGGTCATGTACGACATCCCGAGCCGGGACGATGTCGCGAAGGTCGTCGTCACGCGGGAGACCGTGAAGGAGAACGTCAACCCGACGATCGTCCCGCGGCAGCCCCCGCGCCGGGAGCGCCGCGAGCGCTCCGCGTAGCTCGAGCACGACCCGAACGCCCGTCCCGCCTCGTGCGGGGCGGGCGTTCGTGCGTGCGGGACCCCGACGCCTGAGTGGCTCGAGCGGCGCAGACTGACGCTCGAGCCACTCAGGCGTCGGCCGTCAGGGCGGCGATCTCCTTCTCCTCGTAGCCGAGCTCCGCGAGGACCTCCGCCGTGTGCGCGCCCAGGGCGGGTACCGCGGGCGACGACGGCGGCGGCCAGGCGCTCGAGTCGACCGGCGGCACCGTCATCGGGACCGGCTCCCCGCCCGGCACCGCGACCGGCACGAACCGGCCCCGGGCCGCGAGCTGCGGGTGCTGCGGCAGCTCGCCCACGTGCCCGACCGCGGACCAGGCGATGTCCGCCTCGTCGAGCAGCGCGCCGAGCCGCTCCGCGGTGAGCAGGGCGAAGCGCTGGTGGAGCAGGGCGTGCAGCTCCTCGCGGTGCTGGACCCGCGTCCGCACCGTCATGAACCGCGGGTCGACGGCGATCGCCGCGTCCCCGAGTACCACGGTGCACAGCCGTAGCCATTCGCGCTCGTTCTGCACCGCGAGGTGCACCGCGCCGTCCGCGCAGGGGAAGGGCCCGTACGGCGCGATCGACGGGTGGTGCCCGCCGCTGCGCGTCGGCGCCTTCCCGGTGCCGAGCGCGTAGAGCATCGGCTGGTGCATCCACTCGGTGAGGGCCTCGAGCAGGGTGATCCGCAGCGTCGCGCCCTCGCCCGTCCGCTCCCGGTGCAGCAGCGCGGCCAGCACCGCGGACTGCACCTGGACCCCGGCCGCGATGTCGGCGACGGAGATGCCCGCCCGGGCGGTGACCGGGCCGTCGCCGGTGATCTCGAGCAGCCCGGCCTCGGACTGGATCAACGCGTCGTAGGCCTTCCGCCCGGCCGACGGGCCGCCCTCGCCGTAGCCCGTGAGCTCGCACGTCACCAGCGAGGGCCGGCGCGCCCGGAGCGTCTCGCCGTCGAGGCCGAGGCGGGCGGTCGCTCCCGGGCCGAGGTTGGCCAGCACGACGTCCGCGGTGTCGACGAGCCGGTGCGCGGCGGCGAGCCCGTCGGCGTCCTTGAGGTCCAGCACCACAGAGCGCTTGCCGCGGTTGATCCAGGCGAAGTAGGAGGAGACGTCCCCGCAGGCCGCGTCGTAGCCGCGCGCGAAGTCGCCGGTGCCGGGGCGCTCGACCTTGATCACGTCCGCGCCGAGATCGGCCAGCAGGCGGCCGGCGTAGGGCACGGAGACGGCGTGCTCGAACGAGACGACCCGGGTGCCCGTCAGGGGGCGCAGGGGATGGGGAGCGGTCACCCTGTCAGCAAAGCACGGCCCGGCGCGAGGTCCGGAGGGGCTCCGACGGGTCACGGCGGATGGAACGGGTACCTCCGAATGGTGCCGCGTCGCAAGATCGCTTAGGGTTCGCGCGCGTCACAAGTTCTCGGAGGCGGTCATGGCAGAAGCGTCGGGAAGGCCCGGATTCCTGGAGCGGGAGCGAATAGTCGCCCCACCCGGTTGGAGCCGGTGGCTGATCCCGCCCGCGGCGCTGGCCATCCACCTGTCGATCGGCCAGGTCTACGCCTGGAGCGCGTTCAAGACGTCGCTCGAGAAGGGCATGCACATCGGAGGCGTGGCGAGCGCGCTGCCGTTCACCCTGGGCATCGTGATGCTCGGCCTGTCGGCCGCGTTGTTCGGGACCAAGGTCGACGCGAACGGGCCGCGGTGGGCGATGGTCGTCGCCTCGTCCTGCTTCGTCGCGGGCTTCCTCATCGCCGCGCTGGGCGTGTACACGGGCCAGTACTGGCTGGTCGTCGTGGGATACGGCGGCGTCGGCGGCATCGGCCTGGGCATCGGGTACATCTCGCCGGTGTCGACGCTGATCAAGTGGTTCCCGGACCGTCCGGGCCTCGCCACCGGCATCGCGATCATGGGGTTCGGCGGTGGAGCCCTCATCGCGAACCCGTGGACGGCGTCCATGCTGAGCAGGTTCGGGGCGTCGGCGTCCGCGCCCTCGGTCGATCCCCACGGGATCGCGCTGGCCTTCCTCATCCACGGCGTCGCCTACGCGATCTTCATGTCGCTCGGCTGGCTGCTGATCCGGGTTCCCGCGGACGACTGGAAGCCGGCCGGCTGGGAGCCCTCGGCCCAGAAGACCCACGCCATGATCAGCACGAACAACGTCTCGGCCCGCAACGCGATCAAGACCCCGCAGTTCTGGCTGCTGTGGGTCGTGCTCTGCTTCAACGTGACGGCGGGCATCGGCATCCTGGAGCGGGCCAGCCAGATCTTCCGGGACTTCTTCGACACGGTGCCCCCCAGCGCGGCGATCGCGGCCGCAGCGACCGCCTTCGTCTCGATCCTGTCGCTGGGCAACATGCTCGGCCGGTTCATCTGGTCGTCGGTGTCGGACGTGGTGGGGCGCAAGAACATCTACCGCCTCTACCTCGGGCTGGGCGCGATCCTCTACGTGCTGATCATGCTCGTCGGCGAGCACAGCAGGCCGCTCTTCATCGTCTGCGCGATTCTGATCCTGTCGTTCTACGGCGCCGGGTTCGCCACGGTCCCGGCCTACCTGCGTGACCTCTTCGGCACCTACCAGGTCGGCGCGATCCACGGCCGCCTCCTGACGGCGTGGTCCACCGCGGGCGTGCTCGGCCCGATCGTCGTCAACGCGATCGCGGACGCCCGCTCGGACGTCCCCGGTCCGGCGAAGTACACGCCGGCGTTCGCCGTCATGATCACCCTGCTGGTGATCGGCTTCGTGGCGAACGAGCTGATCAGGCCGGTCGCGGCGAAGTGGCACGAGCCGGACGAGGTCGTGGCCGAGGACAAGACGGAGGCCCAGACATGAGCAGCTCGACCCCCGACACCACCGGCAAGCCCCCGGTCGTGCTCGTCGTGATCGCCTGGCTGTGGGTGGTCCTGCCGTTCCTCTACGGCCTCTACCAGCTCGTCATCAAGATCCCCGCGCTCTTCGGCTGAACGCCGCGCATGGGAGCCGCGCCGCGCGGGTAGGTTCCCGTCGTGAGTGACGATGCGAAGGCCATGTCCGAATGGGTCACCGCGGTGGCCCGCGAGCTCGGCCTCGAAGGGGCCCTGGACAGCGACGCGAGCGTCGATCTCGTCCTCGACATGACGTCGGACGTGGCGCACGGGGTCAGCCGCCCCGCGGCGCCCGTCACGGCGTTCCTCATCGGGGTGGCGGCGGGCCGGGCGGACGATCCGGCCGTCGCCGCGCGGGACTACGCGGGGAAGGTGTCCAAGCTCGCCGAGGGCTGGGACGCGGACACCGAGCGCGGGGTCCCGGCCAACGACCAGGACGCCCGCGGTTGACGCTCCCGGGTGCGGGCCGGCTCAGGCCGTCATGTCCATCACGGCGATGACCTTCGTCGGCCGCAGCCGGACCACCAGCTCGCCGGGGACCGCGTTGCGCTTCCCGAACTCCTCGGCGCGTTCCGCGCCCACGTAGCGCCGGCCCAGCGCGGTGGCGGTGCGCAGCAGCTCCTCCGGGTCCTCGCTCAGCTCCGCGACCCCCTGCACCTGCACGAACGCGTACGGCGGCTCCTCCAGGTCCACGGCCAGCGCCACCCGGAGATCCCGGCGCATCGCCTTGGCCTTCGCCGTGTCCTTCCCGGTGGTGAAGACGAGCGTGCCGTCCTCCACGAGGAACCAGATCGGCGCGATCAGCGGCCGTCCGTCCGACGCGGTGTAGGCCAGCTTCCCGGTGCGGGTGCCGTGGCTCAGGAACTCGACGACCTCGGGGGAGAACGTCGCGGTGCTCGGTTCGGGCATGCCCGAAGGTACTGCGGACCACCGGCGGTACGCGGATCACGTCGCCGGGTGTTCACCCGGACGTCGCCCTGCGCTCCGGAACGTGATCACTCGAACGGGTTATGTCAGGTCGTATGAGTTCCCCGTTCTCCCGACGTACCCTCCTCCGGACCGCCGCGGTGGCCGGTTCGGCGGCCACCGCCACACTCGCGCTCCCGTCTCGCGGCACCGCGGCGCCACTCGTGCACCGCGGCGCGCGGCCGGTCCTCACGCACGGGGTCCAGGCCGGCGACGTGCTGCCGGGATCCGGGCTCGTCTGGACCCGCGCCGACCGGCCGTCGCGGATGGTCGTCGAGATCGCGGACAACCCGGAGTTCCGTCGCGCCCGGCGGATCCCCGGCCCGGTCCTGACCCCGGACACGGACCTCACCGGCCGGGTCCGTGTCCCCGCGGCGGCCCGGACCACGCACTACCGCGTCACCGCCGAGGATCTCGACGGCCGCACGGCGAGCGAGCCGCTGACCGGCGTCTTCCGGACCCAGCCGGGCGGGGACGAGCGCGTCCGGCTGCTCTGGTCGGGCGACGTCGTCGGGCAGGGTTGGGGGATCAACCCGGACATCGGCGGGATGCGGATCTTCTCCGCGATGGCCGCCCGGGACGCGGACCTGTTCCTGCACAGCGGGGACACCGTCTACTCGGACGGGCCGCTGAAGGAGAGCGTGACGCTCCCCGACGGCCGGACCTGGCGGAACGTCGTCACGCCCGAGAAGTCGAAGGTCGCCGAGACGCTGACGGAGTACCGCGGGCAGTTCGCCTACAACCTGCTCGACGAGAACGTGCGCGCGTTCGCCGCGTCCGTCGCCCAGATCAACCAGTGGGACGACCACGAGGTGCTGAACAACTGGTACCCCGGGGAGATCCTGGCCCTGCCCGAGTACACGGAGAAGCGCGTCGACGTCCTGGCCGAGCGCGCGTCGCAGGCGTTCCACGAGTGGGTGCCGCTGGACCCGCGCCGGGCCGTCGACGGGCGGGTGTACCGGCGGATCCCGTACGGCCCGCACGTCGAGATCTTCGTCCTGGACATGCGCACCTACCGGGACGCGAACGGGCCGAACACCGGCGCGGACGGGCACATCCTCGGCGCCGAGCAGGCCCGCTGGCTCGTCGACGGGCTCGCCTCCAGCCGGGCGACCTGGAAGATCGTGCAGGCCGACATGCCGCTCGGGCTCTGCGTCGCGGACGGCCAGGGTGCCTGGGAGGCTGTCGCGAACGGCGTCCCGGGAGCACCGAGCGGGCGCGAGTCGGAGATCGCCGGGGTGCTGCAGGGGCTGCACCGGCGGAAGGTCCGCAACGTCGTCTGGGTGACCGCGGACGTCCACTACACCGCCGCGCACCACTACTCGCCCGAGCGTGCGTCGGTTCAGGACTTCGACCCGTTCTGGGAGTTCGTGTCCGGGCCGCTGCATGCCGGGGCGTTCGGGCCCGGCGACCTGGATCCCTCGCTCGGCCCGGAGGCCGTGTTCGTGCAGCCGCCGCCCGCGCAGAACACCTCGCCGCTCGACGGGTTCCAGAACTTCGGCGAGCTGGAGGTCGCGCCCGGCGGGCGGGAGCTGCGGGCGACGCTGCGTGGGCAGCGGGGCGAGGAGCTGTGGTCGACGACGCTCACGGCCTGAACTCCCGGCTCGTTCGCGCCACCAACACGTCGTCGTTCAACGTGGGGAACACGCTCGGCCCGGCGCTGGGCGCCGTCCTGCTCACCACGGGCCACGACTACACCGCTCCGGCCTTCGTGGGGGCCGCCCTCGCCCTCGTCGCCCTGGCCATGGGCCTCGCCTCCCGCGCCGCGGACCGCCGCGAGTCGGCATCCGAATCCCCGCGAGTCGCGCTCTGA